>CAZJPB010000033.1:0-11749 GCA_964547785.1 uncultured Pseudomonadota bacterium | reverse complement strand
AGCATTCCCATGGTAAGGGAAAGGTCACCGGTTCAAATCCGGTCGCGGGCTCCAGAGCAAAATTAATGTTAAGGCAAAAGGTGACCAGATAATGGCAAAAAATAAAGTAATCACGAGTCTTTCTTGTGAAGATTGTAAGCATAGAAATTATTCTCAGTTAGTTTCAAAACAAAGAACTGTCGGTTCTTTGCGATTGAAAAAATATTGTGCATGGTGTCGTAAGCATATATTTCATAAAGAAACAAAGTAAATTGGTTTTAGGCCAGTAGCTCGAACGGTAGAGCGGCAGACTCCAAATCTGATGGATGGGGGTTCAAATCCCTCCTGGCCTGCCAATCAGATGTATAAAAAAAGATAGGCTGAAAAAGATGGTTGAAAAATTTAAAAACGCAATGCAATTTCTAGCAGATGTTAATCGTGAATTTTCTCGTGTTGTATGGCCGACTAAAGCCGATTTGATTGGTGCGACAGTTGTTGTGTTGGTATTGGTTGTTTTTTTTGCGATTTATTTGGGGCTTGTTGATTTTGTTTTTGCACGGCTTGCTGCGCGAATTTTTTAAAAGATTGTGAAATTAGAATGAAACGATGGTATGTAGCTCAGGTGTATGCAGGATACGAAGAGAGAGTTCAAAAAGATCTTCTTAAGCGTATAGAAGGTGCTGATAATCAGCAGTTTGGGCAAGTGCTTGTTCCGTCTGTTCGTTTTAAAAGTTTTTTTGCTGATGAAAGTGGAGAGCAAGATGAAAGACTTTTTCCTGGATATGTTTTAGTTGAAATGGAGCTTGATCAAAGTACGATGAATTTTGTTCTTTCGACGCCAAAAGTTTTAAAATTTTTGGGTGGAAATACTCCAGTTGCTTTGTCTAAAAGCGAAGTTGATCGCATCTTAACACAGGTAAAAGGTGGGGTGGTTGTTTCTACAACAAATAAAAATGAATTTGTTGTTGGAGCAGAAGTTGATATAATAGGAGGACCATTCTCAGGGTTTGTTGGCATTATTGATAGTGTTGATGAGGGCGGTGAGCGCTTAACTGTGATGGTAAGTATTTTTGGTAGATTGACTCCTGTTGAGCTTACTTTTGATCAAATTAAAAAATAGGGTATATGGATGGCTGAAATAAAAGCAAAGGTTAAAATTCAAATTCTTGGTGGTTCTGCAAGTCCTGCTAATATTGGTAGCTCGCTCGGGCCTCATGGTATTAATATGATGGAGTTTTGTAAGGCATTTAATGCTCAAACGGCTAGTCGCAAAGGGGAAACTGTTCCTGTTGTGATTACTATTTTTAAAAATAGAACTTTTGAATTTATTCTTAAAACTCCTCCAACTTCAGAATTAATTAGAAAGCGTGCGAATCTTAAAAAAGGTTCTGCTCGTCCTAATGAGATTAAAGTTGGAAAGTTGACGCAAAATGATATCGAAGAGATAGCAAAAGTGAAGCTTTCGGATCTTAATGCGGTTGATCTTGCTGCAGCCATGAAGGTTGTTGAAGGAACTGCTCGCAGTATGGGCGTTGATATTATAAAGAACTAATTAAGGTATACGGGAAAGAAAGCTACTATGAAACGAGGCAAAAAATATAAAAATGCTTGTCAAGGTGTTGAAAAAGGTAAATTTTTTACACTTGATGATGCAGTAGTCAAGATGAAAGAAAAAGCATTTGCTAAATTTGATGAAAGCGTTGATCTAGATATTAATGTTGGCATCGATCCTTCTAAAGGTGATCAAGTTGTCAGGGGTTCTGTGGTGTTGCCACATGGTAATGGCCGCAAGGTTCGTATTATCGTTTTTACTAAAGGTGAATACGTTGATAAGGCAGAAAAAGCTGGCGCTGATTATGTTGGTCTTGAAGAGTATATCGATAAAATTAGTAAAGGTTGGATGGACTTTGAATATGCAGTAGCGACACCTGATGTAATGGATATTGTTGGTAAGCTTGCTAAGATTTTAGGTCCTCGAGGATTATTGCCAAACAAAAAAATCGGTACTGTTACATTTGATGTTGAAAATATTGTCAAAGAGCTTAAGAGTGGTCGTGTTTTCTTTAAAAATGATAAGAATGCGGTTGTTCATTTTTCTTTAGGAAAAGTTTCTTTCGATAAAGAAAAAATTAAAGACAATATTCAAGCATTTGTAAAAGCATTAATGAGCGCAAAGCCAGCTTCGTCAAAAGGTAAATTTGTAAAAAAAATTACGCTTTCTTCGACAATGGGTGTTGGAATGGGTGTTCGTGTTGAAGAGCTGGTTAAGTAGGGTTGTATAAGTATGAATAAGCAACAAAAAGAAGAAGTAATAACTTCTTTAAGTAAAAATTTTTCTCAAAGTGAAGCTTCTTTTTTAGTGAATGTTAAAGGTTTGACGGTAAGTCAGTCAGAGTCTTTGCGTAGAAAACTTCGTGATAAAGGTGGGCGCTTACAGATTGTTAAAGTTCGTTTAATGAAGCGAGCTTTGGTGACTGTAGAGCAAGCTCAAGTCCTTGAAGCATTTATGAAAGAGCAGATCGGTGTTGTATTTGTTGATAAAGAAGTGCAGGCAATAGCAAAAGTTTTGTCTCATTTTTCTAAAGAAGTGCAATCCTTTAAGATAGTTGCTGGAGCGATGGAGTCATCGTTGTTGACAGCAAATGATGTTAAGTCATTGGCTACGTTGCCTGCAAAACCGGTTCTTTTGGGTATGGTTGTTCAGGCGATTCAGTCACCATTGACTGGTTTAGTATTTATGACCAATCAAATGATGGCGCAGCTTGTTACTATTATCGAACAAGTTGAGAAAAAGAAACAAAGTAACAATTAAAATATAGTGTATGTTTATTATCTGGGAGCATTGGAATGTCCAAGTCTTATGAAAAAATAGTTGATCAAATTGGTGAATTAAAAGTTACCGAATTAGCTGAATTAGTAAAAGCTTTAAAAGAAAGATTTGAAGTTGAAATGCCTGTAGCTGTTGCTGGTGGTGCTGTTGCATCTTCAGATGCTGCTCCTGCTGCAAAAGCTGAAGAAAAATCTGAATATAAAGTTACTATCAAAGAAAGTGGTGCAAACAAGATCAATGTGATTAAAGCATTGCGTCAAGTATGTCCAAATCTTTCTCTTGGTGATGCTAAAAAAGCTGTAGAAGAAGCTCCGACAGTTATTGCTGAATCAGCGTCTAAAGCAGATGCTCAAAAAATGAAGCAATTATTAGAAGAAGCTGGTGCGAAAGTCGAATTAGCGTAAGTTTTTTTTAATCAAATATAGACAAGTAGTGTGCCGTTTTTTTAGTAAGGAGCAGCTGAATGAGCAATCTGCAGGTGGGCAGAGAGACAATTCGTAAATCATTTAACAATGTTCAAGATATTGTTCCCGTTCCCAATTTGATTGAAATTCAATCAAGATCTTTTAATGAGTTTGTTCAATTAGATTATTTACCGTCTGAACGTAAAAATGTTGGACTTGAGAAAGTTCTACGTGATATTTTTCCTGTAGATTACAATGGAAAAATGTCCTTAGAGTATATGAATTACGAATTAGGGACGTGGGCTTGCACGTGCGGAAAGCTTAAAGGTATAGAAAGTCGTTATTCATGGTATTGTCCAGTTACAAAAAAATCTGGAATATCTTGTTTGTCGGAAGATTCTTCTGCTCCTAAAACAGCTCGCTACAGAACGTGTCCTTCTTGCCTGTCTCGCGTAACAATACAATTGCCTATGAACGTTGATGAGTGTCGTCCAAATGGTCAAACATTTTCGATGCCATTAAAAGTTAAAGTGCAATTAATAAGTTGGGACGGAGAAGGTAAAGATCGGATTGTAAGAGATATTAAAGAACAAGATATATTCTTTGCTGATATTCCAATTATGGTTGATCTTTATGAAAAAAATGGTCGACTTTTAGTTGGTTCGGAAGGCACATTTTTAATCAATGGCATTGACCGCGTTGTGGTAAGTCAACTGCATAGATCTCCTGGTGTTGTTTTTTCGCAAAGTAAAAAAACAAAAGATGCTCGTGGTCATTATTATTATTTAGCTCGTATTATTCCAATGCGCGGTTCGTGGATGGATTTTGAGTTTGATAGTAATGATTGTTTGTATGTAAGAATTGATAAAAAGAAAAAATTATTAGTCACTACTTTTTTGCAAGCGCTTGGTATTGCTCGTGATAAAATTATTTCTACTTTTTATAAATCAGATGTTATTCATGTTGCAAAAGGTGAGTTTTACAGTCTTTTAGATAATAATATTCTTGGGCTTCGTATCGAAAAAGGTATGTTGCCAGCGGAACATGAAGGAACATTTATCGGTCGTCGATTGACTCAAGATAGTATTGCAAAGCTTAAAAGCTTAAAAATAGAAAAAATTTCTTTGCATCCTGATCATCTTTTAAACAGAGTTTTTGTTGAAGATGTGATGGATCATAAGAGCGGAGAAGTTTTAGCACAGCAAGGTGAAGCTTGTACAGAAGATTTTTTACAATTGATGAAACATAATGCAACTTCTTTTTCATTAGTTGCTTCATCTGGTTATACTTCTCAACCTACTATAGCGACAACGTTGCTTTATGATCAGTGTTTTACGCAAGAAGAAGCTTTAAAAGAATTGCATATTAAAGTTTGGCCGGGCGATAGTTCTTCGATTGAAGAAATTAAAGAACGACTCAATAATATGTTCTTTAATAATCGTTATTATGATTTAACCCTTGTTGGTCGCGTTCGTATTAATAACAAATTAAAACTATCTGTTTCTCGAGATATTCGTTGTTTAACAGAAGAAGATATTGTTGCAACAATTAAATATCTTGTTGGATTGCGTGAACGGGCAGAAGGCGAACTTGATGATATTGATCATTTAGGTAACAGACGCGTTCGTCTTGTTGGTGAATTATTAAGTAATCAAGTCTATTTAGGTTTTTTGCGCATAGAACGTATTGTTCGTGAACGTTTTCGAATGCAAGAGTCTTTTGGTACGTTAATGCCTCAAGATCTTTTGAATGTAAAGCCTCTTAGTGCTGTTTTGCGTGAATTTTTTGGAACGGGTCAATTGTCACAATTTATGGATCAAACAAATCCGTTAGCAGAGATTGCGCATAAAAGACGTTTGTCTGCTCTTGGGCCTGGTGGTGTTTTAAAAGATCGTGCAACATACGAAGTGCGTGATGTGCATACTTCTCACTATGGTCGTATTTGTCCGATAGAGACCCCTGAAGGTCAAACGATTGGTCTTATTTCTTCTCTTGCAACTTATGCAATGGTAAATGATTTAGGATTCATCGAAACAGCGTATCGATCAGTGCATGATGGTAAAATAAAAGATGAAGTTATTTTCTTAGATGCTTTTGAAGAATCAGGAAAATATATAGCGCAAGCTGATGCTGTTGAGCCGGGAAGCAAAAAATTTGAATCACAAGATGTTGTTGCTCGCAAAGAGGGTAATTTTAAAGTAGTTGATATTAAGCAACTTGATTATATTGATCTTTCGCCAAAACAATTAGTATCTGTTTCTACGGCCTTGATTCCATTTTTAGAACATGATGACGCATCTCGTGCATTAATGGGCGCAAACATGCAACGTCAAGCTGTGCCGTTGATTAAAACAGAAGCTCCACTCGTTGGAACTGGTATGGAAAAAGAAGTTGGTAAGGCTTCTAATTCAGTTTTAATAGCGCAACATTCTGGCGTAGTTGAATATGTTACTGCAGATAAAATTATGATTCGTGTTGATCGTGATTCATTCGATTCTGTCGAAGATTGGATTGCTCGAGGTGTTGATATTTATCATCTTAAAAAATTCCAAAAATCGAGTATGAGTACATGGGTTCATCATGTGCCGATTGTTAAAATTGGTCAAAAAATAAAAGCTGGTGATGTTATTACTAACGGCTCTTCCATGGACAATGGTGAATTGGCTTTAGGAGCAAATATTCTTGTAGCTTTTATGCCGTGGCATGGGTATAACTTTGAAGACGCAATTGTTTTAAGCAAGCGTTTAGTTACTGATGATGTGTTAACTTCGGTAACTATCGATGAGTATGTTGTTGATGCTCGAGATACCAAGTTAGGACCAGAAGAAATTACACGTGATATTCCAAATGTTGGTGAGCAGGCGCTGTCTGCTTTAGATGAAGATGGTATTATTAAAGTTGGTTCTCGTGTTAAACCTGGTGATATTTTAGTTGGAAAAGTTACGCTCAAAGGCGATATTCAATATTCTCCAGAAGAAAAATTATTACGTGCGATTTTTGGTGAAAAGTCTCGTGAAGTCCGTGATACTTCGTTGCGTGTTCAAGCGGGCGTTGAAGGCATGATTACGGATGTTAAGATTTTCTCTAGAAGTGGTATTAGAAAAGACAAACGATACAAAGACGAAGTTATTAAGCAAGTTAAAAAACTTGAAGATGGATTTGCTCAGCATCAAGAATGTTTAAAGCAAATGACTGCTGAAAGAATTAAAGAGCTTGCAAAAGAAGCTAAATTTACTTTAAAAAATACTGATGATTTAGAAAAATTGTTTTCAACAGTTGTTGGAAATAAAAAAATAGATCAAGAGATTGAACAATTAGTTTCAGCTTTAAAAATTCAATTACAGGTTCTTGACGGCATCAAAGAAGAGAAAATTAATAAACTTAAAAAGGGTGATCCTCTGCCATCTGGTGTTATTAAGATGGTAAAAGTTTATATTGCTCAAAAACGTCCTATTCAGGCCGGTGATAAAGTTGCTGGTCGTCATGGAAATAAAGGCGTTGTTTCTATTATTGTTCCTCGAGAAGATATGCCTTCATTAAAAGATGGCACCCCTGTTGATATTGTTTTAAATCCAATTGGTGTTCCTGCTCGTATGAACGTAGGACAGATCTTGGAAACAATTCTTGGATTTGCAGGGCGTTCTATTGGTATTAATCTTAAAAAAATGCTTGAAGAACGTGATGCTCACGCGCTTAAGAATTTTTTAAATGATTATTTCGGTAAAGATTTTGTTGATCAATATGAAAAAGAAGAAGGGCAACAGAGTCTCTTTGAATTAGCAAAAAAGACCGCAGAAAAAGGAATGCATTTTAGAGTTCCCGTTTTTGAAGGTCCAGCTTTTGAAAAAGATATTCAGCCTTTATTAAAAAAATTAGAGCTTCCTGAAACAGGTACTTTTACGTTGCGTGATGGTCGAACAGGTGAATTGTTTGATCAGTCTGTCACTGTTGGTTCGATTTATATTATGAAATTGAATCATATGGTCGATGATAAATTGCATGCTCGTTCTGTTGGGCCATACTCTCTTGTGACTCAACAACCATTAGGTGGTAAAGCGCAGGGTGGTGGACAGCGACTTGGTGAGATGGAAGTATGGGCATTAGAAGCATATGGTGCGGCTTATGCGTTGCAAGAAATGTTAACGTATAAATCTGATGACGTGACCGGAAGGCATCGTGTTTACGAGTCGATTGTCAGAGGTGATGATGTTCCAGAACCAGGATTGCCAGAATCATTTAACGTTCTTATAAAAGAATTACAGAGTTTAGGGTTGCATGTCGATTTATGTAAAGTTGGCAAGGAGGATGTAAGTGAATAATCAATTGCTAGAAAGATTTAAAGAGTACGTTAACGTTACGCAGTTTAATGCGTTTCGTATCGGTCTTGCCTCTCCTGATAAGATTCGCGCTCTTTCGTACGGTGAAGTAAAAAAAATAGAAACAATTAATTATAGAACATTAAAACCGGAAAAAGATGGTTTATTTTGCGCACGTATTTTTGGTCCAGTAAAGGATTGGGAATGTAATTGCGGTAAATATAAACGAATGAAGCATCGTGGTGTTACGTGTGAAAAATGTGGTGTTGAAGTTATTCAATCTCGTGTTCGTAGAGAGCGTATGGGGCACATTGAGCTTGTTGCTCCTGTGTGTCATATTTGGTATCTAAAGGGTATTCCGAGTTATTTGGGCCTCATTTTTGATATGTCTATTAAAGATCTTGAGCGAGTTATTTATTTTGATTCTTTGATTGTTGTGCATCGTGGCAATTCACCTTTTCCGCGAAAAACATTATTAAGCAATGCAGAAGCAGATCAGTATATAGAAAATCATCCAGAGGATATGTTTTTTAAAGTTGGTAGTGGTGCGCAAGCTATTAGAGATATTCTTGCGGCTATTGATCTTCAAGAAGAAATTAATTATTTAAAAGAAGATTATAAAAAAACAAATTCTGTTGCAACTCGTCATAAATTGATACGAAGAATTCGTGTATTTATAAATCTTGCGCAAGCAAATTTACGTCCTGAATGGATGATTTTTGATATTTTGCCTGTTTTGCCACCAGATTTGCGTCCGCTTGTTCCACTTCCTGGTGGTCGTTTTGCAAGTTCTGATTTGAATGAATTGTATCGTCGTGTTTTAAATAGAAACATTAGATTGCGCCGTCTTATTGAGATTGAAGCGCCTGAAGTTATTATCAAAAACGAAAAACGTATGCTTCAAGAATCAGTTGACGCGTTGATTGATAATGGTCGTCGTGGTCAGCCTGTGCGTGGCTCTAACAAAAGACCGTTAAAATCTTTAAGTGAAATGTTGCGTGGTAAGCAAGGGCGATTCCGTCAAAATTTATTAGGAAAACGTGTTGATTATTCTGGTCGTTCGGTAATTGTTGTTGATCCTGAATTAAAAATTGATCAATGCGGTTTGCCAAAAAAGATGGCTTTAGAATTATTTAAATCATATGTGTATGCTGGTTTGCTCGAAAATGAAATGGCTGCAAATTTGCGCGTAGCAAAAAAAATGGTTGAAGATGGCGTTCCTGAAGTGTGGGATGTTCTTGAGCATGTTGTGCGTCAAAGACCGGTGCTTTTAAATCGTGCGCCAACACTTCATAGACTTGGTATTCAAGCATTTCATGCAATTTTAATCGAAGGTAAAGCAATTACCATTCATCCACTCGTGTGCGCAGCATTTAACGCTGACTTTGATGGTGACCAAATGGCAGTCCATATTCCTTTGAGTGTTAAAGCTTGTAAGGAATCAGAAAACCTTATTCTATCAACTCATAATATTCTTTCGCCTTCGAATGGTAATCCTGTTACTGTGCCTTCTCAAGATATGATTTTGGGCTTGCATTATATGACAAAAGTTCGTTGCAATGTGCCTGGAGAAGGGATTACTTTTTCTAGTATTGCTGAAGTAATTACTGCATTTCAATGTGGTAAAGTCTCTTTGCATGCTCGTATAAAAGTTCGTCTTGATTCTGGTGTTATTGTTTCAACCTCTGTTGGTCGTGTTATTTTATACGAAGCGTTGCCGCGTGGAGCAGAATTTGAATTAGTTAATAAAATTTTGCAAAAAAGCGATCTTAAGAAAATGATTGAGATCATTTATTATACGTTTGGATCAGCAGAAACCGTTATTTGTTTAGATAAAATTAAAACACTTGGATTCTTTTATTCAACACAAAGTGGTTCTTCTTGCGGTATTACTGATTTATTAACGCCTCCAAATAAAGATACGATGATTCGTACCGCTGAAAAAGAAGTTGTTAAATTAGAGAAAATGTATCGTGATGGTGTGATCACCAATGGTGAGCGTAAGAATAAAGTTATTAGTACGTGGTTCCATGCAACATCTGAAATTGCAAATGATATGTTAAAGAGTTTTGAAGCTCAAGATAAAGATGCGTTTCAAAATGAAGCTGGTGATTGTAAGCCATTTAATCCAGTTTATATGTTCTTGGCATCTGGTGCTAAGGGTTCTAAAGATCAGATTAAGCAGCTTGTTGGTATGCGTGGTTTGATGTCGACGCCTTCTGGTGATGTTATCGAAACTCCAGTTAAAACAAACTTTACGCATGGTTTAAGCGTGTTTGAATACTTTATTTCGACACATGGTGCTCGTAAAGGACAGGCAGATACAGCATTGAGAACAGCGAACTCAGGGTATTTAACACGACGTTTAGTTGACGTTGCGCATGATCTTGTAGTGACGGTAAAAGATTGTAAAACATTAGGATTTATTACGTTATCAGATTTAAAAGAAGGTGGAGAAATTGTTTCTGCCTTACATACAAGATCGTATGGTCGCGTTGTTGCATCTGACGTAAAAGATTTGGTTACTGGAGAAATTTTAGTACCTCAGGGCGAAGTGATTACAAGACAATTAATGAGTCAAATCAGTAAAGCAGCAGTTTCTGAAATTCAATTGCGTTCTGTTTTGGTCTGTCAAGCAAAACGTGGTGTGTGTCAAAAATGTTATGGTTATGATCTTTCTCGTGGTGCGATAGTTGATATAGGGACTCCTATTGGTATTATTGCAGCCCAATCGATTGGTGAACCTGGAACACAGCTTACTATGAGAACCTTCCATATCGGTGGTACGGCAAGTGGTGAAGCAACACAATCATTCTTTGAAGCAAAAGCTGAAGGAACTGTTGAATTAAGAGGTTTGAGAACTGTTCTTAATAAAAACAATCAGAAAGTAATTTTTAGTCGCAAAGGTGAAATTGTGCTTCGTTCTGAGGATGGACGAGAAATGCAAATTAATCTTGTCGATTATGGTTCAACATTGTTGGTTGCTGATGGTCAAAAAGTTAAAAAGGGCGACAAGCTTGCTGAATGGGATACAGGTTCTTATGTTATTATGACAGAAAAATCTGGTACTGTTGAATATGTTGATTTAGTCAAAAACGTAACGATACAAGATGAATTTGATGAAGAATCACAGCGTAGTTTAAAAACAGTTTTGAGTCATAAAGGTGAAAAATATCAACCCGCTTTATCTATTGTTGATGATGCTGGAAACGAAATTGCTCATTATTATATTCCAGTTGGAGCGTATCTTTCTGTTGAAGATGGTGAAAAAGTTTTTGCTGGTGATGTGATCATTAAAACACCGCGTGCTGCATCTAAAACAAAAGATATTACCGTTGGTGGTTTGCCTCGTATTGCAGAACTTTTTGAAGCGCGAGCTCCAAAAAATATAGCAATCTTGTCTGATATCGAAGGTACTGTTTCTTTCGGTGGATTGTATCGAGGTATGCGTAAAGTAACGATTACTTCAGGCAGCACATCGTATGATTATTTTGTGCCGCGAGATAAGCAAATCATTGTTCATGATGGTGATAAATTGCAAGCGGGTGACGCATTGACTGCAGGATCTCCAGTTTTGCAAGATGTATTGCGTATTCTTGGTCCTGAAAAATTGCAACGTTACATTGTTGATCATATTCAAGAAATTTATCGTCTTCAGGGTGTTGATATTAATGATCGACATGTTGAAGTTATTGTTCGCCAAATGATGCGTAAAGTTCGTGTGATAGAAGCTGGTGATTCAGACTTTTTAGTTGGTGATCGCGTTGACAAGATTCATTTTAAATCGGTGAATGAAATGTTGCGTGAGCAAGGAAAACGAGTAGCTATCGGAACGCCTGTTTTGATTGGTCTTACGACAGCTTCGTTATCGACAGAAAGTTTCCTTTCTGCAGCGTCTTTCCAAGAAACAACGAGAATATTAGCGGAAGCTGCAATTTCTGGTCAAATCGATCAATTGTATGGTCTTAAAGAAAATCTTACGATTGGTAAATTGATTCCTGCAGGAACTGGTGTCGCTTCATTTAGAAAAAAATATATCGGTGACAATCTTTCTGAGCTCGAAAGACAAGCTCAAGAAGAAGAAGATCGTATGCGTTATCGAGAAGAGAGTGCAAAGAATTAAAACTGTGGTACACTTTATTGAATAAGAGTAAAAATTAGGCGCGTAGCTCAGTGGTAGAGCACTGCTTTGACGTAGCAGGGGTCAGCGGTTCAATCCC
>CAZJPB010000032.1:5811-11766 GCA_964547785.1 uncultured Pseudomonadota bacterium | reverse complement strand
CATTTTTGTTTGTTCTATTGCGCTCGAAAGTTTATGAACTTGCAAAATAGTATGCGTCAGCATAGCGCACAACACCACAACGGTTAGACAAAGTGCCACTAATGCTTCTTTTTTAAAAACAACTTTTTCTTTTTCACGCACTGCATCAGTTGCCAAAGAAAAGTCTGTCGTAAAAAGCGATGGATACGCTGCGGCCAAACTGAAAATCATAGCTGCTTCAAAAGCAACTCCTGATGCAACATCAATATGCAGCTCTGGAAAACATGCTGCTATGATACATTGTTCGCAGGGAACGGTGATTGTTTTTTGCGCTTTTTGAACGATAGAGACATCGTCTGTAATAAAAACAACTTTTTGAGGTTGACCATATTCTTGAAAAAAAGATTGCAAAGTAAAAAAAAGATCTTGCCAAAATTTGTCTTCTTTTGCTAACGCATAGGTTAATGTTCGAATTGACTTCAAGGAGCCTTCTTGCATATATACTACATTAACATTTTGCCCATCAAATCCAACAACTATATGATTCTCTTGCGTAAAATAATGAGTCAATCGATATAATCCATAAACATTCAACATATCGACCGTTACAGCCCAAGGATGCAATCCAGCTTTTGTAAAAGCGCTCATAAAATCAGAAAAATATTTTTTTTGAGTTGCGGCGATAATAACGTTAGAGCCTTTTTTTTCTATATTTTTTTTAGTAATACAAAAATCAAAAAGAGCTTCACTTAAAGGAAAAGGTAAAAATGGTTCAATTTCGAAAGGCAATACTAAAGAAATTTTTTCTTTTTCAAAAAAAGGAAAGAATTGCTCTTTAAACATTACGTACGCGCTAGAAAAAGAAACATTTAATTGATCATAAGAGCCAATCCGCACCATAACTTTTTCTAACCCTTGAGCAATTTTTTCTTGCGCAACATTTTTTTCACTTACAATATCAACGGAAAATGTATCAATTATCGTAAGCGATCGTGCTTTTGCTGCCAAAACAGTCGCAAATATTTTATCTTGAGCAATATGAATGCCAACAATTTTTTTATTAAAAAGATAATACGTATCTATTTTTTCAGGTAAAAAAAGTGTTTGTATCATACAACATCCTTGTTAGAAACTGCATTTTGATTTTTTTTAAATGCACTAAATCGCTGCCTTGCATTTGTTTTTACTTTTTTTTCTTTAGCTTCTTCTCTTTTTTTATCTACGCTCTCTTTTACATTTTCTATATTTTCATATGTTCGTTCTTTTGGCGTCTCTTTTTTTCGCTTTCTTTTTCCTTTTTTAAGCAGCACTTTATCACTTTTTTTGATAATATCTTCTGCTTTTGTCATACGAGAATCGCTCATTAAAAATTCATTAATTTCATCAAGATTTGTTCCGGCAAAAAAACTTCTATCAATTGGATCACGAGAGGATGAAACACTACGCTCAATTTCAACGCATGTTTCTTTTGCTTCTTCTGCTTTATTAAGCGTATAGTACATGAAACTATTTTCTGTTTGCGGCGTTAAAATGCGCGGAGAAATAAAAATCAAAATATTACTTTTAACTGTTGTTGATTGTTTGTTTTTAAAAATCCATCCAATCAAAGGAATATCACCTAGAATAGGAACTTTAGTTTCGATATCGCTTTCGGTATTTTTAACAAGTCCGCCAAGAACAACAATTTCTTTATCTTTTACCGATACAGACGTAACAATTGCTTTGGTAAATGTATTACCATTTGCTAAATTAGTGCTATCAGAAAAATCAGTTAAATTGATATTAACAGACATTTGAACACTACCATCAAGACTGATTTGAGGTGTCACTTGCACCATTAAATTTGCTGGATACGTATCATAACTTGCTGTTGGACCTTGAGCACTGATAACACTACCCGTTTGAATTTGTCGACTACTTCCAACAGAAGCTGTCGCTGAATAATTATTAGTTGTTGTTAAAAATGGATTTGCAACGATACTTGCTTCTGAATAGGCTTGCAATGCTCTAAAAATTGCCCAAACTCCTGCTCCTGAGCTTCCTATCGTTAAATACGAAGATCCATTTGCAGTTCCATTAGTCGCAAGAGAAATAAGATTTCCTAACAACGACCCTGTATTAGAAACTTGTGGTCCTGAGATTCCCCCGCCAGAAACAGGAAGTCCTGATGTTTGATAATTTACATTTTGAATAGGATAGTTAGCGGCTTTATTATGAATTTGTGCACCTAAAGCCTTAGAATTAGTAGAAGTTACATTTACGATCAAAATTTCGATAGCAACTTCTGGTTGAATGACGTCTAATTCTTTAATAATCATCAAAAGTTTTTTATAATCACGCTCTGCAGCTTTAATTACAATTCTATTTCCCGTTGGCTCTGGCGTAATCGTAATGGGACCAAAATATTCATTTTGATTTCTTACGCCACCAAATGCCGCTGCTGTTGTACCTTGGCCAAAAGAAATTGCTTGATTAAGAATCGTAACTAAATTTGCTGCATTTAAATATTGAACTTCATAAATATAGAGTGGTGAATAGGGCATTGTTACATCAACATCAATATTTTCGACGATAAATTTTTCTATTTTTTCAAGAGATTTTGCAGGTCCTAAAAGTATCAATGCATTTGTGCGCGGTTCAATAATAATTCTCACATTTGCAGGAAAATATAATGAATCTGGTTGCGCCTTTTGATTCATATAACGAGCGGCTCCGAGCGGATTTTCCGTTTTTGTTAAATCAGAATAGAGTTGCGCAACATCCTGAGCATCAACTTTTTTAAGTTTTACTACCGACATTGCTTCCGGCATTTCTTTATCAAATTCTTGAATAATTTTCATTAATGAACGAATATTTACGCTTTTATCAGTAACCATAATCGCGTTAAAATCAGGAAATGTATTAACCACAGCAGAAGGACTTGCAAGTTGCGAAGTGACCGTTTGAATCGTTTGCATCGGAGAATTTTTTATAAAAAAAACATATCGAATTTTTAAGCTACTATCAGGAAGAACTTCTGTGCTTGTGTTAAAAAAAGTAGGCAAAACTTCTTTGTTAGCATTGGTGATCGTCGTAATTCTATAAAAACCCTGCATCTGTGTTTCGACCGCAGAAAGTCCTGCCATATCAAGAAACTTTAAAAAGAGATTCCAAGCCTGTTCCCGCGTTAATGATTTATTCGTTTTGAACGTAATTTTATTACCTTTTAAAAGCCCTGCTTGCGGTGGCGCTGGATTCAAATCATCATCACTAAAAAATTTAATAGAAAATAATTCTTCGATATACCGAACTAAATTTTCTAAAGAAGCATCTTCAAAATAAAATCTAACTAACTGATCTTTTTCTTGTTCTTCTTTTAAACTTTCTGCGTCTAACGCTATCTGTTCGGTACTTTTTTTAACGGGAATTGGTGCTGGCATTTTTTGAGCTGTAGCAATTTTTGTAGATGCTGGCGATGATGGTAGACTATTTTTTTCATCTAATTCTTTTGTGTCAATTTTAGGAGCAACAGGCAATGCTGGCGCATTACTTTTTTCATTCTTTTTTTCTGAAAGCGTAAATGCGTTCATAAGCGATCTATTTTCTGTCTCTACTTTAGCTTCTGGACAAAAAATACATGCTTGCGCCATGAGCAACATACCAAAATATAAAAAAAACATTCTATTCATAAAGTTACTATTCATTCAAAAGTGAAACAGCTTTTATCGGACTTTTTTCATTAATCATTAATTCTCTTTGTTCTATTAAAATATCTTGAGCAGTAGGCGCAAATTTATATCGTTCTTTTAATAATTGCACGCGTTCATTTTCAAGTTCTTCTGGCGTTGGGCCCATAAAAATTCCTACTTTTTGATTATCTTCTTGCTCATCTTTTGCTGTTGAAACTTGATGCGAAAGTGGATCCTTTAAATCTGAAAGTGTATAACTTATTGTTTTTGATTGGCCATTTCGTTCAAAACTTACCGTAAATGAATCGGAAAGTTTTAATGTTTTTAGTTTGTTAAAAATTTGAAGTCGTTTTTCTGTCGTTGCGGTACCAATCCCTGCAATCTCTGTGATCACATCGTAAGACTCAAATCCTAAAGCCTCTACCATTGATCCTGCATTTATTTTGCCAATCTTACAACCTGCGCTCTGACCTTTTTTATATGTTGTTGAAAGATCAAATATATCGATCAATTGCGGCAAGCCAGGAACAAGTTCTGCAAAAGAAACTGGATCAACTTCGTACGCTGTTTCTTTTGTTTTGACAACGAGCTGCTGCCAATTATTCGCTTGATCATCAACGACTGCCTGATTGATTACATCTTTTTCGCTCAAATATAATGTTTCAAATTGCCCATTAGAACGAACGAGAATAACTTTGTTTGTCAAAATTCTAATAAGCTGTGCATCTTCAACCATATCGCCGATTTTATAATTTGTTTCTTTTTTGGTGCCATTATCCTGAATAGCAACAACATTTTTACTTTCATCATTCACAATCATAATGCCTTTGAGTGTGATTTGTAACGGCGGTAAAAATGGTGCCAATGGCTCTTCTGGAATAACAGATGTTTCTGCTGATGGCGGCGTAGGAATAGGCTTTACATAATCTGGTTCAACGGGTGCCTGTATTTTTTCGTGATACGTATTAAAAAGATCATTTTCGTAAATTTTTGCAATCACAATTGGATCCGTATCAACAGACGCAAAAATGTGCGGTATTGTTTTTTTAGCTTCTGCTATCTTTTTAGGTAATGTTTGCTGCGTGCATACAATAAATATGCCCGACACTAAAAGAAGAACCAGAAGCGAAGAATTTAAAATCCAAAATGGATGTCTCATACACAAGTCCTCTTAAACTAGCCAATGAATGAAACAATACCTGTGTAGTATTTGCATTGTCAAGATTGCTTCAACCTTAAATATTTATTACGGTGCTGGTACCGCTGAGAGTATTTTTCTTATCACGGTATCCGGAGAAATTTCTTCTGCTTCTGCCTGATAAGAAAGCAATAATCTATGACGCAAAATTGATAACGCAACTGCTTTAATATCATCAGGAATAACAAAATGTCTGCCTCGTAAAAATGCATGCGCTTGCGCTGCGTACTGCAAAGCCAGCGTTGCACGAGGAGAAACGCCGTACTGAATTAAAGGCATCAAATCTTTTAAGTTATATGCTTTAGGATCACGCGTTGCAAAGACAATATCCACGATATACGATTTAATGCGCTCATCAACATAAATATCTTTGACTAAACCTTGCGCATCAAAAATATCTTTTTTGGTAAGCACGGGATGAATCTGATCAAGGTTCATTTTTTTATGCAACAACTCTAATTCTTGTTCTTTCCGTGGATACAGAACTAATAATTTAAACATGAATCGATCAACTTGCGCTTCGGGCAAACGATAGGTTCCTTCTTGCTCGATAGGGTTTTGAGTTGCAAAAACCAAAAATGGACGATCTAATGCAAACGTTTCTGCACCAATCGTTACTTGCTGTTCTTGCATAGCCTCAAGTAGCGCGGCTTGAACTTTTGCAGGGGCACGATTAATTTCATCGGCCAAAACTAAATTTGCAAAAATTGGACCTTTTTTTGTAATGAATTCTTGCGTTTTAGGATTATATACTAATGTTCCAATAAGATCTGCAGGAAGCAAATCTGGCGTAAATTGAATGCGTGCAAAATGTAAATCGAGTGCTTTGTTAACTGCTTTAATCATCGTAGTTTTTGCAACGCCAGGAACACCTTCGAGCAAAATGTGTCCATTGCATAAAATAGCAAGTTGAATAAAAGTAATGACTTCATCTTGCCCAACAATAATTTTAGAAACTTCAGTCGCCAAACGACTAAATAAATCACTTTTTACTTTTATTGCATCTATAATTTGATTATCAAAAGCAGGATTTTGCATAAAAAACTCCTTATTTTTTTATTTTTTACGTAGGCTCTATTCTCTTTAAAAAGTAAGTCTAGCACTGTTTTG
>CAZJPB010000032.1:0-5711 GCA_964547785.1 uncultured Pseudomonadota bacterium | reverse complement strand
AAAAAAACTATACACAGCTCTTGATCGCACTCAAGGGCTGTTTTAGTAAGGAGAGTTTTTATGATTCTTTCTGGACGAGAAATTAAACGACAGCTTGGCAAAACCCTATTCATCGATCCTTTTGAACTTTCGCAAGTTGGTCCTAACAGCTATAATTTGCGTTTGCATTCTGATCTTTTAGTATACGATTCACCTGTCCTGGACATGAAACAACAAAATCCTGTTTCCAAAATAACGATCCCGGAAGAAGGATTTATTCTAGAACCTCATCGCCTCTATCTTGCTCGCACTATTGAATATACAAAAACAACGCACTACGTTCCTATGCTGGAAGGCAGATCATCGATTGGTCGACTTGGACTGTTTATTCATGTTACTGCAGGATTTGGAGATGTTGGATTTGCAGGGTATTGGACGCTGGAAATGTACTCGATTCATCCGATTAAAATATATGCTGGCGTAGAAATTTGTCAGATTTTTTATCATACGATCGAAGGCGATTACGATCATTACGCAAGTAATAAATACCAGAATAATCAAGGCGTGCAGCCAAGCATGCTTTTTAAAGATTTTGAAAAAACACTTTAATCAAATTTTTTATCACCTGAACTCATGTCTGTTTGAATAGGCCCAACGGTCAACCCTCGGATAAACTGATAAACATACGGATTATCAACATCCCAAATAGTTTTTGTTGGTCCAAAGTATTGAATTTTACGCTCACACAATAATGCTGCATTATCGGCGTACTTAAAAACTTCCAAGTCATGCGAAATAATCACAGACGTTAGATTTAATTTTTTTTGCATCGAAGCAATCAGCTCAAAAACAATTTTTGTCGTAATTGGATCGAGGCCAGTAGTCGGCTCATCGTACAAAACTATTTTTGGATTAGTTACCAAAGTTCGCGCTAATCCAACACGTTTTTTCATACCTCCTGATAATTCAGAAGGATACTTGCCCATCGTTTCTGCTGGAGAAAGATCGACGAGCTCTAATTTTTCTTTGACAATCGGAATCACTTCTTCTTTTGATACGCCTTTTTCTAAAAGTGGCAATCCTACATTTTCAAAGACTGTGAGCGAATCAAGCAGCGCTGCAAACTGAAACACGTATCCAATTTTATGAAAAATTTCTTGTAATTGTTTTTCGCTAAAGGTCGTAATATCAACACCATCGATAATAATATTTCCTGAAGTTGGTTTTATAAGTCCGATGATCTGCTTTAAAAGAACAGATTTGCCTTCACCTGACTTTCCTAAAATGCAGGTAATCTGACCATCCGGAATAGTCACAGTCACGCCGTCACTGATCCAAGGCCCTGTTTCGGAAAATCTTTTTTTTACATCAATCAGTTGTATCATGAACGTTTTCTGCCCTTATTTAAAATAAAATTATAAAAATTTCTCGAACTCTCACAATCCTCAGGAAAGCACAGCAACCGCAAGGATCCAGTATGCTAAAACAAAAGTGCTGTTAAAAAATAATTTGCTATCAAAATCAAAATCGAACTTATCACAACACTATTAGTCGTTGCAATACCAACACCTTTAGCGCCGCCATCAGTTGTAATGCCTTTGTAGCAGCCAATCCAAGAAAATATTAATCCAAAAACAGATGATTTAATCAGGCCACCGGTAACATCAGAAAGTTCAACAAATGTTTTGATGCCATTGATATATTGTTCGCCATTCAAACTCAAAACATGCACGCACACAAGATAGCCACCGACAATGCCAAACATCATCGAAAAGACCGTTAAAAAAGGTAAAATAATGGCAGCGCCTAAAATGCGCGGAACCAATAAAAACTGAAATACATTAATACACAAAGTCTTTAAAGCATCGATCTGTTCAGTAATTTGCATCGATCCTAATTCCGCTGTGATAGCAGAACCGGCTCGACCGGTAACCATTAATCCCGTAAGCACCGGCCCAAGCTCGCGCGTTAAACTAAGCGCAACGACAGGACCTATAAATTCTTCCGCGCCAAATCTTTTGAATCCAATATAACTTTGCAAAGCAAGAACGCCGCCAGAAAAGGCTCCTGTTAATAAAATAATGCTTAAAGAATCGACGCCGATAATGCCCATTTGCTCAAAAAGCTTATGCAGCTTTAACTTTGAAGTAAAAAGCGTTGTAATAACCTGCATCAAAAAAAGAAACGAGCGGCCAAGTGAATTAAATATATACAAAGCATACGCGCCAACTGCTTGCACTGCATCAATCAACATAATCCACGCTCCTTTTTAACGTTAGAATAATTATTGCCTCAATGATTAGCGTGGCAATTGTGTTTGATGCGTGGCATAACGTTGTGCAGATCTGC
This sequence comes from uncultured Pseudomonadota bacterium, assembly GCA_964547785.1. GTDB lineage: Bacteria > Babelota > Babeliae > Babelales > CAIQNR01 > CANNBR01. The sequence continues at coordinate 3,383 of CAZJPB010000032.1, read as the reverse complement.
TTTTCATGATTGCAAGGCCAAGCGAACCAGCCATAAAGAACGCTAACAAAACCCACGTTGTTTTTTGGAACAAATCTTGTCCGCCAGATCCGCCAAAAAGCATCTGAGCACCGCCGCCCATGGTTCCTAAACCGAGGCTCCCTTTACCTTTTTGAAGCATAATCAAAAAGACAAGCAACACTGCCAACAAAACAAATACTGTTGATAATAATCCGAACAACATAGCAAAATCCTTATTTCTATAATAGACCTGTAACTTATTAGTATGTTAAAGATACCAACTTTTAAAAAAATATACATAAACTTGATTTTTTTTATAAAAAAATTACAATTAAATAATTAAGTTTAAAATAACATTGACCAGAAAGCATATGGCAAAAACTATGAACTATAAAAAACTAATTTTTACTCTGTTAATCACTTTTATTTCTGCCATTAATTGTGGTCCTAAAAAAGATATATCCACAGTACAATATTCCGCATTACGCGAAAGAATGCTCGATAACCCTGCACTAGCAAATGATTCTAGATTCAAAAAGGAATGGAAAAGAGCAAGAACAGAAAGACTTGAAAAACAACAAGCAAAGGCAAGATCTTTAAAAGAAGCAGAGCAAAGACAGGCCGCACATGATAATCTCGTGAGTGCTATTAAACCACTTTCGGCTCAAAAATACTTGTTCTTGCAAGCAATGCTTGGATACGCTGAATAACTAATTTTTTAACTTTAAACTATAAAAACTATGAACTATGCAAAACTAATTTTTACTCTTTTAATCACTTTTATTTCTGCAATTAATTGTGCAGAAGAGGCAAATCCATGGGCTGAATTATCTTTTTATAAAATGCAAATTTTGAAAGAAAATTTTCCTGGATTATCCGAAAATCCTACTTTTCTTGAATTGTATAAAAGTAGAAAAGCAATTAAAGATGGAATAAACAGTGCACGAAGCATACTAAGGCGCTATGTACAACGAGAAAGAGGAAGAATGCCAACTATATTGAGTACTGAAGAACTACAACAACGAATAGAAGGGAACAAAAGACGTATAGAAATATTACAACAATCAGAAGCCTCTTTAAAGCAATCAAAAGCCTCTGCTGAAGTACAACCAAATCCTACTGACAGGGTGGTCATTCATGCAAAACCGATTGGCGCAAGAATGCTCAAGTCGGCATTAGCAAGCTATTATACAGAAACAAATATAGCAGCAGATGAAATGGATGAATCAGACGATCGCGATCTTCTACCCTTTAAAAAAGAGATAAAAAGATGTCAAGCACAAGCTGCAGCGCGAGCTAAGATAGAAGAAGCAAGAAAGCTGAAAGAAGCCATAGAAGGTACAAAAGCCGCTGAAATTGAACGACTTTGGCTTCGCGAAAAAGCAAGAAACGCTAAACGTGAGGCAATAATGCGTAGAGAAAGTGATGAATACGTAAGAACTCATCCTCAAGTAGATCCTGATGATTTAGATGAAATACAAGCAAGAGCTCTTGGTCTTATATCCCCTGGATATATTCGCGAAAGAACAATGTTAGAAACCATGAATCCAGGCATTAAAGTAAGACTTTTTACTGATATACCTTATCGATTCCGATAATAAAAAAGTGATCATTACTTCATTTACAAAATCAAAATTGCTTCTTTGCGATTCACATCTAAAATTGCAGTTTTTTCTATCGTAATGGTTTCGTGCTTGCCGATCTTTAAACAATATAAAAATTCTTGCGCGACACTTAAAATATAAGTTGTTGGCGCATGATCAGGCTGAATGATACAATTGCCTTCAATCGTATTAATCTCGATCCACGCCACTAAATGTTCTTCTTTTTTTTTAGAAGAAATAATCGTTAATTTCATAAGTTTGCCTGTCTTTTAGATTAACTTTGCATTTTGGCTGCTTTTTCTCGCGCCTGCTCGAGTGTTCCAACCATATACAACGCCTGTTCTGGCAAATCATCACATTCGCCATCGACCAATTTCTGGAAATCACTAATCGTCGTATCTTTTGGAACATACTGTCCCGGAATATTACTAAAAGGTTCTGCGACAAACAATGGTTGCGTTAAAAATTTTTGTATTCTTTGCGCACGCTTTACCACAATTTTATCTTCTTGCGAAAGCTCATCCATTCCTAAAATTGCTAAAATATCTTGCAATTCTTTATAGCGCTGCAACAAATTCTGCACCTGACGCGCGATTGTATAATGTTTTTGTCCCAAAATGTACGGCGAAAGCCCTTTTGAATTTGATTCCAAGGGATCAATAGCTGGAAAAATACCAAGCTCTGCAAGGCGGCGCGACAAGACTGTATTAGCATCAAGATGCATAAAGGTCGTCGCGGGCGCAGGATCAGTGATATCATCTGCTGGAACATAAACCGCTTGAATAGATGTTATAGAACCATTAATAGTATTGGTGATTCGTTCTTGGAAGCTTCCCATTTCTGTTGCTAATGTCGGTTGATAACCAACGGCAGAAGGCATACGGCCAAGGAGCGCGGAAACTTCCGCCCCTGCTTGCACAAACCTAAAGATATTATCGACAAATAAAAGAACATCTTTTTTTTCTTTATCTCGAAAATACTCAGCCATCGTAAGTCCCGTTAACGCAACGCGCAAACGAGCGCCGGGCATCTCGCCCATTTGACCAAAAACCAACGCTGTTTTATCAATAACGTGCGAGGCTTTCATTTCTAGCAAGAGATCATTGCCTTCACGCGTTCGTTCGCCAACGCCTGCAAAAACAGAAAATCCGCCGTGCTCGATAGCAATGTTTCTGATCAATTCCATAACCAGAATAGTTTTGCCAACACCAGCGCCGCCAAAAAGACCGATCTTGGAACCCTTTAAATAAGGACACAATAAATCAATAACTTTGATGCCTGTTTCTTGAATTTCGTTCTGTAAATTTTGTTCGATTAATGCCGGCGGCTCACGATGGATAGGCCACATTTGACTCTCAGCGCTTACTTTTCCAAGGCCATCAATCGGATTGCCAAGCACATCAAAAACGCGTCCTAAAACACCTTGCCCTACCGGAACAGTGATCGGCCCGCCCGTATCTTCGACCGAAAGACCGCGACTGATATTGGAAATGTCTTCCAGCGCGATACAACGAACCACGCCATCACCTAATTGCTGCGCAACTTCAACGGCGACATTACGAACGACGCACGCTTGCCCTTCGCAAGGAATGCTGATCAATAATTTGTTAAAAATGCTCGGCGTTTGGGCTTGCGGAAACTGAACGTCAATGATTGTTCCGGTGATGCGCAAAACATGGCCACTATTATTTTTATTCATCGTACCGTCATTTTTATGTATTTGTGTTTGCATTATTACTACCTGTTCCTTTTTTTAACAGAATATTAAAAATTTAAGAT
>CAZJPB010000031.1:0-12183 GCA_964547785.1 uncultured Pseudomonadota bacterium | reverse complement strand
ATTTATTCACAATCATTACAAGAATTATCTCAAGCTTTTTTTAAAAACGGATCTGTTGCTGGATATTATTGGAATCCTTCTTGCTTGACAAACCTACCTCAAACAACCGTTTCTGTAAGTAATTTTATACAAACATTGCCAGGATTTGGAAGTCAGGATACCATCGGAAACCTTTTTATGAATGTTTTTATCAGTGGTGATACAAATACTCAAAGCAATTTTACAAATGCAAACATAAACCTTTCTTCATATTCATTGTCAAACACCGTCGCCATTAACATTGCTGGCGGTTTATTTATCTATCTACCTCTTTTTTTAAATGATCCTGCAACTCCGTACGTTCCTGCTGGTTGGAATTTTGCAACACCATCTACAATATATGATGCAAAAAATAAAGCTCTTATGACTGATTTTTCACAACAAATCAACTTTGAATCAAATTGCGTTTATTTAGGAATATAGTTTTATAATTTCTGTTGATCATTGTTTTTAAGATGAATAATTTGCACAGGAAACGAAAGTTCAATACCATTTGATCGCAAAATTTTTACAATCGCAAAACGCGCATTACTTGCAATATCCCATTGATCCAGAGTTTTTTCTGAACTAATAAAACCACGAACAAGAAAAACATAACCATTAACGCCAAACTCTTCTAATCGAATAACTGGAGTTGGATTTTTTAAAATATTGTCAGTCTCTTCAATCGCTTTAAGCAAAAGTTCACGCACAAAAAAAGGATCTTCAAAATAACGAACTGCTACAGTAATATCAGGAAACGCCACGAAACTTTTACTGTAATCCCAATTTGCTATAACAGCTGTCATCATTTTTGAATTAGGAACAATCATACTAAAACTATTTTGCTTGCGAAGAACGACACATCGAGGCGTAATTCTTCTTACAACGCCACTCGTTTCTTCATCTAATTTTATATAATCACCAACTTTTAATGGCCGTTGAACGAGCAAAATAAAATAGGCTACAAAATCATTAAACGTATCACGCAAGGCCCAAGCTAAACCGAACAAAAGCGGTCCTAAATACCACGCAACTAAGAATCCAAAACCTTCATGCAACAATCCAAACGTAATGCCCAAAATCACGACTAAATAATAGGTTATTGTTGAAACAGTATTATGAATTCCAGGGTCGACTAAGAGCATTCCAAAAACACGAAAAAGCACAAACTTATCGATAAAAGATGCTAAAATAAAGCTTAACGGAATGAATGAACACGTTCTTAATACATCTAAAATACTTAATTTTTGTTGAAATTGCCCATCTTTAAATCCTATTGATAGTGATGGTTGCGTAAAAAACTCTGTGAATGATGAAAGAGAAATTGACTTTCCCCAAAACCATAAAATAAGCCACAATCCTAAAGATATAAAAAAGACTAAAAGCAGAACAGCCATGATGCTATAACAAGTTTTTGCTAAATAAAAACGTTCTTTTAAAGCTTCTCGTTCAGAAGAAAAAAATAATGTTATAGAGGTTCTTCTGACAAATCCATAAAACAGAAATAATGATTGCACAACAACAATGGTCCCTACAATCCCCCAAAATAAATATGCCATTAAATTATCGTAACCACCGATATGCGGGTCACTTAAAATCATAAGAATAATAAAAAGACTGAGCAGACTATAATAATAAGTATTAACACCATTCCATATCCACGCCCACAAAGGAGTTTTGGAAGGAATGATGCTTAATAAATCTTCTTTTCTAATCAATGCTAACAATAGACCGCGAATAATAATCGAATACAAAGCAAGCAAAATATTAGGCACTTCTGAATGCGCATAGCCACCTAATAGAAAACTTTCTCTAAAACAAACAATAATAACAGTAGCGTATAAAAATGAGGAGAAAACAATTGCAAAACGCGGCTGAAAAGACTCATTCAAAATATCATACTTATTAACCGTGTTAAAAATAATAAATTTATGCACCAAAATACGCGCGATATATAAAAGATAAAAAATAGAAATTATATAAAAAACAATACTTGGAAAAAGCTCAGACAATCCTCTGTATTCTACAAAATACAAACAAACTGCCCAGATAAAAAGTGAAATTCTGTAGTTATATAAAAAATTACATAAAAACCCAGAAACCCTTCCTATAAGATACATTCCTCGATAATCACGTTGCATACTCAATAATTGTTGCGCACAATAAGGCAAAACATAAGACAACAAAAGATATAACAAAAATAAAAACAGTAGTTTTAAAATGAATAGAAAAACATGCAAAGGATGCGTAATAATTTCGTGTATTACTTCGTGCACAATAAATGGCGTGAATAAAAAATGCGCTCCTAAAGCACGTAAATCATAAAAAAAATTACGAATATCAGGAAAAATATTTTTTATACCTTCCCATGAAATGGCACCACGAGAACGCTGCCAAAGGCTTACTTTTTGTAACTCAACAATCATTGACTCACTTTGCATGCTATTCGTTTGCAATAATGTTAAGACCTTTGTATACAATTCAATACTATTGCCCGCTTGCTCAATTTGTTTTGTAATCAGTGTTTGCGCTTTTTCAAAATATTCAAAAATATATTCTATTTTTTTTTCATCTACAGAAGGGAAGTTTCGCTTTTTTGTTTGCAAAGCATCTTTATGATTTTTTAAATTAACTAATGCATGATTTTGAGCATTAAGATGATGTGTAGCTATTGTTTTTTTTTCTTCGCTTACAGATTGATTGCGCGCAAACTCAACGACTGCATCTTGATAACGCTTTATTTCTGTTGACAATTCTTCACGTGTTCTAAATTTTAGATGTTTAATTTTATACCACGAAACCAACATTGCTGTTGTTAATTCCTGCTCTCGATAGGCTGTTTGATCTAATTCAATTTTTGCCTGCAAAAGATCGATATCTGACTGGCAACAGAGCAATTCATCATTTTTAAAACAGAGTTCTGCAAGAATAGAAAACTCTTCTAATGTTGAAACTTGCGCAACCCATTCATCACTATTTTGGATATTTTTTCCAGGCTCAGAAAAACTTTTTTGTAAAAGTGCTAGTTCTTTTTTATACGCATCTTCTTTAATAACTAACGCTTCGATTTCTTGATTATATGATTCCTGTACAGACATATGTTTTTGCTTAATTTCTTTAAGATGCTCTTCTGCGTGCACAACATCTTCGTGATCAATACGCAATGCTACACGAACCACAAAATCAAATTTTTTCTTTAAAAGTTGTAACTTTTTTTCTTCTAATAAAATCACATCTTTTACGTAAGAAAGTCGTGCTTCTTTTTCTTTTAATCGAATTAATGCATTATCTTTTTCATACAAAAGCAAGATTACTTCGGCATCTAACAGCTCACTTTTAACGCGCACATAACGCTCGCCTGTTTTTACTTCTTTAGAAAAATCTGATTGTTCTTTAAGCTTATCTTTATGCATTTTTTCAGAAGCTACAGATTTTTGTTTAAGATTTTCTACATCTACCGCAACTTCTTTTTTTCGGGCAATTTCACTTTCGATACTGTCTTGTTGTTTAGCAATTTGAGCAGATAATTCTTGAAGATCATCAAAAGTATATAACGCTTTTTTTTCTGAAATTTCTTGCTCTAGTTGCACCACTTCTTTTAACGAATCTTGCAGTAATCCTATATGCTGCTTAAACACAGAAGCCAATTCTTTTCGAATTGTTTTTAATGTTGCAATCGCTTGCATGGTCGATTTTAATGTCACTATAATTCTAGTTGTATATTGATTTTCTCCAAATTTACCACCTTCGATAACACTAATTTGTTTTTTACATTTTTCGCTCTGCGTCATTACATCTTCGTACAAAACAACATCTTCTTTTTGTAAAGTCTCTAAGCTATTTTTTATATGCGTAAGATCTTCGTGCGTTTTGTCTGCACCAATAACAACATTTAAAGGACTATTTTTTTGACCAAATCCAAATGAATCAAAAATATCAGCAGAAATAAAAAAACTCTGTGTAAAAATTAAAAAACTTATTATTTTTTTCATAGCTTATCACTTTTTAATAACAGAGGCATTGCTTTAAAAAATTTTTTTTTAGGATGCATATCAATACACCAAGCAAGCCACTTATTGATCAATTCATCACACTCCAACTGTAAGGATGTCGTTAACAAATTGTCAATAGGCATTTTTTCAATCTGTTGCGCAAAGACCTGAATAGCCGCTTCTTCTGGATATATACCTAAAAAAATACAAAGCTTACAAAGAATTTTTTTTATTAAAGCAAAAGAATAGAAAGAACTATAATAATGCTCAAATAATTCTAGCAAAAAATAAAAAACTTGTGTTGCATGACTTCCTAAAGGAATAAAAAAATAACAAAATTCAATAATGGCATGTAACAGATAAATGTCATGTCCTGCAAGCTGTGTTGCACATAAATCAAGTTGAATGTTAGCAATAAAAAATCGATTAGAAAAATTTTTACGAGTCGTTTGATAGGTAATAAAAGAACCTCTATATAGCGATAGCCCTTCTTTTTTCATATCAATAATTTTTTCGATTCGACCTTCCTGAAGACTTAATAAAGAAAAAACTGATCCATGCTGATTAAGAATAAACCCTCTACATAATTCTGGAACATGCATTCATTACAATCCCAATTTTTTATAAAAAGCATCTGGCAAAGGATCGCGCTGTAAATAATCGCGTAACATATCATACGCATCACAACTTCCTCCTCGACCAATAATAGCATTTTGATAACGCAATCCTGCTTGAGCAGAAAGCAATCCTTCTTTTTTAATCTGTTCAAAAACATCATCTGCAAATACTAATGACCACAAGTAGCCATAATAAGCAGCTCCATATCCAGACAAATGACCGAATGAACAATAAAAATGTGTATCAGAATCATACGCAACAAACATTTGATTTTTTTCAGCTATTTCTTGAGCTACACTGGCAAGTGATGCATGAATATCATTACCAAAATAATGCAACGAAAGCATGCCATAATACAATTGTGTTGCAATACCTATACCACGACAAAAACCTAATAATCGCAATCTTTTTTCAATTAATGCATCAGAAAGCGCTTCGCCTGTTTTATAATGAGAACTAATCGTTTTTAATATTACTGGATCTTCTATCCAATTCTCTAAAAGCTGCGATGGCAATTCTACAAAATCACGTTCTACTGATGTTCCAGAAAGCGCAACATATTCAGTTGCCCCTAAAACAGCATGCAATGCATGCCCAAATTCATGGAAAAATGTTTTAACTTCACCATAACGCAATAACGAATCTTGATCTTTTGTAGGCTTTGTAAAATTACAAACTAACACAGAAACATCTGGATATCGCGTTCCATCAGAAAAAACAAAACCTTGAAGTGTTGTAGAATGGCACGCATGACCATATTTTTTTTCTCGAGGAAAAAGATCCATAAAAACATAACCCATCACTTCGTTCGATGATTTTTTAGCTATTGTTAATGCTATAACATCTTTATGCCACAATCCTTGCACCGGAACTTCAGTAATGCTTAAATCAAAAAAAGATTCATATATTTTAAAAAGGTGCTGCAGCGTATTTTTTAAAGGAAAATATTCGGCAAATTCTAATTCATTAATCGCATAATATTCTTTTTTGATAGCTTCAGCAACATACGAAATATCCCACGGATTCAGTTTCCCATCAGCCCTTAAACTTATATTTTCAGGAAGATGTTGTACTAAAAAATCAAATTCTTCTTGAACCTTTTTGACAATTTTTTGCTGTAAATCATTTTCAAAATTCCATGCCACCTGAGGATCTTTAGCCATTAAATCATAAAGATTATATGCTGCGTAATTTTCAAATCCTAATGCACGTGCAAGTTCATGTCTTTTTAATTGAAGATTTTTCAAAACAGCTTCATTTTCTGGATACGCACGATTATTAAATGCTTTATAATATTCTTTTCGCGTAGCTTCCACAGAACAATATTTTAAAATCATATCACGAGTTGGATAATCCATAAAAAGAACATAGTGATCATTTTCTATCGTTAGTGTTTCTTTAAATTGTTCAGGAACTCCTTGCAAGGCATCTTCAGCAACAAGAATTTTTGACACATCAGCATCGATAATTGTTTCAAATTTTAATGCTAATTCAGCACATTCATTTTTCAAGCGCATCACTTCTGTGCGTTGATCTAAAGGAAGATGCATTCCTGCAAGTTTAAAATTATCCATTAATTTTTTAAGAAAATGCTTTTCTTCTTTTGTAAATACTTCGCGCTGAGCATTTCCTAAAAGATAACGATTAAAAGCATCATACAAAGCTTGATTGCATTCAAAATGTTCTGTAGTAAAAACACTCGTTGCTAAAGCTTCTTCTTCTGCTACTTTTTGCATTTCTGAATCTTGATAAAGGCTTTTTACAGGAAACAGAATGCCATCAGAAACTACGGCTGCATAGGCTCTGTCATAAGCTCTTAGCATTGTTTCTTTAGTCTGTTTATGATCTGGACAATCTATAATTGTTTGCAAAATTGATAATGCACATTCACGTGATTTTTGAGAATGTTCTTTTAATGCTGTTATTGTTTTTGGAAATAGCGCAATAGCTTGATCTAGTGAACCAATATACGTATATCCATAAATATTTTTTTCCATACTATCCTGTTCTTGCATAAGTAAAGGAACAGCTTTTACAACAAAAAATCCTATAACTGTTCCTAATATAATACTAATCAATAATTCTTTTTTCATGATAAATTTTTAATTTCTTCGATAGTTAAACCTGTAACTTTAGAAATTAATTCAATATTGAATTTTTCTTTAAGCATTTCTTTGGCAATGTTCATTTTACTTTTTATCTCACCCTCTTTAATGCCTTCTTCTTTTCCTTTTTCTTTGCCTTCTAATAATGCATCTTCTATTGCAGTTTTTATTTCGCTTTGGCGACATCTTTCGGCGTGTATAATTCGATCATAGGTTTCGCGTTCTTCTCGAGACCAATTACTTTCTGCCAAAACATCGAATGCTTGATTTAAAAAAGTATCTTTATTCGTGATGGTGCCAAATAATTTTTTAAAAACAAAGTCTATTTTAGGGTCTAAAAAATTCATGCTTATTCCTTTATGGTTTTACAACAAAAGTAATGCTATATTTTTTATAAAAATATGCTCTATTTTTTTCCAATACTCTAGCGAAGGCAACACAATTTCTAAAGAAAAAGCAGGGCACAAAATTCCTTCCAACGGTTTGTATGGGCACTGATAATACGCACTATCAAACTGTTCTAGAGCACTCGTACATAATAATTTTAAAAATGATTGCGCATAGATAGCCGTTTGATGCGCATGCACGGTATGCGTTGTATAAAATGGCGTAAAAGATAAATCAGTAGATTGTTTTGGCCAACTATCAGTCTTGTTCCATGCAAAAGAATAAACGGAACAAGAAGAACTTTTTTGAGCATCAATAATAATACGCAACATCAAAAAAAAATCTGGCTGCAAACGATTAATATACGACGCATTATCAACTTGATGAACATGTTTTGACTTTTGCCAAATACGAATATTCCACGAAAGTGCATTACTTATCTTTTGATAAAAGTCATCAAAGATACTGCTCTCTTCAGAACTTTCACAACGAATCATAAGTGTTTTTGCTTCTATAAAAATACAAGATAAAAGCACATATAAAAATACTATTTTTTTCATCGGCACACTAATTCTGAAGTTAAATATTCCGTTAAAAACGTTATTCTTTGTGAGCTTTCTGTATTTTTAATTGCCATTGCTAAAGCCTTGTATTGACCAATAATAAAACAGACTTTTTTAGCACGCGTAAGCGCTGTATAAATAAGATTTCTTTGTAAAAGTGTAAAATGCTGCATAAATAAAGGAATAATAACTGCACTAAATTCTGACCCTTGGCTCTTATGAATCGAAATTGCATATGCCAACAAAAGTTCATCAAGCTCACTAAAATCATACTGAATTTCTTTTTCCAAAAACGTTACCGTAACTATTTTATCTTCAGCATTAATATGTTTAATAATGCCAATATCTCCATTAAAAACATGTTTATCGTAATTGTTACGAATTTGAATAACCGGATCATCTAATTTTAAAGTAGAAAACATTCGCTCAAAAGCATCTTTTTTTTCAGGATTCATCAGAGATTGCATATCATTATTAAGTTTTTGGGTTCCCGCAACGCCTTTATTCATGGGCGAAAGAATAATTGCATCCTGTTGTTTAATGCTAAATCGATGCAAATAGTGCATGATTTTTTTTAAATGTATAAGAATGTTTCCAGGATCTTCTTCTGGAATAAAAAAATAATCTTTAAACGTACAATCTGCTTTCTGTACGGGCATTTTGCCCTGATTAATAAGATGCGCATTATACGCAATCAAACTATTATGACTTTGTCGAAAAATAAAAGACAATGTTGTAACGGGAAACAGTTTGCTCTTGATAAGATCATGCAAAAAGTTTCCTGGACCAACAGGCGGCAATTGATCAATGTCTCCGATAAAAATAACATGACTTGTTAATGGCAAGGCTTTAATAATTGCATATGCAAGAAAAATATCGATCATCGACGATTCATCGATGATTAAAAAATCAACTTTTAAAGCATTGCGCTCATCGTAGGTAAAGGTAAAAGTTTGTGGATTAAATTCCAAAAGTCGATGTAAGGTAACAGCAAATTTTCCAGTACTTTCGATCATTCTTTTTGCAGCACGACCCGTTGGAGCTGCAAGTTTATAGGTTACTTTATGTTGATCCAAAATCTGTAATAATTTTTTAACTAATGTTGTCTTTCCTGTTCCTGGACCACCGGTAATAATCGAAACTTTAGATTGCAAGGAATCTAAAATGCCTTTTTGCTGCGCTTCATTAAGTTCAATTTCTTTTTCTTTAAAAACACGCAACGAAGCGTATATATCTTGTATAATAAATTCACAGGCAGATGCATGTTTTTGTAAAGCTTGCAACTTTTTAGCACTATTTTTTTCGATATGATAAAATTGGCTTGTCGTAATATAATGCGTTAATTCTTTTGTTATTAATTTTATCTTGTCTTCATCATGCAAATGGCGCAACGATTGGCGAATAGTTTCTGCAATGTTATCTGATTGCGTAAGCTCCAAAAGCGTAATAATCTGTTTTTTTAATGTTTCGATTTCAACGTACAAATGGCCTGATGAACTTGCATGATTAAGCGCAAAGAGTATACCCGCTTTAATTCGTTTGCTTGACTCTTTTTCAAAACCTAAATTTTGCGCAATCGTATCTGCTGTCTTAAATCCAACACCAAAAATATCTTCTGCAAGTTTATAGGGATTTTCGGTAACAATGCTGATAGAAGCTGCTCCATATTTTTTATAAATCTTAACGGCAAATGCTGGTGATGCGCCCTTGTCCTGAAGAAAAACCATAATATTTGCAACTTCTTTATGATCACGCCAGGCAGCTATGATTGTTTCAACGCGCTTAGGACCGATACCAGGAACTTCTTGCAATCGATCTGGTTCTTTATCAATAACTTCAAGAACCTGCGCACCAAAATAGTTCACAAGCTTATCGGCATAAACTTTACCAATACCCTTGATCATGCCGGAGCTTAAATAACGACGTAATCCAATAACACTCGTAGGCAAAAAAACACGAACGGTTTGCGCTTCGAATTGTTTTCCAAATTTAGGATGCGTAACCCATGCGCCTTCTATTTCGAGATCTTGACCGATATGAAACGAAGTCGCACGGGTTGTAACAACAAGATTTTTTTCTTTTTCAATGGAAAATAAAAAAACAGAAAAACCTTTTTCAGAATCTTGAAAAAGAAATCGTTCTACGGTTCCGTTTAATTTTTCCATGGGGGCTTTTGATAAAAAATTATTATGAATTATGGCTTTGATGGGCCTTTTTGATTAAATCTTTATAGCTCTTATATGCTACAGTACAGGAATCTGTTAAATCTTCAAGGAAATGTTTTAAGTTATTCAAAAATCTAAAAAATTCTGTTGAACTAGCATTATCAAAAGCCGTTTGATCTTCTGGATTTCTTAAAATTTCATCCGTAATTTTTTGATCTGCTAAAAAATGATCGATAAGTTTTTTTCTAATGCCATCAGCAACCGCATTAGATTTAGATGCAGAATCATGCTTTTTTAAAGCCTTCATTTGAGCATTAAAATCATCTTTGATCGTACGCAAACAAGCTTGAATTGCTGCTAATTCTTGATGAGATGCTTGCGTATTTTTTCTTATTTTTGCTTCAAGAATAATCAGATCTTTCAAAGATACTTTTTCATCGTTTAACGTATAGCTTCCTGTACGCTGTCTTGTGATGTGATCAAGCTTTCCATATTGAATTTCTAAAATAACATGAATAACTTGAAAGGCATCTTGAATAGCGCAGGCGTCAAAAAATGAACCATCAAGTTTTGGAATAATATCAAGTGTTCTAAAATTTGTATGATGACGTTCATGTTTACCAGAAAATACAGGTTGTGGAAGTTTATTGATAGGTTGCGAAGAAGCTTGTGTTAAAAATATTACTGAACACAATCCACTGAGAGTAAAAAAATTTTTTTGCATAAAAAATGTTCCTTTTATATTAAAAATCTTTCTGAAGAAGGAACGAAAAGCCCCAATCATCACCAACTCCAAAAGAATTAACTGATACTTGCGCACGTAATCCACACCTAAATGAAGGATGACGTACACTTGATTTTTCAAGAGAGCACCATAATTTTGACTGAAAAGCAAATCGACCCTTTGCCGTTTTAAGATTCATAAGAGGTTTTGTTGCTTCAGGTGCCTCGATATGGCTCAAACTTTCTTTTGTTTTCCACCACAAATCTGACCCACCAGTTATTGTGGCAATTTCTCCTGCATACGTTAATGCCGACGTACTTTGAATAATAAGGCCCGGAAACACAAGTGTCGTAAAGCGCTGTGGAAAGAATTTTTGAATAAATTGCGCATTCAAAAACGCAAGCTTTTCTTGCAATTTACCTGTTGCAGGAGAGACATCATTCCAATCAAATGCATTAAAGGCCGAATTCGGTGCTTGTAGAATATAAAACCGCTGTTCATGCGCCGGCAAAAGAATCTCTGCACTCGTTAATCCTGTCAACGACCATTTTGGACTAAAAATCATTTTATTATGACTAAAAATACCGATACCAAAATGACCACGATTCCCTGTTGGCGCTTCAAGCAATATCGTAGAAAGCCTATCTAATACAGCATATCCAAAATCATTAACATTACTTTGCACTAAAGGAATATTCTGATCAGGCGGCGTACTCAATCCAGGAAGCAGCAAATCGGTATACAAATCAAATTTTGGATCTTTTTGAAAAACATTAAAATGAGTTCCGTACAAACCTTTTTTTACCGAAAAAGCAGTCGGAATCGTAAACCGTACGCCCGCACTAAAAACTTGCATACGCTTGTTTACAAAAACATGTTCAAAGTTAATGCGTGTATCCCCAAATCCAAGTCTATCGCTGATAAGATGTGCTCGCGCAAATTCCATTTCATCATTACCACTTGATGAAAAAAAAGGATCATTCTGTACGCGTTCACGATCTTTTTCGGGCATATTTAAATTATGTTCTAAATAGTAAAAAGGGATGCGAAAGGATAGCGACCAGTGACGAGTATTTTTTTCGTATTCAAACATCAAACCAGTTTGCCGTTGCTCGAGAAAAATAGTACTAAACAGATCTAAAAAATTAGTAACCGTAAAGCCGCGTGGTAAAAAATCATCAATATCAATTTCGGTAATAAGATCACTTACTTGATCATTCAATGGTTGTTGAATCATATCGATGTAACTATTGATGGATTCTTTAGTTCCATAAAAATATTCTTTAAATGTTTGTTCAAAAAAAGGCAAAAATTGTAATTTAGTTTTTTTCTGTGCCCGATCAGTAAATTGCTGAAACATGGGCTCATCAATAACACTTCTTCTAATCGGTGGAAAACTGTAGTAATACAAAGGATTTTTCAATACATTTTGAGCTTTAATCAGGCCTAAAGGATCCGTTAAATTAATAACTGCTGCATCTTGCGAAATAACAGCCCTTGTTAAAGGCTCAGTCAAGCAATCTTCGACATCAATTGCATAACTATCTTGCAACTCAAAAAGATCTTTTTCAAAAGCTTCTTGCCAAGATTCTTGCGAACAAAATAAAG
>CAZJPB010000030.1:0-12383 GCA_964547785.1 uncultured Pseudomonadota bacterium | reverse complement strand
GATTAAAAAATAAAAACAATGGTTGTTTTGCATAAAATAACCTATACTTAATCCATCTATTTATTCTGTAATAATCTTAAAAAGGACTTTATGAATTTGTTTTTTGGAAATGCTTTGTGGCATTTAATTGCACAATCAGACACTATGACAAAAATTATTTTGCTGCTCCTTTTGGTTGTATCAATTACCTGCTGGTCTTTAATATTTTTTAAATGGACAGCCTATAACCAAAAAGAAAAAGAGATACGCAACACGCTTACAAAAATACGTCTTCTTACAACCAAGCAAGAATTTTTAGCCCTTTCTGTGCAAGAATCGCATACATGCACAGGACCTCTTTTTCTTGTCTATTCACAAGATATTCAATTTCTTTTACAAAATAATGCTCTTACGTTGCTCGATAAAGAATCGATTGATGTACAAAAATCTTTATTAATTGAAGAAATTATTTTTCAAGAAGAAGCCTATCTTCCTGTGCTTTCTATCGCATCAGCTTCTGGGCCACTGGTAGGCCTTTTTGGAACTGTTTGGGGATTAACTAATTCATTTATCAGTATCAGCCAAAAACAATCTGCTGATATCGTAACCATTGCACCTGGCATGGCAGAAGCACTTATTACAACACTTGCAGGATTAATGGTCGCCATTCCTATGCTTGTTATGTTCCATTATCTCAATGGTCGAGTGCGCACTTTAGATCATATGTTACAACAACTTTCTGACCAGATGCATATTGTCGTTCAAAAAATTTTCTTACCTAAGGAAGCTCTTCATGAGAAGCAGATTTTATCAAAGGAAACGGAAACAAGGTCTTTCGTCTCCTGAAATTACACTGACACCTTTAATTGACACCGCTTTTGTGCTGCTTGTTATTTTTATGGTAACGAGCCCAATGATGGAAAAAAAGGCTGGTCTGCAAGTTGAATTGCCAAAAGGGAATGTTGACGAATTGAATGGCGCAACGGAAGATCTTGTTGTTTTACTCGATGCAAAAGATAAAATTTTTTTTAATGGTAAAGAAATTTCTCCAGAAAATCTTATCGAAAAACTTAAAAAATTAGTAACCAAAAACAACGAAAAAACAGTATTTGTAAAAGCTGACGTCAAAGCTCATTACGGAAAAGTAATTGAATTAATTGATCGCATAAAATATATAGGAGGCGTTAAATATGTTGGATTGGCAACGTCTAAATTTTCTTAATATTTTACGATCCAACAGTTTTAATCACTTTTTATTCGCTTCGTTTTTATTACATATTTTATTTTTTTTTATATTTTTTTATGTACAACAAACATGTAACGTTTTAGAATTTACGATTAATAAGCATGCTTCAGAAGCGATTATTAAAGTTCTTCCACTGACTCAATCAAAAATTAAAAAAAAGGTTTTTAAAAATCAAACAACTCATAAAACTACACAAAAAAAGAGTAAAAAAAATCCAAAGACCGCACTGCAAAAAGATAGTAAAAAAAAACAGGTTCAAACAAAAACTTCTGAAATTAACAAAAAAAAAATATCTAAAAAAATTGAATCTCAAAAAGAACTGATTCCAAAAGATATTCCTGTAACTCAAACTCCTACAATTCCATCTGAAATTCCAAAAACAGAACCTGATGAAATAGTATATGTTACGCAAAAAGAATTTGATATTTTACGCGTACAACAGAATGTTCAAGAAACTATAGCGCATGCATGGAGCCCGCCAATGGGAATTCCAGAAGATAGCGTATATGAAGTCTTAATAACAATCGGTTGGGATGGCGCGATTCTTGAGCAAGAAGTTATTAAAAAAACAGGAATCTTACTGTATGATCTTTCTGTACAAAAAGCTATCGATCAAACAATTTTCCCAAATGAATTACAAGGGAAAAAATTAACGCTTTCGTTTAAACCTTAAAGGATAGTATTCATGAATTATTATTACGCTTTTGTTGCCATTTTTTTATGCACCTTTTGTGCACATAACAGCGCAGAAGAACAAAAAACAGCAACAACACTTTCTGTAAAAGCTGAAAAAACAGTTATCACCTCTCTGCTCATCATAGTGCTTGAAAAAGAAAGTACTTTGACCGCTGAAGTAAGCGATGCAATCAAAAGAGTCTTTGAATTTACTGGTCAATTTTCTGTTGCCATTGAATATCACAAAGAACGTTTGAAAAAACAAGCCGTCATAGATTTGCAAGGTGAATATGATTTTGTGCTTTTTTTAAATGAAAACAAAAACGAACATGCCTATGAATGGCGGCTATATGATACCTATAAAGCTGTGATGCAAAAAGGGTTTCGCGTACACAAAGATGGAAAGCTTGCGCGTGGTTGGGGTTATGCTATTGCCGATTCTTTATTGCCTTTTGTAACCGGCAATGCACCGTTTTCTTCGTGCAAACTTGTTTATTGTCAAAAAGAAAAACATGGCGAAACATTAATCTGCGTTGCTGATTTTGATGGAAGTTTTCCTGTAATTCTTGCTCGCTCAAAAACAACACTCATTGCACCTTGCTGGAATAAAGATCCAGAAAATCCTTTAGTTTTGTTTTCTAAATATACGCCATCAAATGTTCAGCTCATTGCTTCAACACTATCAGGCGCACAATCTGTCGCCATTAATTTTGACGGTCTGACTATGCAACCCGCATTTTCATCTGATGGAAAGGAAGTCGCGATCAGCCTTGCACTGAATGGCAGTAATCAAATCTATTATTATGGTTACGATGCTGCAGCAAAAAAAATAAAATATACGCAAGTAACCGCCAACAAAGGCGTTAATATAAAACCTTGTTTTTTAGAAAATGGTGATCTTGTGTTCTGTTCAGACTATGAATTAGGAAAACCTCAGCTGTATCATTTTAAAAAAAGCGACAGCTCACTGACAAGAATCACGAGTAACGAAGTCAGCCTTTCTCCTGATTACTGCACAAAAAATAAAAAACTTGTGTATTCAAAATTAATAAAAGGGTGCATGCAACTTTGTACCTATGATTTTGGTACAAAAAAAGAAACACAAATTACTTTTGACAAAGGACACAAACAAGATTGTTCATGGTCGTGTTGCGGAAATTATGTTATCTATTCATATCAAGAACAAAATCAACATCGATTGGCTGTATATTCGTTTTTAACCAAGAAGCAAAAATTCTTAACTGATGGCAGCAAAATGTGTAGTTATCCAAGCTGGTCGATTCTCTACAGGCCCTTTCCAGTGATTGGCTCATAGTAAATATCGACAGGCATGGCTATTTTTGATACGCTTATTTGCATATCATTCGATTTTTAAAAATTCAAAAAGAGTAAAAGGAATTTATGAAAGGACGCAATAATCCTAATGCAAACGGCGGGCCACGTAACTTATTAATAGCAGTTGCTATTGGCTTAGTCTGTTTGCTCGTTGTTACTAAATTACATCACGATATCCGCTCAAAGAGTGAAAAAAGTTTTTCACAGCTTATGAGTGCTATTAATTCTGGTTATGTTAAACAAATAGAAGTCGATGGACCTGTTGCTCAATGGCGTTCATCCGATGATCAAATGTATCAAACGATTACGCCATCAGATCCGCAATTGTGGGAAAAATTACAACAAAAAGGCGTTGAGATTAACTTTAAAGACGCATCTACCAAGATGGGAATGTGGCAGATTATTCTGCTCATCGTTGTTTTTGGTTTTGGTATTGCAATTTTTTGGTATCTTTTCCGTCAAGGTCGCGGCACAAGTAATGGTGGTGGCGGTACTAATATTTTTACGATGGGAAAAAGTAGAGCAAAAATGTTTCTTCCTTCCAGCATCAAAGAAAAATTTACCTCTGTAGCAGGCGCAACCGAAGCAAAGGAAGAGCTTTTAGATGTGGTTGATTTTTTGAAAAATCCTGAAAAATATACGCGTCTTGGCGCCAAAATAACACGCGGTGTTCTGCTTGTTGGCGAGCCTGGAAACGGAAAAACTTTACTCGCTCGCGCAGTAGCTGGCGAAGCAAATTGTCCATTTTTTAGCATCAGTGGTTCAGATTTTATAGAAGTCTTTGTTGGTGTTGGCGCTTCTCGCGTTCGCGACTTATTCTTTCAAGCTCGTAAAGCTGCTCCGTGTATCGTCTTTATTGACGAAATTGATGCAGTTGGTCGTTCCCGTGGCAGTGGCATGGGCAGCGGTGGCAATGATGAACGTGAACAAACATTAAACCAATTATTAACCGAAATGGATGGGTTTGAAACTGCCAAAGAACCAGTAATTGTGCTCGCAGCAACCAACAGACCTGATGTTCTTGATAAAGCTTTATTGCGTCCAGGTCGTTTTGACAGAAGAGTTGAAGTTCCATATCCAGATCTTGTAAGCCGCGAAAAAATATTAGAAGTTCATGCACAAGGTGTGCAAATCGATCCAGAAGTTGATTTGAAAAAAATTGCTCGAGGAACTCCAGGATTTTCTGGTGCTGATTTAGCTAATTTGGTTAACGAAGCTGCGATTATTGCATCAAAAGAAAATCAAGAAAAAGTTACCTTAAAAGATTTTGAAGAAGCTCGAGACAAAGTACTTTTAGGCAAAGAACTCAAGACAATTGTATTATCAGAAGATGAACGCCGTATGACTGCGTATCACGAAGCTGGTCATGCTTTGGTTCGATTACTTATCCCTGAACAAACTGATCCTTTGCATAAAGTGACCATTGTTCCTCGCGGAAGAACGTTAGGAACAACACATTCACTTCCTGAACGAGAAAAATATTCTTCAACTAAAGAAGAAATGTTGGCATCGATTCAATCAGCATTAGGTGGTCGCGTTGCAGAGCAATTAGTCTTTGGAAAACTTGCAACTGGAGCGTATAGCGATTTTCGTGTAGCGACTGATATTGCGCGCAATATGGTCTGTCGTTATGGCATGTCAGAAGATTTGGGCATGATTGTTTATTCACAGCACGGTGACTATGTCTATTCGCAACATACTGCTGAAAAAATTGATACCGAAGTGCGTCGCATCGTTGATGAATGTTATACGATTGCTAAAAAATTACTTGTCGATAACCGCGATATGTTAAATCTTTTAGCAGAAACGCTTTTAGAAAAAGAAACGATGTATGCAAGTGAAATTTATACCTTGCTAGGAATAACGCCACGCGAGGATTTCAAGCTTGTTTAATACTGATTCTATAATTTTAAAGACGCAAGAAATTATTAAAAAAGCTGGTGATTTAACACTTTCTTTTTATAATAAAATGCATACTTTTTATTATAAATCTAATGGAAGCTACGCAACACAAGCGGATCTTGAAGTAGAAGAATATCTCATCAAAGAACTTAAAGCCTTGCCTCTTGATGCATCTTTTTTTGCAGAAGAATCAGGAATTGCTGGCGATAAAGAGTACGTTTGGGTCATTGATCCAATTGACGGCACTTCTAATTTTGCGCACGGCATTCCTTATTTCTGTATTAACATAGCTTTAACGTATCATCACGAGCCTATTTTAGCTTTTACCTATCAGCCTTTATTAAAGGAATTGTTTACTGCAAAAAAAGGTTGCGGTGCATTTTTAAATGATAAAAAATTATCTGTATCATCTACAGATAATGTGCAAAAAGCGTTTTTTGGGACCTATCTTACCTTTAGCGATACTTTTTTGTATCAAAAAGTTGGTCTTTTAAAAGCTCAAAATGCCTCTATTCGTGGTCTTGGCGCAGGGGCTTTAGATATAGCTTATTGTGCAGCAGGTAAGCTAGATGCATGTTTTTACGAAGGTACGCTTTGGTGGGATATTGCGGCTGGATCTTTGCTACTCAAAGAAGCCGGTGGAATGGTTTCTAATCTGCAAGGATCTGAAATAAATGCTAAAAATAGTTCTTTCCTTGGCGGAAATAAGCTTATGCATCAAGAATTAGTATCTTTTTTTAAAAATTAAAAGAAAGTTTGATAAAAAAGCTATTTTCGCTATAATTAAATACTTCAAACTCCTCTTAAAATATCACACAGAAAGTGTGCATTAAAAACGACAAAGGAATGAAATAAATATGTCAAAAATATGTTTTGTTTGTGGTAAGAGGCCGCAAGTAGCAAATTTAGTAAGTAAAGCAAACAACCGAGTAAAACGTTGGGTTTATCCAAACGTACATAAAATGCGTTTTACCGTTGCAAGTGATTCTAAAAATAAAGTTAATAATGCAAACGTATGCACAAAATGCGTTAAAGCAGAAAAAGTTACAAAAGTCCTTTAAAGGTGATACATGGCAAATACGAATTCAGCAAAAAAAAGAGCTCGTCAATCAATCGTAAGACGTCAAAGAAATTTGGCTCGCAAAACTGCAATCAAAACTGCAATCAAAAAAGTTTTAGCTGCTGTTGAATCTAAAGATTACAGCGCTTCTTTAGAATTGCTTAAAAGCGCAGAAGCTCAAATGCGTCGAGCAAAAGGTAAAGGTTTGATTCACGGGAATACCGTTAATCGCAAAGTAAGCCGCCTTGCTACAAAAGTTGCCGCACTTAAAAGTAGCTAATCCGCCGACAAGCGAAGCGCTAAAGTTATAAAAATTAAGAATGTCATAAGTTTTTATCGAATGTTTTTTGTTCGTAAAAACAAATGACATTTTTTTTAATCTGCTCGTATTCTTTTCGAAAAATTAGTAGATACTAATTCACCTTCATAATCTGTAAAATCTCTATCTTCAAGCTCAAATCCTTGATCATCATAAAAATGATATGATTCCTCATCAGCTTTGCATAATATTTTTTTAATTTCAGGAAATTTTGCTTTAATTAATGTTTCTAATTTTTTCACAAACAGTACATCAACTGCGCGATCTCGATAATCAGGATGAATAACAATCTCATTTATAAAAAAATCAGAGCCAAATACATCAGCGAGCAATATACCAACAATCTGCTTTTGGCGCATTGCAATAAAAATATACAATCGATCATTTTCAATAAATTCATCAAACTCCTCTTCATAATTTTCTTTCATTTGAGATTCATCCAAAGTTACAGCAAGATGTGCAAATTTTTTAGCTTCATTTGTATAAAATTCTAACAAAAATGTTACATAAGCTTCTTTTGCTTGTTCAATTTGTTCTGAACTTTTATAATCAAGCTCTCTCACTTCTATTTG
The DNA here is from genome assembly GCA_964547785.1 of uncultured Pseudomonadota bacterium. Lineage (GTDB taxonomy): Bacteria > Babelota > Babeliae > Babelales > CAIQNR01 > CANNBR01. Next base: position 5,295 of record CAZJPB010000030.1, on the reverse strand, counting down.
ATCATCAGAAACTTTATCTTTAGCAACAGGACGACTCACTCGAGTTGAGCCAGCAATTGCACTTGCTTTAACTGCAGGCGCTTGAACAACTTCTGAAGCTAAAGGTTCATTAAAAGAAAAAGCTTCAATTTCAACATTTTTCAATTGATCTGAAGGTACACCAAAACAATAATCTAAAAATATTTTGACTACTGACAAATCACGAAAAATTTCATGCTGCCTCTCCAACATACGATTTGAATTATAAAAATAAATATCATTAGTTACGCTATTTCTTAAAAGGCCAATAACATGTTTTCCTTTTTTTTCTAATTCAGCAGAATCTTCTTTTTGCGCAAAATAATCTGCTGCAACAAAAACCATATGTCCTGGTTTAAGAGCAATTTCAAGCGCTTTTAATAATTCTTCTTGAGTTGGATGAGGCAATTTTATTTTAAATGTCGATACAGCGCTTATTCCATCTTCATTTTCCAAAGTCAACGCCAAATCTTCTTGTTTATACTTTTCAGTTGCATCTTCTGGAAAAAGCTCATGTGAATATGCTTGGAATTGAATCATGAGAGCAATAAAACGATCGATCATTCTTTCTTGAGCAATACTAAATTCAGTATTTTCATCCCAATGCAATAAAAGATCTCGCACAGCATAAAACCAAACTAAATCGTCTTTGTTGTTTTTAGTTTTTGATAATATTGCATATTTTTCTTCTAAATTTTTAATCCATGCACTTTTTGCCATAGAAGCAGGACAGGGATTAGTTTTTAATAATTTTTCAATTTCTCTTTCTTGTGTTAAAGCTGCAAATAAAAATACCGTTGTCAATCCTGCACAACTACCACCAGATAAAATTTTATCTAAAACAACTTGTCTGCGTTCTTTTTTATCTTTAATATCTTTACTAGAATCTATTTGCTTGAATAAATATAAAGCCATTTTATGCAACAATACATATTGATCTTTATATTTTCTTCTTTCATCATCTTTTTTAAATTTTTCTAAGTTTTGTAATTTTTGTTCTTCTTTGATCTTTTTTTCTTTTTCTTTTTGTAACATTATTTTTTTTGCATTAACACTCATATCAATATATGACAAAAGATCTGCTTTCTGCTGCTTCATTAACCGCGAATTTTGATCTAAAATTTTTTGCTTAAATACTTCTAGCGCATCTTTATTTTCAATCATGTCTAATGTAATAAGATCTTTTAATGCATCACTTAATCCACTGTTTTTATTAGAAGTATTAAACCTCATGCCATCAACATGAACATAATGCAATTTCTCACATTCATCCTGTTTGTTTGTTAAAACTTTATCAATATTTGTTGAAAATCGTGCGCTTTGGCCTTCATCTAACTTTAAAATTTTCTTTGAAAAATCAAGCACATGATCTTTAATTTCTTGTTCACTCATGATTTTTTTAGAATTATTAGTTACATCAGAAGGGTAAAGAATACATTTTAAAAATCTTGTTGGATCATAAGTTTCTGTAAAATCTGAACCACGACCTCTAAATCTTAACTCACACTGATCACCGAAACATTCAATTGAAAATTCAGGAATTACCGGACTATTATATATTTCCAATCCTTGTTCTGTGCGCAATGGCTGAATATCTGCATCTTCTAAATCTGCAGCTATTGCCCTCGCTGCTTGCGCTGCCATTGCTTGTTGCGCTGCAAATGATGCAGCACCGTAACTTTCTGATGTAAAGCTTAGTAAAGCTATCAAAATAATTGTTATTTTTTTATTCATTATTTTTCTCTCCATTTTTAAAAATTATTGCGATTCAGGGAAATCAAATACATCTATTTTAACACTTTTAAGCCCATCTGGAACAAATCCAAATTTACAAGCTAAATTAGTATTTACAAATGCCGCTAAGTCTTTAATATTAAATTCAAAATGCTTTCCTGTTTCATTATTTGCATCATAAAAGTAGACTAAATTTGGATCTAATATACTTCTATAAAAACCTACAACATGTTTTCCTGAATATTTAAATAAATCATCTAATAATGATGTCTTTTCAAAAACATCGGCTTCAAAAAACATCATTGATCCAGATTCTAACATACCTCTTAATGCATCTATTAATGCTGCTTCTGTTGGATGCTTTAGAAAAATATGATTTTTTAAAATACCTCTTTTGCCATCTTGATTTTCTAAAGTTACTGCTAAATCAAGTTGTAAATTTTTAAGAGTCGCATATTCTGGAAAAATAATATGCGAATATTCTTGAAATTGAATAACCGCACTAATAAAAAAATAAAGCAATTGTTTTTCACCATCATCAAATTTTGTTTTTCCATCCCAATTAAATAAAAGATTTTGCGCTGCATCAAACCAAGCTCTATCATTATTCTTTAATTCTGCTTGATCTTCTGCTTTTTTCAACGAATGTAATTTTTCAAATTCTAATCTTGCAATCGCTCCTTCTTCTGTTAAAATTCCAAATAAAAATAAAGTTGTTAATCCTACGCAAAATCCTGAAAAATTAAAAAGTTTTATAATAGCTTCTTTTCTATATAAAATATCTTTTTTATGACTATCGGGACCAATGTTCACAATATTTAATTCATTCATTAAAAATAAAATTATTTTCATTTTTAATTGTGTTTGATTTTTACATTCTGGATTATAAGATTCAAAATAAAATTTGAGAAAGAGATCTATTTTTAACATTTGAAATGTAATTGTTTTTTGCAATTCTTTTAACTGACTTAGCAATAATTCATTTTCAGATTGTTGCAATCCTTTAACATTTCTCACGACATTAAAATCTCTTTCTATTTTAATGATGACTTTTTCAATTGCATTTTTAAAAGCAATTTTAATAGCATGCAAAATATTATTTTTTAAAAAATCATCATGAATATGCAAAGCTTTTATCGCAAAAACAAAGCATTTACGTATATACGATTCATAATTTTCCATAAAATTCACAGAATCTTTATTCGTAATAAGCGTCATAAAAATATTTTCAAAAAACTCTTTGACTGATGCTTTATGGCCATATTTAATTTCAAAATCATTAAATGTAAGCTTTGAATCATTTGCATCAAAAAAATAAATTGAAAATCCTGGAATATCGGGACTTTCAAATACTGCATATCTACCTTCTATCCTCGACGGCTGAATATCTGCATCTTCTAAATCTGCAGCTGTTACCCCTACTTGATCTGTCGCCGCTTGCGCTGCTATTGCTTCTTGAGCTGCTGCTGATGCAGCTCCGTAACTTTTTGATGTAAAGCTCATCAAAGCGATTAACATAATTGTTATTTTTTTATTCATTTTTTTATCTCCATTTTAAAATGACTCTATTTATGCTTTAAGTATAAAATAAAGCACTTGTTAAAAACAAGAATATTTTCAATCTGAAATATGATTACTTTGAATAAGCTTATTTTACTGCTGCTCAAAGAGCCAAGCGCTTTTTACGATAGAAAATAAATCTGAAGCAATTGGCTTCCAGCGCAGGAAATTTATTGCTTTAGATGGATCAGCAACAAGCATTGCAGGATCGCCGGGCCGTTTTGGCGCCGGAATAAGATTTAATGCTTTGTGCGTTACTTTTTGAACTACGTCTATTACTTCTTTAACTGAATAGCCGTGCCCGGTGCCAATATTAAAAATATCTGATGGATAATCGTGCTTGAGCATATGAAGCAATGCCTGATAATGAGCTGTTGCAATATCGTAGACATGAATATAGTCGCGAATACAAGTTCCATCTTTTGTTGGATAATCTGATCCAAAAATATAAAAGGGCTTTCCTGTTTGTGCAGCTTTAAGTAAAAGCGGAATACTGTGCGTTTCTGGCTGATGCCGTTCGCCTAAACCCTCTTTTGATAAAGCTCCTGCAGCATTAAAATAACGCAGGGCAACGTACCGAAGTCCATAAGCTACCGCGCAATCTTTGAGCATCAATTCAATCATATATTTTGTGGTACCGTAGGGACTGATTGGATTGCAAGGATGATTTTCTGTTAAAGGTAAATATTCAGGAATGCCGTAGACCGCGCAACTTGAAGAAAATATAAGCGTCAAAACATTATGTTTAACCATGCTATCAAGCAAAATAACCGTTTTGCTCACATTATTAGCATAATAATGCAAAGGATGCTGCACCGATTCGCTAACAACCGTAAAAGATGCAAAATGCATGACTGCGGTAAAGGTATATTCTTTAAAAAGCTTACTTAATAAAAGGAGATCGCCATAATCACCAAAAACACACTCTGCAAATGTTTGTAATGTTTTAATGTCATGAAATGCATTATCAAGAATGACAATCCGATAACCATTGCGTGCAAGTAACCATGCTGTATGCGAACCTATATACCCAGCCCCTCCAACAACAAGAATAGTTTCTTGCATGGAATTACCTTTACTTTATGAGCCACAACATTTTTTATATTTTTTTCCAGAACCGCAGGCACAGGCATCATTACGACCAACGCGAGGCTCTGTACGCACAGAAGGCTCACCCGACTCTTCGTATTCTGATGCTGATGAAGAAAGTTTTAGCTTTTCTAGTTCATTTTCTCGTTTGCGTTCAATTTCTGTTGAATCAAAACGTTCAAGTTTGAGACTAAAAATACGCATAATAATTTCCCAACGGACTTCGTGCATCATGTCTTGAAACATCGCAAATGCTTCTTTTTTGTATTCAATCAATGGATTTTTTTGACCCCAACTTCTCAAACTGATGCCTTCTTTTAAATGATCGAGATTAAGCATATGCTGTTTCCATGCCTGATCAATCGTTTCTAACACAAGCCATTTTTCTGCATTTTTTCGCGTCTCACTCGCATCTTGATCATGCGATAACTGATACTGTTCAAGTAAAAAATTTATGATATCACTTAAAAACATATCACTATTTTTTGCTGAAAATCCTTTTTGATCAAAAACAGATTTTTCTATCTGTGTTGCTCGTGAAATAATCGCCAAAATCGAATCCGCTTGCTCTTGACTCAATGATCTTTCTGGCGCTGCTTTTTCAAAAATATCTTCAACTGCCGCAATAATCATATCCCTAACAAAATCATAAATAGATTCACCACCTGCAAGCACATCATGCCTGTAAGAATAAATAACTTTTCTATGCTGGTTCATAACATCATCATACTCAAGAAGGTGTTTTCTAACTTCGAAATTCTGTTTTTCAACTTTTTCTTGCGAATATTCAATAGCGCGAGAAACCATAGAATCTTCGATGATCTCATCTTCTTCCATACCCGCCCATTGCTTCATCGTATCGCGAAACTGTAACGTATCACCACCAAAACGACG
>CAZJPB010000029.1:0-12749 GCA_964547785.1 uncultured Pseudomonadota bacterium | reverse complement strand
ATTTTTTCTATGATAGTATATTCTAATTGTAATTATATCATAAAAAACAAGTATTGCAAGCGGGGCTGGCAAGATTATTTGAATAATTGGTTTTGAAAAATTATGAACGAAATAAAGATTTTGCAGCAATTCCTAAGCCTGCTCCAGCAAGAGCTATTGTGCCAGTTATACCAGTGAATAGAAGTGTAGCGCAAAAAGATTCTTTTAATGTTTGAATTGGTGAAGACGTTTTATCGCCACAATAATTATTTACAATTAATGCACTGGTTGCTGCTAATGCTATGGAATGTTCAAGTAAGCGGTTTTGGTTGTGTGTGTATGCAATTAATGCTAAACCTGTTAACTCTAAAGCTGTACTTGCCGCTATAGCGACGTGATCAATAGGGGCGCGATTACGTTGGCTATTCTGCGTGTCAATTTTTTGATTTCTTTTGCAATAAGCACCGCCAATTGAAAGAACGGCTATTGTTGTTGCTGCAGTTATTACTGGATGAGCACTGATCACATCGCGTATCCAACTCATTCCTTGCGCCTGATTGACAACACTGAAAGCGAGTATAAAAAATAATGATTTTAAAAATTTCATAGTTGTAGTCCTAATCCTTTTGCAATTAAAAATTTTAGCCCATGAATACCGCCACAATATGCGATATGATTCATAAAATTATCAGATGGAAATTCAAGCTTTATATTATTTTCTGTTTTTGTTGCTTTTCTATTTCCAAAAATTAACGGCCTTGCTAAAATTGCAAGACTTACTGTATTAAATAATATATTAAAAATGGTTCGTTCGTTTTTTAATAAATAAATTACTCCGAATCCAATTGCGCTGTAATGTAAAAAAGCGCTACATTTTTGAGATATGTGAAAATTTATAGATAAATTTCGATCTGTTGCATTATTGATTGCTTGAGGATTCTGTAAAAATGCACGCTCCGCATCTCTTTGGTCTCTTTCTGCTCTTAGAACAGTGGCGTGATGTAATACTCCGAAAATTTCGATTTGATTTCGATTGCGTTCGCTATTTTCAACTATTTCCCTCTTGTTTTCATATTCCTTTCGTGCGTTTTGTATTATGGTAAATTGTATTTTTTTACGTATTAAATGTTTTTCTAAGTATACTCCAGCCGCGCCACAGCCAATTCCAGCGGCAACGAGGGCGGCAGTTTCCATCGAGCATTGGGTTGTTTGTGCGCAGGTTAATCCAAGAACAAACAGTACTAATTTTATTTTCTTCATGTATGACCTCATTTTTTAAATTCATATAGTAATATTTTATCAGATAAGAAAAATAAAGCAAGAAGTTTTATGGATGTTGATTAAGCTTATTAGAAAAAATTATTCACCTAATCCGTAATCTTTACAGCGACGATAGACAGAAGAACGATTCACGCCTAAAAAGAGCGCAATTTTATTTTGATTTTTAAACTTATCCCAAAGAAGCGACATAATTTTTGGATCTTTGAGAGCATATTTTCCAAGACGAGCAGCTTCGATTAATTTAGGGTCAGAAACATTGTATGCAGGATCAAAATAAGTATCTCTTAAAGCATCATTCTTTTTGGTTTTAATGAGCAAAATATTTTGAATGCGAACCTTAAGTTCATGCAGACTGATAGGTTTATTATTAATAATTTTTTCTCGATCTTTATCATTAAGCATGAGTAGTTTTATGTTCGCAATATCTTGTCCTATAAGTGCTTGTTGACTAAAACCTGCTAATAATGTTTCCATTTCGTTGAGCGGTAACGTTAGCAAAGAAGGGAAGTTCAACGCAGTCGCATAAATTGCATTAAATAAATTTTTAGAAAATGTACCTTTTTCAACAAGATTCGAAAGATTTTGATTAGAAGAGCAGATAATTCGAACATCAGATTGTACTTTTTTTTCACTTTTATAAATATGATAAAAACCGTAATTAATAAAATGAGCTAATTCTTCTTGCGATTCTTTGTCTAAGTAATGAATGTTTTTAATAAAAAGCGTTCCTGTTTTATTAAGTCGTTCTAAGAGTGGTAAATCTGTTGAAGAGCCAAAGAGAGGGTTGATGCCAAATAATTTAATAGGAATATTAGATTCGATCACAGGTGATTGCAAATCAAGCGAATACAGGGTATCTCTCGTACTAATATGATGCAATAGTTCGACAGTTGGCATAATGTCTTCTTGCGGTAATTCCAAAAGAATGGCTTTTTTAGATAAAGCCGCTTTTAAAAGATTAATTTTAAAATTAAGTAAAATTTCACCGTTTCCTGGAATTAAATCATTAATTAATTTTCCTGATTGTGTTGTTTCTAGGTAGAGCAAATAATCCCAATTTGAAGGATCTTTAATAAAATGAATGAGCTGTTTAAAGACATCAGAGACCTCTGGATAGTGCAAAGTAAGAATAACACCATTTTTTTCTGGGTGCGGCGTTGCGGTCACTACTAATTTTGTTCCTACCGCATCTTTTGCAAAGAGCGTTTGTGTTGTTTTGTACTGTTCTACTTTTTGAGCTAAATTATGTAAATTTTTTCCTAAAGGATCACTGGCTTGCGTGTTTGGATTAAAGGTAAGCATGTCTGAAGCATCTTTATTGCCGAAGCTAAATTTTTTATTTTTATAAAAAAGAAGTCCAAATTTATTTTCTTTTTCGGTTCTTAAAAATGATCGAATGCTTTCTTTGTATTGATTAATTTCTGTGTGTTTTGTGTAAAGCTCTTCGATAATATCTTTGCGTTGTTTTAATAATTCATTCAAATTTCTGTTTTGCAAAAGATTAATAATTTTAGAAAGATAACTTGCAAAAATAAGCATTTCATCGCGTTCAATATTGGTATACAGACGATCGCTTTGAGCATTGTTTTCGATGATAATGGAAGCAATAATTTTATTATTGTCCCACAAAGGAATAAAGATTTCTGTATTAGTTTCTTTTAAAAATGAAATAATTTTTTCTTTAGAAGATGTTTGATCATAATAATTATTATATTCATACTCATCTTTGATGAGCATAGAAGAATCTTTAAGTTCCGCGATAAGCTCTTTTTGAAACAATTCAGATGAAATAAAATTTTCAATCATGATCTCTTTTTCTAGAGATTTTGCATTTTGGTGCGAAGTTTCGTGGCTTGTGTGAATCGTGCGAATATAAAGATGTATTCGTGTGATAGGAACAGAAAATGCATGATTAAAAAAATGTTGCACAATAAGTTGTATTTCGTTCAAACTCGTGATCGTTCCTAAGTGTTCTAGCGTGTTTTTAAAGTCATTTACAAAATTAAACTTTTCTGAATTCGTTGCATGCACGTGACTATGAATATTAAAAAAACGTAACCCAATAATTTTTCTGATACAAAAAAAGAGCGTGATGATTAAAAATATTGCTGAAATACCAACAGCTGATGGATTGCTTGCGATATCCTGTAAAATAAAATTAAATGGATAGACTTGAAAAAAGTTTGCTATTAACCAAGGTGTCAGTAAATAATAAATAGCCGTTTTAAGCTGTAATCGTAAAATGCGAGGAAGCAAAGCTTTATGCAAAGCCTGCAAAGAAACTACCAGCGTAACGGGAATTAAGATCAGAATGCCATACATCGCTTGGTATTTTTGCATCAAGCCTTCAAGCGGGGTTCTTGAAGAATAAAATAAAACAGACTTAGACAAGAAAAATAAAAAAAACAGACTGCTTATCGGAATGAATATGTATTGATGCCACGAAATTCTTTTTTTGTAGGTAAAGCTTTCTATGAATAAAGAGATCGCTTGATAACTGACTATATTTGCAATCCAGGCAACTCTTACAAAAAATAATATGAGCGGATAGTTGGCTGCAGGCAATAAAGTTCGATACAACAGCGATGCGATCCATCCAAAATCCTCTACAGCAGAGCTTGCGATCACAATTAAAAAACATATCCAAGAGAAAGGAGTTTTTTTGGTTTTTAATAGTTTGAAGGAAAAAAAACTAAAAAAACTAACCTTAAAAGCAAAAGAGACGCTGTTAATAAAAAGCAAAAAATAATGGTCGCCAAGAAAAATATTTGCTTTGCATAAAAAATTAAGAAGACTCATATAGTATTTATAATTAATCTAAAAAAGTAGTAATTATTAATTGACTTTTTTGTATTTAGATTTAAAATTTGACCTTGTTTTAAATGATTTAAATGCATAATTCAAAAGGATTCGAAATGAACTTTACGTTACTTTCTTACAGAATTTTAAATATTGTTGTTTTTGTTAATATGGTAGCTTTCGTTTTTCCGCCAGCTAGCTAATTAATAAAGATATCATATCAAAATGATGTTTTGATGACAAACTAAGAATATAGTTTGTAGATAGATTTAAAATAAAATCACCCGCGATTTTTACAAAGCGGGTGATTTTATTTTTGCCAATCTTATTTGCTTTCAACAGATTTTGAAGCAACTTTCTTGGCGACAGCGCGGCGCTTTTTAGCAACTTTACGCTTAGGAGCTGCCTTTCTTTTGGCAGCTTTACGCTTAACAACTCTTTTTTTAGTAGAAGCTGTTTTACGTTTAGCAACTTTTCTTTTTGGAGCTGCTTTACGTTTTAAAGCTGTTTTACGCTTTGCAGTCTTTTTTCTTACTGCCATGATACTCTCCCGTTTTGGGTTGGTACTTTTTTCACGTACGTGCGCAGATGGTTACATTTATGATCGTACTGATTTCTTATAAAAAAAGTCAATAATTTTTCAATTTTTATTAATTTTTTTTCTAATATTTTTTTTATTTTTAGAAAAAATTGATAAAAATATGATTATAAAAGTTCTTGCGCCATATTGAGCAAAGCTTCCTTTGTGAGCCCTGAATGTTGCTTTCCGTTATTATAGCGCAACGTAATGGTCTGATCGGCCTCTTCTTTTTTTCCAAGAACGAGCATCCAAGGAATTTTTTCTAATTGAGCATTTTTAATTTGACCAGAAAGGGTATCAGATGAATCATCACATACAACTCTGAGCTTATTTAATGTAAGGAACTCATAAATACTTTTTGCATATTTTTTTTGATCATCAGAAATAGTCAAAATTTTAACTTGTACTGGAGCAAGCCAGAAAGGTAAATGTCCTTTATAGTGTTCAAGTAAAATAGCAAAAAAACGCTCTAAAGACCCATAAATAGCCTGATGAATAATAACTGGTCGATGCAAAGAGCCATCAGAACCAGTATATTGTAAATCAAAGTTTTCGGGTTGAAAAAAATCGAGTTGAATCGTTCCGCATTGCCATTCTCGTTCCATCGAATCGAGCATTTTTATTTCGATTTTAGGTCCGTAAAATGCGCCTTCGCCTTCTTGAATGGTATAAACAAGACCAGCTTTTTCAAGTGCGTTTTTAAGCCCTGTGATAGCTTTTTCCCATAAAAGATCATCGCCCATTGCTGTTTCTGGTTTTGTAGAAAGACCAATTTTGAGATTCGTAAATCCAAATTTTTTCATGACCGATGAAATGATTGATAAATTTTTTAAAATTTCATGTTCAATCTGTTCGGGAGTACAATAAATATGCGTATCATCAATCGTAAAAGCACGAACTCTAAAAAGACCGTGTAGCACTCCAGAAAGCTCATGACGATGCACTTTTCCAAATTCATTAAGACGCATCGGCAGCTCTCTGTAAGATCGTGGGCGCTCTTTATATAATAATATTGATCCAGGACAATTCATCGGTTTGATGGCAAATGATCGATCATCAATGACGGAAAAATACATTTTATCTTGATAAAAATGATAATGACCAGATCGGCGCCAAAGCTCATCAGAAAGCATAAAAGGAGTTTCTATTTCTTGATAATCAGCTTCTTTAAGCGTAGATCGCATAAAACGCATTAATTCATTAATAACTAATTTTCCTTTTGCATGAAAAAACGGGAATCCAGGACCTTCATCGTGGAAAGAAAAATAATCAAGTTGCTTTCCTAATTTGCGATGATCGTATAGCTGGGCTTCTTGAATACGTTTTTCGTAATTATCAAGATCTGAAGAAGTTAAAAAAGCAATGCCATGAATACGTTGCAAGGGGGTGCCATTTCTATCAGCTTTCCAATAAGACCCAGAAATGCCGGTTAATTTAAAAGAAGTGATTTCATTCGTAAAATTAACATGACCACCACGACATAAATCATAAAATTCTCCCTGACGAGCAATGCCAACCGTATCACCTGGAATGATTTCAATCAATTCAAGTTTAAAGCGATTGTTTTTAAAAAGAGCGCGAGCTTCTTCTTTTGAGACTTCTGTGTGCGTTAAAGCAAGATTGCGTCGAGCAATTTCGTGCATTCGTTCTTCGATAAGGGGCAATTGATCAAGTTTAAAATTTTCTGCAGGTAGAAAATCATAAAAGAATCCATCTTCTATAGGTGGCCCTATAGTTAAAAGTGTTTCAGGGAATAATTCCAAAACAGCATGAGCACATAAATGTGCCGCTGAGTGACGTAAACGATATAACTTATCTTCTAATTCAGCTCGAGGAACATTATTATGATTATGCGCGCTCATACGACTCTTTCAAAAAGGAAAAATATTTTTTACCTACTATAACAGGTATTTTTTTAAAAAAAAATAACAAAATGTATTGATCTTGGTTGGTTTACGATAATTTTAAGGCTATTTAATTGTGAATGCTAGCAACTCGATGCTAAGCTCGTTTCTTGGTATTTGTAAAACCTTTTTCTAACTATGAAGTGAGGTAATCATGCCTAATCAAAACGAGCAATTCAAAAAAATGTATGTTCTTGATACCAATGTATTACTTCATGATCCGCGATCTATGTTTGCTTTCCATGGATCTTTAGTTGGTATTCCTATCATGGTACTAGAAGAGTTAGAACAGTTTAAACGAGAAAGTTCAGGAAGAGGTAAAAATGCACGTGAGACTGTTCGCTATTTAGATCAATTGCGCGACAAAGGTAATTTGAGCGAAGGTGTTCATACAGAAGATGGTAGTTCATTAAAAATTCTTTTTGTTCCCGAAAATTATAGTGAAGATTCGCCGCTGAACACAGGAATCGTTGATAATGAAATTTTATTAACAGCTTTGTATTATAAAAAGCAGGGATACGATGTTAAATTCATTTCTAAAGATTTAAATGCACGCGTTAAAGCTGATGTTATCGGGCTTATGGCAGAAGATTATTTAAAAGGCTATGTTCCTCAGGATGAATTTTACAAAGGATGGGTTAAAGTCGCTGTTCCTTCCGTGCAATTAAAACAAGAAGTTCCTGATATCGTACGCGAGATGGCAAAAGAAAATCTTTTTGTAATCAATGAATATATTTTAGCAGAAAGCCAGCATAATCCTTTTAACTATCGAGTTTTTCGTTATATCGGTGGTAATAAAGCCTTTATTCCTGTGCATGGACCAAAGTTATCATGGCCGCTCGAAGCTCGCAATCCGCAACAACTTATGGCACTGGATGCATTATTTGATCCTGCTATAGATTTTGTTTCGCTTATTGGACCAGCAGGAACAGGAAAAACCTTCATAGCGCTTCTTGCAGGATTGTACGAAGTTTTGATGGCAGAATCGTATCAAAAATTATTGGTATCTCGTCCGGTTATTCCTCTAGGACCAGATATTGGTTATTTGCCAGGTGATGTGCAAGAAAAATTACATACTTGGATGCAGCCTATTTTTGATAATGTTGAAGTTATTTTGCACGGGGTGAATAAATCTCGACCGCAACATGTTTCTGAAGCACAAAAAGAAGATTCAGAGGAACAAGATCAGCACAATGGAAAAAAATATAAAAAACATAAATCAAAAGATAAAAAAACATCTTTTGGTTCCGTAAGCGACTTGATTCATCAAGATAAATTAAGTCTTGAAGCAATTACGTATATGCGTGGTAGATCGATTCCTTATCAATATATTTTATTTGATGAAGTGCAAAATCTAAGTCCTCACGAAGTAAAAACATTATTAAGTCGAGTAGGTCAAGGAAGCAAAATAGTGTTGTGCGGTGATCCTTCTCAAATCGATTCGCCTTATTTAGATTTTAGTAGCAATGGATTAGTGATTGCCAGCGATAAATTTAAAGGACAATCACTCTTCGCAACGGTTTATCTAGAGACAAGCGAACGAAGTGTTTTAAGTAGTTTGGTAAGCGAGCTTTTGTAAAGGTTTTGCTTGCGCAGAATATTGGGATCGTAATTTTGTGCCAACAGAAACCTGAACATGGTCTTTCATCGAGGTGCCAGCGCGAGTTCTTTTTTGTTGCGTTTTTAAGGATTGATTCCAATAGGTGTTATAAATATCACTATTTTTGCCACTCAAAGCTAATTCGTTTCTTGTTGGGCTTTTTGTGTAAGGAAGTTTGTTTTGCATCGTTCCCATCAGAAGATTTGTTTTAGGTTTCTTGTCGCTGATAGAGCCCCATACATTACGATAATTCGTAAACAAGGTATTTGCTTCTTTGCAGACATAAAGCAATTGAGCGCCAATTAAAAGACAGGCATTTTTTGCGGGCGGAATAAATAATTTTTGTAACGACAGATGTGTATTGTTTACTAATAATAAAATATTATAAGGTTTGAATTTTTTAGAAGGATTGTACATATTTTGTATGGTTAAATGAGCATGATTTAAAGGAAATTTAAAATTATATGGAATATCATTATAAATGTTAAAAAATAAAGAACATTTGGTTGGATTTGGATACATGCCATCGTAAATAGGCGTTCCTATCTGTACTATTGCATCAACTGTTGTTTTGCATGTTGCAAGTTGTGTGGCAGCATTGACTAATACACTGCCTCGTCCGGTCGAAATAATAAGAAAATAATGTTTAGGATATTGTTTTTTAAGTTGCAAAAGATCAGTAACAAATCGTTCTGATTGATTTTTTATATTCGTGCTGCCTTCACTTTTATCAACCCAATTATACAAAAAAACAAACGGCTTTAAGCCTTCTGCGGGACTTTTTAACTTAAAAAATGAAGGAGGAATGATCATGTTGCTAAAAAAAGTTTTATAAAGATTCGTGTCAGTTTCGGTAAGAGGTTGTATAGAGCTAGGAACAAAAATACAGATCGTTGTGTCAGTGGTTGGTTGTTGAGATTTTTGTTCATCAAAGAGCAAGATTAAGGATGAAGTTGTTTGAGTTGCAGGTTGTGGTGCTGCAGGGGCTGCTCCTTGCAACTGATACCATAAAAGGCTGATACACATTATCAGTATACGCATTGCTACTCCTTTATTTTCTATAAAAAAAGACAAATCTTATAAAAAATAGTTTCGCAAATGATGAATTATCTTGTAAAGGAGTTACAAGAAATGATCCGTTTAATACTAGCAACTAAAGCTAAAAAAAAAGGTTTTTCTTGTAATTGATTGCACGCAAACTGTGAACAGCTAGGAGAAAAGAGACAAATAGCAGGACCTAATAAAAATGGCCTGAATGTTTTTATGCATAGAATTAAAAAAGAATTAATTAAGGACATTTTGCAGCAGTAGTAAGGAGACGATGAATTTCGGCAAAAGATATACCAGCAGATTCTGGTCCAACGATGATAATAAAATCATAAGAAAATTGATATATTTTTTTTTCACGAAAAATGCTTTTGATTCGACGGCGAATCAAATTTCTTGTGGGCGCGTTTCCAACTCTGCGTGGAATAACAATTAAAATTTTTCCATACGCAGAAGAGGTTGGAGCTCTTAAAATACGAAAACCAGGAATTCTAATTTTTGCTTGTGCGCGAACAAAAAGTTGTGCAACTTCTTGTCTCGTGAACGAAGAAAATTTTCTTCCTGGCTTCATAGTATATTTTTAATCGGCTCGAACAGCTAGGCGATTGCGTCCTTTAGCTCTGCGGCGAGCAATTATTTTTCTGCCCCATCGGGTTGACATTCTTTTAAGAAAACCATGTTTTCTATTTCTTTTTACTTTGCTTTTTCTAAAAAAGGTAACGGACATTTCCGGACCCCTCCAACGGTTAATTAAGTTTTAGAATATTTTTTAAATATAAAGGTAAAATAAGGTTTTTTCAAGTTTACATTAATCCTTGTTCTTCTAGGTACCTTTGAGCATCAAGTGCAGCCATGCATCCTGAGCCTGCAGAAACGATTGCCTGCCTATAGCGATAGTCGGCGACATCACCAGCAACAAAGACGCCAGGAACCGACGTTTGCGTATGATTGGTGACCTTAATAAATCCAAAAGCATCACATGCAACATGATCTTTAAAGGGTACGGTATTCGGTTTTTGGCCAATTGCTAAAAAGAGCCCTTCAGCCTTAATGATCTTTTTTTCTTGTGTCTTTTGATGCGTAACTTCAATCTCGGTGACATGATTATGATTTCCTTTGATCTCTGTGACGGTACTTTCATACATAATTGATACAAAAGGCTTTGGAGTGCCGGCTTCAAAAATTCTTTCTTGCATAACAGCTGAGGCGGTCAGTTTTGGCAAAATATGCACAAGCGTAATATGCGAAGTAAATTTGCTCAAAAAAGAAACATATTCCATAGCCGTATCTCCGCCACCAACGACAACGACAGGCTTTTGATAATATAAGGCTCCATCGCAGACAGCGCAGGTACTGACTCCTTTGCCAAAATAGGTCTCTTCTCCTGGGCACCATAATCGATTAGCACAGGCTCCTGTTGCGATTAAAACGCTGTGAGCATAAAGATCTTTTTTGCCAGAGGTCGTTACGCGAAATGGTCGTTTAGAAAAATCGACTGAGACGACAGATTCAGAAAGGAATTCAGCGCCAAAATGTTGGGCGTGCTCTTTTTTAAGCATCATAAGTTGAGCGCCAGAAATGCTTTTATGGCCAGGCCAATTTTCGATAAATGTTGTGGTCATTAATTGACCGCCAGGTTTATCACCTTCGATAACTAATGGTTTTAAAAATGCTCGACCAGCATATAAAGCGGCTGTAAGTCCTGCAGGACCTGAGCCAATAATAATAATGTTATGAACGGGAAGATTAGACATATTCTTTCTTAAGATTTTTGTTTGCTTAAATGATAGATTGCATGATTTAAAGTTTTTTCTTTCAAGCAACATTCAATTAATAAAGCTGCAGATAAAGGCATTTCTTTTCCTAAAAATTTTGTTGTAGGCGGCTCAAAATAAATAAAATCACTCGTTCGAGAGCGATTCATTAAATTAAGGTAGCCTTTAATGTCGTTTGTAGAAACTTGAATACCTTCAATAATTGCAAGCTGGCGCATGAGAACATGTTCCTTTAATTGTTTTTCAGCTAAAAGTTTTATTTTTTCTTTAAAATCAGGTTGTATTTTATAGACATGATAATCAGGTTTATTAGATACGATTTCAAGTATAGTTTTTTCTTGGCGTAACACAAGATGCGCAGGGATAGAAAAACTATGTTTAGTGAGCAATAATTTAAGAGCGTCTTGAGATGTTGCTCTGCGTTGCGAAATATCATTTCTGTATGAAAAAACTTCAATAAATTTTAAATGTAAATCTTTACTCGTTTTTATCCGAAAATGTCGCTTAAAATGTTCAATGCAAAAAAATTTACTCGAAAGATGATCAAGGATAGTAATCGAAAAAAAATAATGAGTATCAAGGTGAGAACTAAAATATTCTTGCAAGCTGTCGTGATTAGTTACAAAAGAATCGCCAATTTTTTTTCCAACAAATAAAGTCTGAAAAGGTGCATCAGCTTCTTCGTAACCAATTTTAAGCCATAAAAGCTCTTGTAACTGTTCAAACATTGGTTCTTTGTGTTTATTTAATAATGTGACGCTAAAATGTATCCAGTCACCGATATCAATGATGTTAGGATTAAGCGCTTTGACACTTGCTTCCTCTTCTTCTTTAAGAAAATTTTCAACTTGTCGATCTAAATCTTTATAATTTTTACGTTTAGGAGCTTTAAAAACGAGTCGCTTCCATCCTTGCAAGGGAAGTGCTGGAATCAGACTGATAGAAAATCCAAAGAGCGCATCTTTTGATTGCATGATAGATATGGTTGTTAAGCGAGGTTCGCCGGCAAAAAATACTTTGTGTAGATACAATTCATTGTAAAGCCAGTTAATCACAAAATATTTAAAAAAAAATTCTTTTATATGTTCGAGAATATGAGGTTGAAAATTTTTTTCGATATATGCTAAAGGAACTTCTCCACGAGAAAATCCGTACACATGCGAATCATTTTTTTGTTCTTCGGATGCCTGCAGATAAAGTTTTTCGACATAATCTTGAGGTATGGTAACGGTGATATGCCCGAAATGAGCGTTGCTTTGTTGGAGTGAAAACGACAGATGGCTTAACGTTTTTTGTGTATCCATTGACTACTACTCCCTTTTTTTGGTGCGAGAGAAGGGACTTGAACCCCCACTCTGTTAAGAACTGGATCCTAAGTCCAGCGCGTCTACCAATTTCGCCACTCTCGCATAGTAAGTTTTCTGGTGGGCCGTATTGGAATCGAACCAATAACCTGCAGATTAAGAGTCTGTCGCTCTACCAATTGAGCTAACGGCCCGAAGTTTATACGAATCCCACAAAATATGACTTTATTCTAGCAAAGCATTTTATAAAGTAAACGTGAAATTCTTTAAAAACTAACTTTTTAAACCAGCTTCTTTTTTTGAGCTTAATTCTTCAACTTGTTTAATAAATTTATCAGTCATTTTTTGAAGAAGGTCATTAAGTCGTTTTGCAAAATCTTCGGAAATAGATTTTGCTTTTTCGGTATCACGAATTAAATTATTAAAATTTTTGCGTATATTTCTAATAGATACACGAGCATCTTCTAACTTTTTATGCAA
>CAZJPB010000028.1:0-13536 GCA_964547785.1 uncultured Pseudomonadota bacterium | reverse complement strand
ATGCAGAAGAACAAACAAAAACAGCTCAATTTTTATTACAGCAGGAAAAAGACGATCGTTATGGTTACAATTTTGCAAAATTACTTACACCAAAAACCTTTTGCTTGCTTCTGAAGGCACTTTTAACTCCAGAACGTAACGCAATCGCTGAAGAATTCATACACAATAAAACAAAATTTGGAATAATCGATGAAAGGATTCAGACTGATGATTTTATTGGAATCTTTTTACTGTGTTCAAAAAACTTTCAAATATTTTATGCAAAAAAAAGAATTTTCAATCTAAAGTATGCAAATAATAGATTCGAAGCTTTTTTTAGAAATATTGCTGGGCAAACTTAAAGAATCATACTTATAAACTTAAAAAACTTTCGATGATAAGTTGCTTTGCTTTTTCGGAACTCAGGCCCCGCAGCGTTAGATAAAATAACATTTCGTCATCAAGATACGAAACTGCTGATCCATGGCCACAGGCAACTTTATGCGTCAGCACTTGCAAATTAGGAACAGACGTTACGTGCGCATGTTTGCTTAATAAAATGTTTTTCTGTTCCTGATGCGCTTTTGATTCTAAAGCTGTTTTTTCAATCGTGATGGTTCCTTGATAGGCAAAAGAACTCTGATCATCAAGCACTGCTTTTACATTCACGTTACTTGTTGTCGCAATGCCTTTATGAATCTGCTTAATATTCCATGATTGCTTTGCATTATCTTTTAAATACAAGCGCCCCTGAACTTCTGCCGATGCATTTTTTTGTTCTAAAAAGATCGTATAGTCTAACGATATATCACAATTTTTTTGTGCAATAATCGTGTGTTTAAACGTTGCGCCTTCTTTAACAATGACAGTAATAGTTTCTTGCGTTGATTCTGTATACTCGGTTGTAAGCTCTAATGATTCATAGGGTTTTATGGTAATAAACGTCTCTTGCGCCTTCATCCGATCGAACCTTCCATTTCGTGCGCTAGTAATCGATTGATTTCAACGGCGTATTCCATCGGAAGTTCTTTAACAAAGACATCAATAAATCCATTCACGAGCAAACCTGATGCTTGCTGTTTGGTAAACCCGCGACTCATCAAATAAAATAACTGTTCATCATCTAAATAGCCGACAGAGGCTTCGTGCCCAACGTCAACTTTTTCTTCAAAAACCGTTACGGTTGGATAGGTATCAGTACGGGATAGTTCATCAAGCAATAACGCATCACACTGAACTCGAGCTTTAACGTGCATTGCCCCTTTTGCAACTTTAAGAAGTCCACGATAACTCGTCCTGCCGCCATGCTTGCTAATCGATTTTGAAACAATCGAAGAATGAGTATTTGGCGCTACATGAATAATTTTTGCTCCGGTATCCTGATGCTGACCTTCTCCTGCTACTGCAATCGAAATAACTTGTCCCGATGCGCCCGATTCTTTTAAAATGATGCTTGGATATTTCATCGTCACTTTGCTGCCAAAATTACCATCAACCCACATTACTTTTGCATCTTTATACGCAATTGCTCGTTTAGTAACCAGATTGTAAACATTCTGTGACCAATTCTGAATGGTCGTATAACGAATCGTTGCGCCCTGATGCGCAATAAGTTCAACCACAGCACTATGTAATGAATGCGCACGATGCACCGGAGCACTGCAACCTTCAACATAATGGACTGAACTTCCTGACTCTGCGACAATAAGCGTTCGCTCAAATTGACCCATTTTTTGTTGATCGATTCTAAAATATGCCTGCAAAGGCATTGTGACTTCTACACCCTGAGGAACATAGACAAAACTGCCTCCTGACCAGACGGCTGTATTTAAAGCAGAAAACATATTATCATGCGCAGGAATTACGGTGCCAAAATATTTTTTAACGAGCTCAGGATGTGTCTGCAAGGCAGTTTCTATGTCAGAAAAAATAACACCTTTTTCTTGCCACTCTTTTTGTAAATTTTTATAAACCAACTCTGATTCAAATTGAGCGCCAACGCCTGCTAAAAATGAACGCTCTGCTTGCGGAACACCAAGCGCTTCGAACGTTTTTTTAATGCGATCGGGCACAGCATCCCAAGAATTTTCTTGCCCTTCTGTCGCTTTAAAATAATAATTGATGTCATTAAAATCGAGCTCAGAAAGATCAGCTCCCCATTTTGGAACTGTTTTTGTATAAAAAGTTTCGAGCGCTTTTAAACGTAATGCAAGCATCCATGCAGGTTCATTTTTTTCTTTGCTCAATGCGCGCACAAGATCATTGGTAAGATTATTATTTTTCATAAACTTAACCTAGCTGTATCCTTGCTTTTCTATGTCTTGTGCCAATTCGATACCACCACTCTTAACAATTGATCCATTTTTTAAGACAAAAACTTCATCTGGCTCTACTAATTCCACGATATTTGTGTAATGCGTTATAAGCAATAAAGACGATTCTGGAGACATTTTTCTAAAAAACTTTAACCCTTCAATCACCATTTTTAAAGCATCAACATCAAGACCTGAATCAATTTCATCAAGAATAGCTAATTTTGGCTGCAAGACTAAAAGTTGCAACATTTCGCAACGCTTTTTTTCTCCGCCAGAAAATCCAACATATAACGAACGATGCAAAAAACTACTATCTATCTGCATAATTTTTAATGCAACTGCCAATCTTGTTGCATAAAGATCCAGTTCATCATGACCATAAAGTGCACAAAATGATTCTTTTAAAATGGTTGCTAACGTAACTCCAGGAATTTCATAAAGCTGTTGCAAAGAAGCAAATATCCCTAATTGCGCTCGCTTATCGACAGCTAATTCAGTAATGTCACGATCATTAAAAAAAATATTCCCGTCTGTAACCTGATACTTTGGATGGCCCATAAGCGCGTAGACCAAAGAACTTTTGCCTGATCCATTAGGGCCCATGATGACAGAAAGTTTGCCGGGAAGCACGTTCAAAGAAATATTGGAAAGTAAAAACTTATCTGTTTGTTGATCTGCTAATTTTACAGAAATATTTTTAATGATTAACATTCTTTATTCATTAAAAATATCTTCGAGCAGCTTTTCGTCTTCGTACATTTCATCAGCTTCTGCCCCTGGTTCATCTTCGTCAAAATGAAAAGGTGAGTCTTCGTAAAATTCCATGATTGCATTAATAATGTCTTCGCGTATTCCAACATAAAAACGAATTTCATCAGAAACATATTCCGAAAGTTCTGGCAACAGATCTGGATTATTTGGATTACTTACAATAAGTCCAAGAATATTTTCATCCCGTTCCAAAGGAATAATGCCATGCCTCAGTAAAAAATCCTGTGGAAAATTGACTAATAATCGATGATCAAACATGTAACCAACAACATTAAACGCAGGAACTTCGTAATAGATTGCAAGCGCGGCCAATAATTCATCGCGCGTTACAAACCCCTCATTTAATAAAAATTCGTCAAAAGTTTCTTTTGATCGACCTTTAAAATCTTTTTGTAAATCTACTGCTTCTTGCTCTGTTATTACTTTATTTTTAACAAGCACTTCACAAATTATATGCTGAAATGATTGAGCCATTATATTCTTACCCCACCTTTATACCAATAAAAAAACCAATTAAAAAACTTACTACACAACCAAAATGCGAACGAACGGACAGATAACAAGATTGACAAAACATCTCAACCGTCTGCGCTGGCGAATGACCAAAAAAATCCTGTACAAAACTCCATCTAATTACAATAAAACCAACGTGCTCTAAAACTATCATCGCTATAAGACTCGCAAAAAGACAAAGCATAATAGTTTTAAAAAATCTTTTTACTACAAAACCGGCTCCGATTCCAACAACAACTAACGTTATCATTTCCATCCAATTTATATTCATATTCTTAATATGCTGAATAATTGCTTTGAAATCAAAATTTTTTACATTATCTATAAATGATGTGCTTGCTGGCTGCGTCTTTAGACCGAACATCAACTCTCCTTTATGCTTGATTTCCTTCTTTACTGACCTTATAGATACCAATATACCGACAAGAAGAGTCAAAGCTCAAGAAAAAATTAAAAAAAAAAGAGGGCTTTTTTAGAGCCCTCTCCAAAAATCTTTTAGTAAGCTTGCTTATCCAACAAGATTTCTTAAAGCTTTACCTGGTCTGAATTTAGGTACTTTTTTGCTAGGTATTTCCATTTTTTTATGTGTTGCAGGATTAATACCTATTCTTTTTTTGCGTTTAAACACTTGGAATGTTCCAAATCCTGTTAAAACAACAGCTTTGTTGTGTTTTAACGCATTACTTACACTCCACACAAATGCTTCTAAGCACTCTTTACAAGTCGCTTTAGACAGCTTGGTAACCTTAGACATGCTTTCAACGAGCATTGCTTTGTTCATAGTCAATCCTTAATTTAATCTACTACTTATTAAACACCCCCTTTAGTAAACAAACCAGTACTAATTTCGTAACCTAGACATTAATCATCTTTTGTCAAGTTACAAAAAAATAAGCTATTTTATTTATATAAAAAAGGTTGGTACCGAGGGCCGGACTCGAACCGGCACAGATTTACATCCGAAGGATTTTAAGTCCTTTGCGTCTACCTATTCCGCCACCCCGGCACACAAATTTCAAAAATCTTTTTTCGTGGAGGCGGCACCCGGATTTGAACCGGGGATCAAGGTTTTGCAGACCCATGCCTTACCACTTGGCTATGCCGCCATATTATTTTTCTTGCTCCTGTTGTTCATTATTAAGCATTGTATACAATTCCTGCGTTGACACAACTGGAATATCATGAGCAACACCTACAGGCTCTTCGTTTCCTTGTGTTAAATAAGGCGATACCGCAGAGCCTTCAACTGGAAATCCTGCTTGTTTCCAACCAGCCATACCAGCAGCATACTCATAAGCGTCAAAACCTTTTTCTCGCAAAGAACGGACAGCGCTCGCACTTGCAGAACATGAATAATTCGCGCAATACACAATAACTTTTGTATTTTTAGACCACTTTTCAGAAGTCTTATCTATATCATTAAAATCAACTTGAATAGATCCAGGAATATGACAATCATCATATAAATTTTTACTCAAAACATTCACTACAAGAACTGCAGGATCTTTTTTTTCATCTTTAAAAAGACTGCATCCTGAAAAAAGCGTCATTGTCGTGAGCGCCAACATTCCAAAAATTTTATTTTTCTTCATTCAGTCTTTCTTCTTATTTTTATTATCTTACTTAATAAGCTCACATACTAACACAACAAAAATGTTCTGCCAAGTTTCTTATCATTATCTTGATTAAGAAATAATTTGCAAGCAACGAGACCACCTAAAACGCTTCCAGAAGGATATAGGATTGCTTATCATATCCAAAAGAATCCAGTCAGCCGACGTATCGATTGAAAAAATACGAAAGACTATTTTGCCATGAATCAATCGACCATCAAGTGGACCCCATCCTCGAGAATCCCAACTTCCTAACCTATTATCGCCCATCACCCAATATTGATTATCTTGCAAATGCACGTCGTAGACATCACTGCCTTCTCCTACCAAATCTAATGGTGTTCCTGGCGCACGTTCTGGCATAATACCAAATTCTTCGTAACGTCTTTGAATCTGTTTTATCAATAAACCATTCATCACATAAAAAGGCTGATCTTGATAACTAAACGCTGGATCGTATGATCTGAATACTTTATGCGTCAAACTAATCGGAACCAATGGATATTTATTCACAAAAGGCTGATCTAATTTTTCACCATTAACGTAGACAACAGGCTTTCCATCTTCGATCGCTCCAACAACATGATCTCCAGGAATGCCTATCACGCGCTTTGTCCAATTTTCTGGACCCCAAACATACTGCTGCCATAATCTTTTGTATTTATTATCTGAATAATCAAAGACTGGCTGATTGAATGAAATAATGTCTCCACGTTTTGGTTTAGAAAAAATATACGTAAATTTATCAGCAAAAAACATTTCGCCAACAAGCATCGTTGTTTCCATAGAACCACTAGGAACTCGATATAATCCATAACCCCACGTTCTAATAATAAAAGCTAAAGGAATAATCACCACAAATGTTTGTATATAATCCGCTATGATCGACTTATCGGGACGATTCCACCATTTTATAAATTCTTTTATTCTTTTCATTCAAACTCCTATACTAAAACTGACAAAGGATTAACGCGCCTTCCAAAAGTATACACTTCAAAATGAAGATGCGCTGCTGAATTTCCCTTAGAAGAGACAACATGACCCGTCGTACCAACTGACCCAATCACTTTTCCACGATTCACTTCTTCACCAACTTTTACGTAGCGCGCATGCAAATGTGCATATCGTGTTTTATATTTATGATTATGCAAAATAACTATACAATTGCCAAATCCAGAATGCATGCAAGATTCAACCACGATACCAGATGCTGCTGCCTGAACAGGCGTACCGCGCGGCGCTGCCATATCAATGCCATAATGAAATTTCCATGCACGTTTTCCTATTTTACGCGGACCAAATCGAGAACTTAACCAAAATTTAGAACGCTCAATTGGCCAAGAAAACAAAAAATCTCGATCTGTTTTTACAACGACCGCTTCTTCAAAAATTTCTGGTCTATGCGAAATACCATGCATCTTTTTTTTCTTATTTTTTTTACTAAGCAAGCCCTTCTTTTTTTTCTGTTTTGCATGCCATTCTTGCGTATCAAACATCTTTGCAAGCACTTGATCTAAGTTATACTGCTTTGCATAAGCAAGTGCTTGAGCACGCAAATAACGAGGCTCTCTATTCACCACAACAAAGGTTTCATGCGGATATTCACTATCTACAAAATCTTTTTGTGAAGAAAAAAGAGGCGCATTGTGCACCTCTTTTTCATCTATTGAGTTTTTTTTTACGTCGTTTTTTTCACCACTTTGTTCACTTGTTTTTTCTTTTAACGATCGCTTAAGCGCCATCACATACGAACGATATTCTTCTTTTAAACAAAGCATATCTTCTGCTGTTTTATGCAATTGACGATATTCGACTCCTAAAAAAACCAACATTGTTGCGATGAAAAAAAATCCTATTGCCGCAAGAGCTTTAAAAAAACTTTTATTATCAGTATTTTTGATCAAACTGCACCTTTAGATAATCAATTCAAGGCCAGATTTTTCTACCCAACCCTGAACACCATGAAAATCTACTTTATACCATGATCGATCTTGTTCTACTACTTTTACTTCGTTTCCACACAGAATATCACCAATCGTATGGAACTCTTTTTGTGGACCAGCAAACAAGATAACCTTTTCTTGCATTACAACGGCATACTGTTGCGATGCAAACCAATAATGAATGCCTGTTAACATTCCTGTTACAAACAAACCGAACAAAATAAGGAGTGCAAAAAGACCACGCAACCTTTGAAACCATAATAAAAAAATAAAAATCGCAAAACATAATAAAAATAACATTTGCACTAACCATGCCGAAAAGAGTGATTGGAGTGCACATGCTACAGAATACCAAAAAGAATCATGCGGAATGTGCAATCTGTCTTGTAATGCTTGAATACGCGGCTCTATTTTTTTTAACAATCTATAATCAGCATGTTTTTGCGCTTGACGAAATGCATATAATGCTTTGCTATCCTGATGCATTGCGTCATAACACAATCCACGATTATACGAAACTACAGCGCTTGCATAAGCCAGTGCATTATAAGCATCTAAAGCTTCTTCTAACTTGCCTTCTTTATAAAAAGCTTCTGCTTTTAAAAATGATTCTCGATCTTGATTACCTTGCAGCAAAGTAAAAATTATTAAAAAACTATATCGTATGTTCATATAAAAAGCTCCATCGTATCAATCCATAAACTGACTTCGTTATACAAGTCATCAGTGTGCGGTAATGCTGAAAAGGTAATTGCCATCAAATGTGAAAAAAAATGTCTCCATTCTTTTATTTTATCTTCCGAAAAACCAACACTTCTTAAATGCTTTTCTATCACCGCTTCAGATAATTCAGCGCGCGGTATTTTTAATCTTTTTGCAAATAAATCCATAAATAAATGATACAGTTCTGATGAATGTTTTGTTTTTTTAATATCTTTTATTTTTCCTCGAGCATGGTCGAATGCTTTTTTAAAATTACGATCTACCGCATATATATCTTGATATCCAGTCCACATTTTTTTTACAAAAAAAGCGATCACGAACAAACTCATCACAACACAAATCAACCAAAAAAATTTCCATGACATACCAGCGCTAGAAGAACTTTTTTTAAAATGAGTTTCTAATGCTGGCAATGATTCTGCATCTTGCATCGTTTCTTTTTTGCGCTCTTGGTCAAGATTATTTTTTGTCTTTAATTCACCACTAATTATTATTTTTAAAGGTTTGGTTTGCAATGTTTTAAACGTATGATTTTTAGTGTCAAAATACGTAATCTCTTGCCCAGGAATAACATATAATCCAGGCTTTAAACCCTGCACAATATATTCAAAATCTTTTTTAATAATAGTGTCACTCAAAACATGTTCTTTTGCATGCGAATCATAATACTTAAGACCTTCTGGAAGCATTAATGGAGGGTGCATAATATGCATCGTGTTACCTTGACCAATTAATTCAAGCGTTAACGTAACTCCTTCTCCTGCGGCAGCTTTTTCCGATCCAAGCTTTGCATTAAAACTTGTAAAATTTCCAACTGCTGTTACAGGCGGCTCGTGTGGAGGTATAGTTTTAACCTGCAACGTTACCGCATTTGAATAAACTTTTTCTAATGTCGCTCCTCCAAACATGCTGCTCATCAAACTAAAGATATCTCCGCCACTTCTTCTTGAAACGGGAAGCGTCATCTGTCCTGCCAAAGATGGCAATACTATCTTTCCAGACTCAAGAGGATATAAAGAAAATTGCCAATCAAGATAGTGATAATGAATACCTTTAATGACTGTAGTTCCTGCTTTAGGACCGACTAATGGTGTTATCTGACATTTTGGAAAGACTGGTTCTTGAATATGATCAAGATGAATGCCTTCTTGAGCGGCATAAAAACGAATGTGTGCCGTAATTGCTTGACCAACATAAGGTTCTTTTTCGGAAACAAAAAGCTCTAAAAAAGCCTTATCATTTTTAGTTGTTCCGATACCCTTTTGCTCAGGAGCAACATGCACCGTAATAGCATTAGAACGAATTTCTTTACCGCCCGAAACTTGTATAACCGCTGGCCCAAGTTTATACGTACCCTCTTGGTGCGGAATCACTGCATAGACATAAGATTCTTTAATAAATGTTTGGCCATTAATACTGCGCATACTATTTTTAGTACCTTGTTGTATAATTTCAAATGCTGAAGGCAAAGAAAATAAAGGCTTTGCAAGATCTTCTCGTTTATTATTCAATACTTCAACATGTATTAAAAAAGGAATTTCTAGCCCAGCAGCTTGCAAAGGATTTTCATCTTGATCTGTAACTCGCAAAGAAAGCGTTGGTTCGGCACGCACAGATGTTTGAAAAACTAAAAATGCTGCTAAAAAAAATATATTTTTACCAATTTTTTTGTCCATATTTTGACCCCATCTTTGATTTAACCATAGATTTAAAAAATTCTTTTCCTGAATCTCCATCAACTTTATCTATTATTGCAGCAACTTCATCTTTCTCTTGATCAGCTTTATCTTCTTGTTCTGCAGATAATTCTCCTGCTTTTTTTTGCTGCTGTGCTTGACCCTGCTGCCCCTGCTGAGCGTTGTTTTGATCTTTTTTCGCTTCTTTTTGTTCTTGAGTTTGCTGTTGCGCTTGCTGCTCATCTTGTTTTTGCGCTTGTTGTTTCTGTTTTTGCTCGTTCATGGCTTGTTGCTGAGCTTTTTGTTTTTCTTGTTCTTGCTGCTTATGCTGATCTTGTTGCTGTTGTTGCTGACTGTTTTGACTCTGTTCGTTCTGTTTTTGCTCATTCTGTTGACTTGCTTGATTCTGTTTTTGTTCTTCTTTTTGTTTATTTTGTTCTCCTTTTTTTTCTTGCTGATCTTGTTGCTGTTTATTGTCACTTTGTTGTGGATTTTTACATTGATTATTTTCTTTTTGCTCTTGTTGTTGTTCTTGTTGTTTCTGTTGCTCTTGTTTTTTCTTTTCTTCTTCTTTTTTTTGCTCTTCTTCTTTCTGTTTTCTTAATAATGCTTCAGCAACTTTTTTATTATGTTGCGCATTACTATCATCAGGAATTAACGCTAAAGCCTCATCGTAAGCCTTTATCGCTTCTTCGTATTTTTTTTGCTGAACATACGTATTGCCTACATTATAAAAAGATTTTTCTTTATGCGCAGGATCCTGCGCATGTTTGGCAGCACTCGTAAAATATGCAGCTGCTTGATCATACTCCTGCAATCGATACGCAACATCACCACTATCAAACAACAAAGAAGCATCAGAAGGATCTTTAACGAGTGCTGTTTTTAAGATATTTTGCGCACCTTTATAATCACCTTTTTTATATGCCTCAAACATTTTATAATTTTCAAAAATTGCTAAAGATGGATGTATCGAACAAAAAAAACTACAGACTATTATTATTTTTTTCATAGTAACCACTCACACAAAAGACATACAAACGCGATCCCTACAAACCAAGGATAACGTTCTTCTTCTTGCTCTATTTCTTTTGCATCAAAACGTTCTTTTTCGTAGCTCTCTACGTATGTTACGAGCGTTTTCATATCACTTTCATCTTGCGTAGGAGCGATATATTTACCACCACTTTCTCGCGACAATGCTTGCAAAATATCACTATTCAATCGAGAAAAAACTACTTTTCCCTGTTCATCTTTTTGATGCCCTTGAATAATACCATCATCACTGATAACAGGAACAGGAGCGCCTTCTTCTGTCCCTACGCCATACGTAAAAATATGTAATCCTATTTTTTTTGCTTCTTCTTTTATGTCAGTTAATCCACTAGAAAAATCTTCACCATCAGTATAAACGACAACTATTTTATTTTTACGCGTTGGTAACGAAGCAAATGTTTGCAAAGCTTTTGAAATAGCATGAGCAATCGATGTTGTGCCAGAAGACAAACTTTCTGCATCAACATTATCAAGAAACAAATTGAATGCCGCAGTATCTCGTGTCAAAGGGCATTGGACAAAAGCGTCGCCGGAAAAAACAATTAATCCAACACGTTCTGCGTGCAATAATTTTACTAATTTTTTTATTTTAGATTTTGCAAACGTAAGTCGATTCGGTTTAATATCACTTGCCATCATGCTGCGAGAAATATCAAGTGCTACTAATAATTCACGCCCTTCTTGCTCTATCATCTGTTCTTTGGTACCCCATTGCGGACGCAATAATGCTAGAGATAAACAGAACATACCAAGTAACAATGCTATTTTTTTTATAACTTGTTTACGCAAAGAAAAACCAGGAAAAATTATTTTTTGCCAACCAGAAGCAACGAGTAACGAAACATTATGCGCAAGTTTTGTAATGTTATAAAAAATAATTCCTGCAACAATAGCCGTAATCCCTAAAAAAAATATATTCTGAGCCGCGGCCCAAATAACTCCAAAAAATGTTACCTTCATATTCCAATACCTCGCCAGAACCAACAACTTAACAAACATTCAATTAAAAAAAGAATCATTAAAGCCATCAAAAACGGCATAAAAATATCATAATATTTATGATAAATATTTGTTTCGTAAGATGTTTTTTCTAATTGATCAATCGTATTGTAAATCGATGCTAAACTTGCAGGATCTTTTGCATGAAAAAATTTTCCGCCTGTTGCAGAAGCTAATGTATGCAATAAATTTTTATTCAAAGGAACGCGCGCCTGCTGTACGCCAAACAAAGGGTGATCATAATACCCTCCTTGCTCACTGCCAATACCAATCGTATAGATTTTGATATTCTGTTTTGCAGCCATTTGCAAAGCAATATTCATATCAAGATCGCCAGGAGTTGGCTCTCCATCAGTTAATAGAATAATAATCTTGCTCTTTGCTTCTGACTTTCTCATACGATTTAATGCCATCACTAATCCACGAATAATCATAGTCCCTTCTGGATCGATCATACCAAGTTCATATTCATTGATAATAGTTGCCAACATTTTTTTATCTAAGGTTAATGGACAACGAGAAATTGATTCATTGCCAAACAGCACGACACCGACTGGATCGTTATCCCGTTTTTTTATAAATTTGATCGCCTCTTGTTTTGCAACATCAATGCGACGACGCCGATCCTGCAGTGAATCAAAAAGCTGCATACTTCCTGAAACATCCATTACAAGCATAATATCAACGCCTTCTACATTCACCGTAGAAAGCTGATCAACTAATTGCGGACGCGCCATTAAAAAAGCAAGACCAAAAAGCACTATAAAACGAAGACTGCGTAAAATTTTTTTATAAGGAAATTCTGTTACAAAACCTTCAGCTTTTAAAACATGTGTTAATGGATACTGATAAAAAGATTCTTTAGAAAATTTTAATTGATAGATTACTGCAAGAACTAACAAACCCAAAGAACTATACAAAACTGGCATATAAGCACATTTTATAGACCATTCCATGATCTTTCCTTTCTTGATGATACTTTTAAAAAAAATATATCGAATTTTAAGTAATTCGTCATCTTGAAAAAAATAGCAACTTAGGCCTGCATTTTTTCTTTATTTTTTTGATCATCACGATTGCAAATACGAATACCAAAATGATCCTGTAAATAATTTCTTCTCCAATTTAATTCTACAAACCAATTAAATACTCGATCTTTAAAATCATTCACTGATTCATCCTGTTCGCACGTAAAAATATTTCCTACGGTAATCATTAAGGGTGTTCTTTTTAAAAGACGTCTTCCAGGAGGAAGTGCTCTGCCTGTTCCAGAAATAAAGAGTGGCACAACAGGCGCGCCAGTCTCTTTTGCGATTGCTGCAAATCCTGAATAAAAGGGATGAATAAAGCCATCAACAAATCTTCCACCTTCGGGAAATATAACAACGCTGTATCCAGATTTTATTTTAGCAATAGCTTGCGCAACTACAGATTTTTGCTCTTCGATAGGTGATGTTTTTAAAGGAACGGGAATTAAAGAACGATACGCAACTTGCGACAACAAGGGATAATCGAGCAATTCTGACTTTGCAACCCAATAGGATGGATACGAGCCAATCACATTTTCGACTAAAAAAATATCCAAAACTGATTGATGATTTGCTATAAAAATAACAGGGCCTTGAGGCAACCTTTCAAAACCTTGATACGTAACAGGCAAAAACGTAAAAAATAAGAGCAATTTAGAACTTATTTTTAAAAACCATGCGTAAAC
This sequence comes from uncultured Pseudomonadota bacterium, assembly GCA_964547785.1. Lineage (GTDB taxonomy): Bacteria > Babelota > Babeliae > Babelales > CAIQNR01 > CANNBR01. The sequence goes on along the minus strand of CAZJPB010000028.1, from coordinate 234 downwards.
CATTTTGATGCAAACTGACGAATGCGGCAAGTAAACCAAAATAATTAATGGTACAAAAACATAACAACAAAAAATAAACCCGATAAAATAAAACAATCCCGTGCATAAAAAATCTAAAAACATGCTTCTCCTTTTTATAAAAACAATAACTATTAAAAATTTTCATCTTAAAAACAATGCTTCATCTTCGCGATCGTCATCCTGAGGCGCGATCCAAGCGCCGTGAGGATCCAG
>CAZJPB010000027.1:0-13738 GCA_964547785.1 uncultured Pseudomonadota bacterium | reverse complement strand
ACTGTTGGCGCAGTGTTGACTGTTCGATAGTTAGCGTAACTTACAGAATAAGCTGTAGCTGCAGGAGATCCAAAAAAGTAATCACCGGTAGGTCTATAAAAAATTGCGTTAGTCGGCGCAGTTGCCCAGGTAACTGGAGCAGTTCCGCTTCCGGCGACATTAAGATAAGCGTTGAGTGCGGGCGAAAAGAGCGAGCTTAGTAAAAGCAAGCCCCCCGCAAAACGTAACATAGTCTTCATAAGGTTTGACTCCCTTTTTAGTTAAATTTTAAAAATCCCAAGCGACATTTACGCCGAGATAGCCGCCACCAGTCATTGTTTTATAGACATTACGTCCAGAAACTGGTTGGCTATAAAAGACGCCGAGCATAGGGTTGGTACGTCTGCCTTCTTTTGCAAAATCGTATTCTAAAGCAACCGTAATTGCGTTATAAAACCATTTGCTGAGCATGGTATCCGTGTTAATGATTGCGGTTGGAAACACAGCAGTATCAGTAGCGGTTAAGCTTGATGATGACTGTTTTGCATACATATAAGCAAAGGATAATGAAAGTCCTTTAAAAATATGATCCGCTTTAACGTAAGCGCCTGCATCAAAAATGTTTCCCATATCGCGTTTGGCTTCACCTTGGCCAAGTTTGATGTAACCATTTTGAGCTACGCTTGTTTTCATACGAAGATCTTCGATTGTTTTGCTGACAAAGAATATTCCGCCGACATGCATGCCGAGTGTTACCCAATCGCAAAAGCCGACTGCAGCATCGAATGACAATGGAATACCAGTGTGTCCGTCATAACCAGCAGCAATTGAGAATGCTTCATCTTGATTTTTCTTGAATCCTGAAGGGATGTTAACACCAACTTTGATCGTGGTGTCTAAGAAATCAATGCTTTCGCTCAAGTCTTCGTTACTCATCGTCCAACCAACATTGATGATAATGTCGCCAATACCACCTTTGCTGTAATCAGATGCAGCAAGGTTATACTGTGCTAATCCTGCAGTCAGGTTATTCAAAAGATATTGCCATTCTGCACGATTGATGTTGGGGTCGCCTGTTCCTGGAGTTTGATCAACGAATGCAACATCTTTTGTGTTTGTGTACATAAATGGAATGAATAAATCAGCAAAAAATCCTTTGCAGAAATTTTGAGCGTAATAAAGATCTACTTCAGCATAACTGAATTTGCCGGAGTATTTTACATAACCAAAATAGCCATTCGTTGGAGCTTGGTTTAATTCTGAAAGTGCTGTGTTAAATAAATTGCCTGCAGGGTTGCCAACAATATTTGCGCCTAAAAACTGAAAATTCTGAAAGCCATACATGTTAAGTAGGCTCGTAGTCTTGGTATCGGATGCTGCAGAATCTAGCGCATCTTTGATTTGATATCCTTTCGAGGTACCTCCGCCTTGGACGTTGATCAGAAATGTCGACAGCCAGTTTCTTTCAAAGCGAGGTTCTCTATCTCTATAAGAACCTGTTTTCCAATAAAGTGGCTGTTGATCTCCGAACGCGACCGCCGGTGTAAGAAGTAACGCGAAAAGAGTACTATAAGAAGTTAATTTCTTCATATGTACTTCCTTTTTTTATAAGGTTAAAAATACTTTTACTAATTTCTTGTCTTAAAAAATTATCGTTCAAATGTAAAGCAACTTGTTTTTGAACGCTTGCTTGCGGCCCTTCCTTTCTTGTTTTGAGTTTTAGTGATGCTATAATTAGAGAATGTTCTTTGTTTCATAGTAATAAAATTAGGTAAAAGTCAAGGAGTTTCTGTGTTTGGTTTTAGAGAAAAAAAACAAAACGAATGTTCGTGTAAGTCTCAAAACGTTGATGAGCAAGATAAAAGTGCAACAATAGTTGATGAAAGTGTAGATCAAAAAAAAGATATAAATTCTGAACAGATGGATGCATGCTTGAGTGAATTGTCGTCACTCAAAGAAACATATTTGCGTCTTGTTGCAGATTTTCAGAATTACAAAAAAAGATCAGAACTCGAAAGAATTGATCGCATCGAAAAAACCAAAGCAGACTTGTTTTTGGGAATTATAACGATTGTCGATAACTTCGATAGGGCATTAGACGAAGCGCGCAAAGTTGATAATCCTGAATTACAGCAATGGCTCGTTGGTTTTGAAATGATCAATAAAATTTTTTATGATTTTTTAAAACAGCATGGAGTCGAATCTTTGCAAAAAACAGAAATGTTTGATCCTTTGTTTCACGAAGCAATTGTGCAAATAGAGTCTCCAGATCATCAAGAAGGCGCGATTGTGGAAGTTTTCGAAAAAGGTTTTTTATATAAAGATAAATTATTGCGCACAGCAAAGGTTTCTGTAGCAAAATAAACTATAGCTAGAACAATTCAGCTTTAAAATAATGCTTCATCTTCGGGATCGTCATCCTGAGGCGCGATCCAAGCGCCGTGAGGATCCAGGATTATTAAGCTATAATTTAAAAACATTCAAAAAAATATTTTAATACTATAGCGTTGTATTACTAATTCCTTGCAGCTATTGGACTTTTTGCAAATAACAAAAAAATAGATCTTTTTATAATAATTCAAGTAAATCCTGGATCCTCACGGCGCTTGGATCGCGCCTCAGGATGACGAGAATTCGAGAATTTTTTTAAAAATTATTAATTTTTTTTATTTCTAAGATAGCAATGTTAGACTATATTATTTGTGCATTAATCCAATAATAACTTCAATCATAATAAGAATGATAATCAGCACAGAAAGCATGTCTTCGCGAATTGCGTTAATTTTATTTTGATAAATTGATCGAACGTCGCGAACGATGGCAAGTTTTTTATCGACTGATGAGCGCCATGTTTCCAACTCTAGTTTTTTTACAATGAGTTGATAAATTTCTGAATAATACGCTTCACCTGCCAATTTAATACTGTTATCAAGTCGTTCAGTGATGACAGAAATGTCAACTTTGAGTTTAGAAAGTTCGCTCAATGGATCGTACATGATGCCAACAAAGGGTAAGTAATTATACAATGATCGCGGCTGGATTGCTTGTTCGTATACAGCATCTAATTTTGCATCTAATAATTTATCAAAAAATTGTAATTCAAGTTGTTGAATGATACCAAATTCAAAAAAATCAAGCAGTTCATAACATTCATCATCGTAAACAAAAGCAGCTTCTGTATCAATAATAATGAGATCTTGTTTGTAGTATCCAGTGGTTGATTGCAAAATATCTTGAATCTGAAAATTAGAAAGATTTACGGTTTCAAAACGTAAGGCAGAAGCGATAATGTGACCATAGCGATCGGTAAGTTGCGTGCTATCAATGACATCAACCTGTGGATCGATATGAATGATAAGATAAGAATTTCTGTGTTGAAAAAACTTTGGTTGCAAGGTGAATGGTTTTATAGTTTTAAAAAGATGGTTTGCGTCATGCGCGCTCTGTTCATTATAAAGCTCATCTAACGTATTTAATTTTGCACGCAAAGCAGTGAGCGTTCCATTAAAAGGCACTTTATACAATAAAGAAAGTGCGCCAAAATGATGAATATTAGCGCGAACACACTTGATGCCATTTTTAGAAGAAGCTAAATCAACAGTGAGCGGAATATGATAATGTTTGAAATATTTGGGCCAAATGCGAGGAATTGTTTTGAGTTGGCGCAGCGATTTAACCTGTTCAAGATTGATTGCATCGCCAACATCAAACGTATACAAAAGATAAATATTGCCCGTAAAAATATGCTCTTCTAATGGGTTCGGCACGTGAGATTGATCGATAGCTTTAATAAATGTTTTTTTTATATTCATAATAAAATACTCTAAAACATTTATGATAAGTGATCAAGGAATTAAAAAAAATATTATATTGATTTGGATTAAAAATGACAAAAACAATTTCAATTTTTTGGTTTAGGCAGGATTTAAGGCTGCAGGATAATGAGGCTTTGCAAGAGGCTTTAAAGGTTTCTGATGTCCTGCCAATCTATATTTTGGATGATAGATACGCAATTGGTCAAGCGAGTAAATCGTATCTACATCAATCACTGATAAGCTTGCATGCATCATTAGATGGTATGTTGCAGGTGTATAAAGGTGATGCAGAAACTATTTTGTTAAAATTGATAAAAAAATATGAGGTTGCCGATATATTTTTAAATAGTTGTTGCGAGCCTTGGGCTGTTGATTTTGATGCAGCAATCGTAAAAAAACTAAGTGCGTTTTCAGTAAAGTATCATGTTTATAATGGCTCCTATCTTATTGATCCGTATGCTCTTGTAAAAGCAGATGGATCATATTATAAAGTTTTTGGTGCTTTTAAAAAACGAGTCTTAGCGCTGACTTTGCGAAAACCATTTTTAAAACCTAAGACTTTTTCTTTAGTCTGCGATTCTGATAATAAAATGAGCATCGATGATCTTGGCCTGCTGCATAAAAATCCATGGAACGAAAAGATTCAGAATCGATGGACTGCTGGAGAAGTTGAGGCACATAAACAATTACAACATTTTATAAAAAAGGGTTTGTTGGGATATAAAGTTGGAAGAGATTTTCCAGCTTTAGGACAAACGTCTTTATTGTCTGCAAGCCTCCATTATGGAGAAGTTTCACCATTTCAGGTTCGGCAAGCTATTATTGATGCAGAAATAGTTGCACGTGACGATAAGAATCATTTTTTAAGTGAGCTTTTGTGGCGAGAATTTGCTGCTTATTTACTGACGCATTTTAAAACATTGCCTTCAGAAAATTTTAAAAAAAAATTTAATACATTTTCGTGGCAAACTAATCAGAAATTGTTTGATGCATGGAAGATGGGCAAGACTGGCTATCCTTTGGTAGATGCGGGAATGAGAGAATTATATACGACTGGTTATATGCATAATAGGGTTAGGATGGTCGTGGCATCATTTTTAGTAAAGAACTTGATGATAGATTGGCGCGAAGGACAGGAGTGGTTTTTGCAATGTCTTGTTGATGCAGATCTAGCAAATAATAGTTTTAATTGGCAGTGGGTTGCAGGTACTGGAGTTGATGCAGCGCCGTATTTTAGAATTTTTAATCCGACAACGCAGGGTCAGAAGTTTGATAAAGAAGGTCTTTATACCAAAAAATTTGTTCCCGAGCTTGCATTATTGCCACATCAATATCTTTTTGAACCGTGGAAGGCTCCAGAAAAAATACTTCAATCATCAAAAATTGTGATAGGGAAAGATTATCCAGAGCCTATTATCGACATAAAAGCATCAAGAGAAAAAACATTATCACTTTATAAATCATTAAAATATTAATAAAGTATATAAAGATCTGAATTATTCTTTGTGTTTTTATATAAAATGTTTTTTTAAACAGTAATAAGGTGTATGCATCATGAAATTTTTATCTCAAGAAAAAAAGGGCGCTTTGTACGCAATACTTTCGGGCTTATGTTACGGTCTGCTAGGATATTTTGGCGTTAGTCTTATGAATGAGCAGATGTCAGTCTATTCTATTTTAGGATGGCGCTTTTTGGTTTCTAGTATTTGCATGCTCATTTTTGCATTGCCCTATTATAAAGTTATGTATGATCAACCTCGAGAAATTTTTCATGTAATTGTTTCTGGAGCGCTTTTTTATAGTGGTTCATCGATTTTTTATTTTGTTGCGTGTCGATACATTGGAACAGGTCTTTCGATGGTTACGTTTTTTACGTATCCAGCTTTTGTGATGTTTTTGCAATGGTTATTTTATAGAAAAAAAGTTACCAAAGCGTATCATCTTGCGCTCGTGATTATTCTTATCGGCATGATATTTTTAGTTGATTGTGGAAATTGCGCGTTCGATTTTTTTGGCATTTTTATCAGTATCATCGGTGCATTGTTTTATGCTTGTTATGTGGTGGTTAGCAAGAAAAGCCGTTTGTCTCCGTTAATTTCAACACTTATGGTTTCATTAGGTTGTATGATTACCTGCTTTGCCGCGGCTTTTGTAGAAAAAAGTTTTGTTATTCCTTCTGGTTGGTACGTCTGGAGTTATATTTTAGCCCTTGGTCTTTTGTGTACAGCGCTTCCAATTCTGTTACTATTAGAAGGTTTAAAATATATTAGCGCTGAAAAAGCATCCCTACTTTCTGTTTTTGAGCCGTTGTTTGTTGTGGTCTTTGGAATTTTGTTATTGGATGAAAACATCAGTAATATGCAACTCATCGGAATGATTATTGTGATCTGTGGCGGAATTATAACGCTTTTTAGTTATAAAATTAATATAGAAAAAATAATGCATTCATGTTGTTCATTGTTTATCAAAAAAAAGAAATAAAAAATCATGTCAACAGATACTATACTCATTGCGTCATTATTGCGTGCATTTAAAAGATTTGAAAACTTTAGAATACATGATCAGACGCAACAAGAAAAAGCGGGAACTATTCAGGCATTTGCATTTTGTTTTGAAGTAGTGTGGAAAACTATGAAAAGGCTTTTAGAGGAACGTGGTAAAATAGTAAATTCTCCTCGTGAAGCGTTTAGAGTAGCGGCATTAGAAGGGTTCATTAAAGATCCAGAAGTATGGTTTGATTTTGTGAAAAAACGTACTATGACCTTAGATATTTACGAAGAACAAAAAATGAATGAAGTAATGTCAATCATGAGTGAATTTTCTTTGCAAATGAAAGATTTTCTTAAAAATATTGAAAGTCTAAAATTACTATAACTTTGAAAGAATAATGTTTTTATGTTTTATGTGTTTTATTTTTTGCCAATTTTATTGTTCGTAACACTTTTTGTTGGCAGTGGAATTTATTTTTCATTGCAAGGAAGCGATTACGCTTTTTATCAATTGTCCCCTTTAGTTGCCATTCTTCCAAGTATTATGTTGGGATGGATTTTGTATAAAGGCAAAACAGAAGAGCGTATGCATGCGTTTTTAGAAGGCGTGAGTCATAAAGATATTATTACGATGTGTATTATATTTTTGCTTGCAGGAGCATTTAGTCAAGTAACAAAAGATATTGGCAGTATTGCAGCAACAGTGAATCTAGCGCTTGCTTTTATACCATCACATTTTTTAATGATTGGTATTTTTTTAATAGCAGCTTTTATTTCGACAGCTATAGGGACATCAATGGGAACTATTGCAACGATAGCACCGATAGCAGTTGGATTAAGTGCTCAAGCAGGGCTTGCTTTGCCGGTAAGTATTGCAACAGTAGTTGGTGGCGCAATGTTTGGAGATAGTTTGTCAATTATTTCCGATACAACTATTGCTGCAGTGATGTCTCAAGAAGCAGATATGAAAAAGAAATTACTATTGAATGCAAAGGTTGCGCTTGTTGCAGCAGGATTAACGATTGCGCTTTTAATGTATGGCTATTCTAGCCAAGCAGGAGTAATAGAAGTACAAGATTATTCATTGTTGCTTATAGTGCCGTATGCGCTTTTGTTAACGTTAGCTTTTTCTGGTACAAATGTTTTTAGTGTTCTTGCGTTGAGTATCGTAACTGCAGGAATTGTTGGATGTTACGTAAATCCTGCGTATGGCATTATAGCTTTGAGTCAAAGTATCGCTAAAGGTTTTGCAAGTATGCACGAAATTATCATATTATCGATGCTTGTGGGCGGTCTTTCTGGGCTTGCAAGTCAAGGGTTTAAAGAGCTTGCACAAAGACTTTCTTTCTGGATCAAAAATCATGGTGGAAAAAAAACAGCGCAATTTTGTATAGCAGGGATAGTAAGCCTTTTTGATCTTTTGCTTGCTAATAATACCGTAGCAATTATTTTTAGCGGCGGAATTGCTCGTGATGTTGCGCAGAAATCTCATATTCCAGCACATTACAGTGCGGCATGGCTTGATATTTATTCGTGTGTTTTTCAAGGTATTATTCCGTACGGTGCGCAAATACTTTTAGCAAGTACAGTCGCAGGAATATCACCTTTAGAAGTTGTGCCGTATGTTTATTTTTGTTTTATACTTTTTGCCGTTGCAACAGTACATATTTTCTTTAAAAAAAATGTTGTTTAATATTATTAAAATAAAGGCAGAGGTTCTTTTTATTCGTTACGAAAGCAACATGACAATTGACTTGTAATTTCAATTAGAGCAAAATATATCTATTTATTATTATATTAAAATTCTATATTTAAATTTTTAATATAATGTTCTTGATGCGAAATTATGATGAAAAAATTGTTATTCTTTTTGTTATGTATTTATCAAAATATATACTCAGCTGCGGCCGCCGCAGCTGAAGGGAGCAAAGAAGAATATGAAGATATGGTTTTTTTCTTTACATCAAAAATTCTTAATCCTGATGCAGAAAAGCCTGTAACTCAAAAAATTGTTGCCGGTACAATGGTAGGTCTTGGTCTTGGAAAAAATTGTTCATTAACTACAAATCGTGATATGAGAATTGCAGAAAGAATCTGTGATAGTTATATGGCAGAAGATGAATTCATGTATTTTATGAGACAAGTGCGTGAAAAACCAAAACATAATAAAGCTTATTTAGTGCAATATAACAGAGAAAAAGACGAAACAATTTCAGCAAATAGCTTTGGTAGAGCGGTGGGAACAAGAGAAAAAATATTATACAATGCGCCCTTTGCTTTTTTATATGGCGAAAGAGTTGAACCTATTTTTTTTATACAATATTTTTTAATTGAAAAAACATATAAATCTGAAGAACATATATACACAAAAATGCATGAAGTTATTCAAGCATTAAAAGATAAAGCAAAAAAACGTAAAGACAATAAAATTATCTTTCTAAATCCATCACAAGATATGTATGGTGCCCTTACAGATAGTGGTTTTATAAAAGAAGAAATATTGGAAAACTGTGTAAATTATGTATGTGATCTATAATAAAAAATATATATTGTCCTAAAGTGGCTGTGTATCGCTTTCAAGAAGTGTAAGATAGTCGTGATATCGATATATTTTATCACGCTTTTTATCAGTAATTTCTTTTAAAATAGTTAAGTCAAGTAAATGATTAATTGCTGATCGAGCTGTAGGGGCAGTTATTCCTATATCATGCACAAGGTTGGCAACAGAAAATTGAGGATTTTTTTTTGCATATTCAATAATGGCTAAACATGAAAATTTTGCTCGACCGAGTGCGTTTATGCGATCTGTATCTAATAAAAATAATGCATTAATTTTTTCAGTTGTATCTAGAGCTTGTTGGGCAGATGCAATGATTGCTTCGAGAAAAAATGCTGTCCAGGTTTGCCAGTCATCTTTTTCGCGAACATTTTGTAAGAGATCGTAATAATAAGTTCTGTGTTGTTTAAGATAGAGGCTGACATATAAAATTGGTTTTTCTAAAAGATTTTTTTCACATAAAAATAGAATAATTAAAAGGCGTCCTAATCGACCATTCCCGTCTAAAAAAGGATGAATGGTTTCAAATTGAACATGAAGTAATCCAGCTTTTACTAAAAAAGGAAGATTTGATTCTGTGTCATGAAAAAAATGTTCAAGATCAGATAAGCACTTCATAAGTTCTTCTGGTGGCGGTGGAACAAAATAAGCATTACTCGGCTTGCTGCCACCAATCCAATTTTGCGAAGTGCGTAGTGATCCTGGAGTCATATGTGCGCCTCTTGTTCCAGAGAGCAAGATGGCATGTATTTCGCACAATAATCTTAAACTTAACGGGAAGCCATTTGTGATGCGATCAAGTCCATATAAAATTGCTTTTACATAATTCGAAACTTCTTCAACATCTTCTTGAGAAATAGTTGTTTTTTTATCTTGCTCAAATAAAAGCAAGTCAGAAAAAGAGCTTTGTGTGCCTTCGATTTGCGAAGAAAGTAAGGCTTCTTTTCTGACGTACATATACATAAATAATGCATGATTAGGAATAAGATTTATCTTGCTATTAAGTGCAGTAATTGCTTGTGTTGCTTGTTCTATTTTTGGCATGAGCTTTTCTAAAGCAAGTTTTGGAGGCAATGCTGGAGGAATATAAGCTTTGTAAGATTCAGAGTTCATGCTATTCCTTTGCTTCGGGTATTTTTTAAAGAAAAGATAACGACCTATCTTTTCTTAGTCAAGAATCAAAAGAAAAGATGAGCTTATTTTTATAAAGGTATTATAAAAATTTGACTATTTTTCATATTCAAATAGAATATAATTGTAAGTATAAGATTATCAAATAAAAGGAATTTTTATGAAATTAAAATTATTGTTGTTATATTTTTTTACATCATTTGGCTTGCAAGGTGCGGAAGCAGGAGCAGCTGCAGAAGAAGCAAGTCCATCTTTAAAAAAAGGATTAGAAGATGATGGTGAAAGGAAAAAACAAAGAAAAATTGATATAGCTGATGTAGAGATTGTAGCGATTGATGAAAAAAATCAAGATATGTGTAAGCAAGCTAAAAATGTTTTTTCAGAAGGATTAAAAAATAAAATAATCGGTAAGCAGGAATATGAAAAGCATTATGATGTTTTAATACATCAATTAGATGAGATTTCTACTATTGGTTATGTTGCGATTAATAAAACTGATAATACTGTTTTGAGTGTTGTGTTTTTAACAGCGATAGAAGATATTATAACAATTCAATTTTTAGTGACGCATGTTAAATTTAGAAGCCAAGGCATTGGTGGAAAAATAATTACTTTTTTAAAAGAACAATATGCAAAAAAATTTAAATATTTAAAAGTTTCAATTTTAGACGCAGCAAAAGAATTTTATGTAAGAAATGAATTCAAAGAAACATTAGAAGATCGTAGAATAATGTATTTTAATTTAAAATAAAATTTCTTAGACCTTTAAAATACAGCATTATCTTAGCTATAGTTTTTTATAAATTTAAAAAATTTTAAGTAAGGATATTTGTATGATTATTTTTTTTAATGGTTGTTCATCATCAGGAAAGTCTACGATTATTCGTGCAATGCAACATAAAGCGACTGCGCCGTGGCTTTCTGTTGGAATTGATTCATTCTGGGCAATGATGCCTGCAAATTATATTATGTACGGACCACGATCGCACGAAGGTTTTTATTATGTGCCTGGAAGAGATGGTCAGGGGCCAACTATGGAAGTCAAAAATGGTAATTTTGGCACTAAAGTTATGGAGACAATTCCTCAAGTTATTGCTACTATGGCTGCAAATGGTATGAATATTTTAATTGATGAAGTGGTGCTCGAAAATACATTGTTATTAAATTATGTACGTTATTTAAAATCGTATAAAGTTTATTTTGTGTGGGTTTCGTGTGATCTTAAAATATTAGAAGAGCGTGAAATTTTGCGTGGCAATCGTGGTCAAGGTTTAGCTCGTTCGCAAATGAAAATTGTTCCTACGCTTGATTGGCCGTATGATTACACGATTGATACAACAACAAAATCGGCTTTTGATTGTGCGCAAGCAGTTATTGATTTTGTGCATGATCATCAAAACCCGCAGAGTTTTAAAGAATTAGAAAAACGTTGGGATATAGAATAAAAAGTGAAATATATAATGAGAAATATTAGATTAAGCCAAGAGGATCAAGATAATATAATATTTTTTTTTAAAAAATATTATAGTCAGACAAGTGAACATTTATGGATTTTTGGATCGCGTGTTGATCTTGCTAAAAAAGGTGGTGATATTGATTTGTATATAGAAACAATAGAACCTGATATTCATGTTGTTCAAAAACAAAAAAATAATTTTCTTGATGCATTGCATGATGCTATCGGTTATCAGAAAATTGATATTATTATTAATATGTTAAAAAGTACCTATTTAGAACTTCCTATTTATAAAATTGCTAAAGAAACAGGAATACAATTAGTATGAAAAATTTAAAAATTTTAGAACAATCAATAATGGAATTAGGTATTTTAATTGAAAATGCAAAACAAATTAGAAAAAAATTGATTGAACCATTGATGCCTTTGACAGCTTATTTTGTGGAAAATTGTAGTCTTGAAGAGCGCGTTATTATAGATTCTTTAGCGATGCGTTATTTGCAGATACAAGACATGCTTTCAAATAAAATTTTTGTTCGTTTTTTAGAAGTTGTTGATGAAGACCTTGTAGGCATGAGTTTTATTGATATTTTGAACCGTTTAGAAAAAATGAATATTATTAAAAATTCTTACAGATTTAGGCATTTACGAGATTTGCGAAATCACTTAACACACGAATATCCAGATCGTCCCGATATGCGAGCAGATTTTTTAAATCAGGCATATGATGGCATTCCAGAATTAATCGAAATTTTTGATATTATTAAAGTTCGATTACAAGCAATTAAAGAATAAAACATGGAACAAGTGTCGACATCTTTTGATGACTTAACGTACGGAGCTCTCTGTTCGCTCTATTACGATCTTGATGTATCTAAAAATACAAAAGAAGAATTTGATTTTTATGAGCATTATGTCAAAAAAACAAAAGGATATATTTTAGAACCAATGTGCGGTTCAGGAAGATTTTTGTTGCCATTTCTTGAGTCTGGTTATGCAATTGAAGGCTTTGATGCAAGTCATGCGATGCTGCAAAGATTGCGTGAACGGGCTCAAAATCAAAAGATAGTTCCTGTTGTGTGGCATGGATTAGTACAAGATTTTGTGAGTATTAAAAAATATGATCTGATCTTTATTCCCTGCGGTTCGTTTAATTTGATTTTTAATATGCAAGATGCTCAAAACGCGCTTCTAGCACTGTATGCCAGTTTGTCTGATGGTGGCATTTTAATTTTTGAAGTTATGACTGCTGAGTTTTTAAAAAATCAAGAAGTTTCTGCATGGTTTTATAACGCGATAGCTTGCCCTGATGGTAAAATAATTACTTTAGCAACCATGCATGAGCCTGCTGACGGGTTTGTTCAAAAAACTATCTGTCGTTATGATTTACTGGAAGGCAATATGCATATAAAAACTGAAGATGAAATATATACGTTGCGCTTTTATACGCAATCCATTATGAATCATATGTTGCAGGCTACAGGTTTTAAACACATAAGATGTCTTAAAGCATTTGATCATCAAGTTTTAGCAGCTGATGATGATGGCATTATTATCTATGAATGCACGAAATAAAAAGGTAAAAAAATATGAGTATTCAAAAAGTGCAACATACAATCGTTCGCGCAGTCATTATAAAAGACGATCATCTTTTAGTCTGTATTGGAAAAAATAAGAAGTATGTTTTCTTGCCTGGTGGACATCTTGAGCCAGGAGAAAGTTTGGAATATGCTTTAGAGCGTGAATTGCAAGAAGAATTAAGCATGCGTCTCAAAGTTGGTCGATTTTTAGGTTGCTTTGAATCATCATTAGAAGTATTAGTTTGTAATGAATTAAAACATATGTGTCATACGCATGAAATTAATTTTTTATTTACAGTGGTTTCTGAAAATTTTGATATAAACAAAGTGCCAGAGTCATTAGAAAGTCATACAAAATTTAAATGGATTCCATTAGTGAGTGCTGATAATAAAGATAATTTTTTGCCAAGTGTATTATTTGATATGCTACCCTTTTGGCTTGCGTGCGATTATGGTAAAGCATTAAAAAGTGATATATAGCTAAAAATATTCAGCTTAAAAATAAAGCTTCTTCTTCATTCTCGTCATCCTCAGGAACGAAGTGACGCAAGGATCCAGGCTTCGAAGTATAAACAGTTTTATGATATTCACGATATAGTGCTGTAAAGAGAAGTCTGATTAATATTTTTTTATATGTTGTCGCTTTGCGTTAATGTGAAAAGCTTTATTCTTCGAAGCCTGGATCCTTACGGTCGCGTTGCTCCCTGAGGATGACGAGAGTTCGAAATTTT
>CAZJPB010000026.1:13589-13822 GCA_964547785.1 uncultured Pseudomonadota bacterium | reverse complement strand
TGTAGAAACGTCTCGAACTTTTCGTCATCCTCAGGAAGCAGTGTAGCGCGACCGCAAGGATCCATCAGCCGTCGCGCAAAGCGCTATGGCCAGATGTCGCGGCATAGCAAAGCGAAGATGGACAGACTTCGAAGCATAAAAAATTTTATGATATTTGCGATATAACATTGTAAAGAAAAGTCTGATTAATATTTTTTTATATGTCGTTGCTTTATTTTGATATGAAAAGTTTG
>CAZJPB010000026.1:0-13579 GCA_964547785.1 uncultured Pseudomonadota bacterium | reverse complement strand
ACCCATTAAAAAACATAAACCTATCGCTATTAAAATGATCCCTTTACTCTGTTCTATCTTCATACACGTTTTTTCCTTCTGCTTAATAAAAAATTTATAAACATTATTTATTTAAAATAGTACATATACTATCTTCGTAAAAAAATAAAAAGCAAGGAAATGGCATCCCCAAGGAGATTCGAACTCCTGTCTTCGCCGTGAAAGGGCGATGTCCTAGGCCACTGGACGATGGGGACCTCTGGTGAGCCGCGTTGGATTCGAACCAACGACCCACAGCTTAAAAGGCTGTTGCTCTACCGACTGAGCTAGCGGCCCTTATGAAAGTTTCAGCTTACAAAAGAGTATCTCTAAGGTATAAATCAATAAGCATTTTGTCAAGAAAAGTTAGTACAATAGCTAAAAATAGCGCTTGCGACCGCACAATAGATCAAAAGTCCTAGAATATCCATCACCGTTGCAAGCACTGGACCAGCCCAATAAGCTGGATCGATGCGCAAAGAATGCAAGAGTGCGGGAATAGTGCTTCCAATAGTAATCGAAATAATCACGATACAAAAAACTGATCCTGCAACGGCTACGCTACCAATAACGCTTTTGCTTGCAAGATAGACGCGAATAAATGCAGTGATTCCTAGAATAACCGCTATCGCGCAAGAAAGTAAAAACTCTCTTTTAAAAAATCTTTTTATATTTGCAGGATGTATTTCTCCAGAAGCCATGCCTTGAATCATAACTCCAGCAGTTTGGCTACTAGCATTCCCGCCAGTACTAATAAGCATCGTGATAAATTGCAGCAACACTCCTCCTGCAACTCCTGCCAACAATGTTTTATGAGTTTTTAAAATAGTGCTAGAGATTGACTGAATCAGCATAAGCAAAATTAAAATATAACTTCTTTGATACAATTGCTTAAAGAACGAAACTTCTAAATACGTCGTTCCTTTGATAGGACTCATAGCTGACATACGATATAAATCCTGCGCTGTCTCTTCTTCGATAATATCAACTAAAGTTGTGCTTGGAATAACGCCTAAAAAATAATTGCTCTCTCCAACCACAGGAACGATTGTTAAATTGTAATGCATCATGCGTTGCGCGATTGATTCTTGGTCTTCTTTTGCCTGCGCTATAAATTCATTATGTTGCATAAAATGACTAATCACTGTTTCTGGTTTATGCAAAACTAAATCTTCGAGATTAATAAAGCCAACTAATTGTTTTTCTGTATTAATCACAAAAATACGTTGATGCAACTCACGATGCACTTGCAATCTTTGAATAAGTTGAATACTTTTTTGCACCGTATAGGTATCTTGCAAAGGCAAAATGTCTGTATCCATGATCCCGCCAGCAGATTCAGAATCAAATTGCATCAATGATAAAACTTTTTCGCGATCATTTTTATGCAAAAAACCCATATATTTTTTCAAATCTTCATCAGATAAATTTTCGAATAAATCTGTAAGTTCATCCGTTGTAAGACACGAAAGAATGCCACTTTTTTCTGCATCATCTAAAAACGAAAGCGTAAATGATTGCATAGATTCAGAAAATTCACGAAATACCGCGCAATTAAGTTCTTGCGGCAACTGAATAAACATTTTTTTACAGTATTCTTCTGGTAATTCAGAAAGGAATATTGCTATATCAACCGGATGCAATTTTATAAATTCCTGCCATAACGATTTTGCTAAAGCTGTTTTTTGTACAATAACATCTTTAATATGGGCTCGGATTTCATTAAACAATTTTTCTGAAACCATATTTCCCCCTCTTGCAATCAATACAATTTAACGAATATTGCTTAACCTTAACCTAATACATTTTGCTTGTCCATTTGACTTTTGATCCTATGAATTTTACAATTTTAATAAAGAATATTTTTATATTTTTTTGCTCATTTGAAAAAAATAATTCACCAAAAGGCTTACCATGAATAAAGAAGATTCGCTCCTGCATGGCTCTGAACATATTTTTTTAGTTACAGAAGCCGAACAGGGCATGAGACTCGATGCTTTTCTTTCTTTAAAATTTCCAGATTATTCACGAAGCTTTTTGCAAAAAATTATCAAACAAGATTTAGTAAATATTAATACTATCAAAACTAAAAAAAATAGTTTTTGCTTAAAAAAAAACGATACCATTAGCTTAATTATTCCAGAAAAAAAAGAGCCGGCTGTTTTTGCCAAAGAAGATCTTTCGCACTTACAAGTTCAAATTATTTTTCAAAATAACGACTTTGCCATAATTTCAAAACCAGCTGGTCTCATTGTTCATGCCAATCATGCTAAGATGACAGAACCTACGCTCGTTACCTGGCTCACTCATGCGTTTAATGATATTACACAAGTTGGCTATCAAGACCGACCTGGTATTGTTCATAGACTTGATAAAAATACTTCTGGATTAATGATCATTCCTTTGACCAATCCTGCATTCGCAATTTTTAGCAAACTATTTAAAGATCGCAAAATACAAAAAACGTATATTGCTATCGTTAAAGGCCACCCTCAAAACACAGGAACTTTTTCTGGATCTATTGCGCGCCATCCTACTATTCGCAATAAAATGACGATCGATCACAACGGCAGAAACGCTCTGACGCATTATAAGGTTCTAGAACATTTTTCCAAAGAAAGCTTAATAACGGTGCAACCAGTAACGGGAAGAACACATCAAATTCGTGTTCACTTTGCCGCTGCTGGACATGGTTTGATTGGTGATGAAGTGTATGGAACCAAGTCTCACTTTATTCAAAGACACGCTCTGCACGCTCAAAAAATTGCATTTATTTATAAAGATCAGGCTTATGAGTTTGAAACAAATACGCCTGATGACTTTAATAATTGCATTGCCAGTTTACGCTCACAACTTTAATCATTTCTATCGATGAAAAAATCTTTTTACAAACGAAAATGCTGTTCTTGTAAGACTCTGTTCTCTAGAAATTTTATTTTTCTCTTTTAAAAGTTTTGAAAAATATTCATCAGATACATGCGCTGAACGGGATTTTAACAAAGCAAATTGATCAGTAAATGCTTTTGCGTGCTGGTCCGTAATGTGCGTCACTTCTTCGTTTCCATTAAATCCTGCATTGGTTGGATTAAGCGAACCCCAAGCAATTATCGAGGGACAACCAAGCACGTCTTCGAAGACAAATGTTTTGTGATGCATAATAGATGGAAATGATTTTGGAAAAGGTGGCCGCAAGCCCGTTGGCTGATAACAATAAAGCGATATGCCAGCTTTATAAAGATGACTTGCCAAGCTATAACGCGTCGTAATTGCAGTAGGATCAAAAACAACTTCAACAGGAACACCACGCTCATGAGCTGCTACTAATGCTTGGGCTACATCACGATCAGTTAATCGATACAGAGCGGCTTTTATAGAACCATTTGTGTTTAAAAAAAGCCACAAAAGCAGTTCTTTATAAAAATCTGTCTGATCGGGCATAAAATAAACAGAGTCAACACGTTCTTTTTTTAAAATTGCTGCATGAATACTATTTTGATGCGCACAAAATGCATAGGCTGCATACAAAAAAAATACTGCTATCGTTATACATGTTTTTTTCATAGGTCTCTTTTTTTATATTTAAAATTTAAATCTCATTTCTATTTCTGCTCCTAGATCGCCCCGCTCATCTCGCGTTGCCTTGATACTCATGGTATCGGTAAGCGCATATTCAACCTCGAATGCAACGTCTTCGGTAAGACTAAAGTTTTTTTCGATCATCGCTCTCAATCGCTTGGTTACTTCTATTTCCAACCCTCCTCTAAATCCTCCACGACCTGTCTGATCGGTAAATCTTGGAATGAATTTTATTTTTCCAAAAGGTTCCATTAATTTCTTTATCCGCGCTCCTGCTCGTGTTCCAAAAATAATATTTTCTACGTTGCGCATAATAAGCGATGGCACGGCTTTATTAAAAGATTCTTCTTCGCTTCCTGCAAAAAGTAACATCATAATTTGTTCTTGCGAAAGCAACGGAACTGCATTAAAAATAATCTGTGGCTCGCTCACCGTTCCAGAACAATTAAGCATAATATTATATTTTTTAATACGACCCTGCGCTGATAACTCTATCAAAGGATCTGTAATATCTTGTCCTTTAAAAGAAATGCTTCCTTTAGTAATTGGTAAAGAATAAGCAGGGAAATGAATACTGCCACCCGACAGCAACATATCTCCTTTTACGAAACATGCCTGAGCATCATGCGTGATAGCTAAAGAAGCTGCTACTTGCGTCTCCAGCTCCGGAGTCTTTACTTGAATAGGGTTTTTTGTAGTAAAAAAAATATCTGTTTCTAATTCTGATGATTGATCATTACGCATGTCCGATGTTAAAGAACCAAGGTCTTGAGAAAAAATATTTTCTTTTAAATGCGCATGATCAAATGATAAAAAACCTTTTAAAGTAGGATGTTTATCTAAACTTTTTTTAAAGCAAAGTGCACCAGAAACATCTGCATAAAATGCTTTATCTTTATGCAAAAAACAACTATCTAATATGAGCGGAATATGCGCCCACATTTGTTTATGCGTATAATCATATCCTAATCGTATCGCTGAACTTTTAATGTTACCTTTATAAAGAGTTGCAATAAAATTTTGTATCAAACAAGATCGTTTTAAAATATCAATCGTAAAAGAAGCTTGCATGCTTTGGATAAAATTATAAAACGAAAAAGTGCGAATCATGCCTTCTTGTAACACTATGTCACCTGTAATATGACCATTATCTTTGCGCGCTGTCACTAAAAGCGGCCCTGTAGCAACAACAGAAAATGGCAGGATATCTTTTGTTATCGCTTGTATAAATTCTGTAGCAATCATTCCTGTAAAAAGAGTATTTGATTCTTTGATTTCAGCGACTATCTCATCATCTTCGATTGTTTTTACCGTACACAAAAATGGATTACTTGATCCTGTCATAGTATACATTTTAGAGTCAGTTGTAATACTATTTTCCCAAAAAATAGTATCATTGAATGATTTGACAATCCCTTCTGCATCTATTTTTTCATTCGTTTTTTTATGTAACAGTGCTGTTGTATACGTTGCAGTAACATTTATATTTTTTTCGTAAGCACTCTCTATAACAATACGCGTTGCATCTTTTGGAGCATACCAAAACGAGCCCAATACATTCCAATCTGTGATGTTAGACAAAGTACTTTTAAAATTTTTCTTTTCATCAAGCTTCCATTCACCTTTTATTTTTTGATCTTTTAACGTAAAAATCGCATCGCCAAACAATACCTTATTTTTAAGAAATACTGATGAAGTAATTGAATCCAAATCGTAGCCCGCATAGGATATATCTCGAAAAGCGCAATGCCCTTCTAGCAAAGAGAGCGAGCCCTTAAAATCAAAAAAACATGTTCCTAAAACTTCTGCTGCTTTCTTATGCTTTAAACATAAAAGAATATTTTGACACGATAGCGTGCCTCGAGTTTTAAACTGTATATTTTTAGCATCATCTAAATAAAATTCTAAAGGTGACATAAAAAAAGATCGGTCTTTGGTGTGTGCTATGCCATACCCTAAACCATTTTTCCAGCTACCTTTATAAAAACATTTTTTGTCTTCTGTTTTGATTCCAAAAAGATAACTTTCTAACGTAAAAAAAATAGTGTTCATTTTTTTAGCATCGTAATAAGAACTGATTTTTCCCTGCAGCCCTTCGATAATTGTTTCATTTTTTTGACGCATCATACCATCAGAAAGATCTATGACTGTGGTAAATCCATGCGCATCCTCTTCTATGTTGCTTTTCCAAACACAAGAACATGTTATATTTTGTGCTAGATCAACCACTGTTACAAGACTATTTTTAAAAAAAAGACCAGTCATTTTTAAAAATGATTTTTTTGCAGGCGCAAGTAAATGTGCAATATGATCCATGATGTCAGGATCAAAATGATGCATCAAAGACCAACTTACACAGGTATCAAGAAAAATTTTTAATCCTATTTTTTTATAAGCAGCATACAAAAATGGATTAAAAACAAGCTTGAATGTCTTGGCTTTCCACTTCCATTTTTTTTCTTGCGATAACGGCAGAACCGTTACATTGCTATAATTCACAGAAAAATCTAATAACGAAATGCTATCTAAGGTACCTGCAAATCGAGCTTTATATGATGTTTCAAAAAGAGTTGTTATTTTTTGATCTATCATTTTTTTACATCGTGGATGAAACGTAAAAGCGATCGAAGCAATTACACAACCAATAATGATCATAAAAAAAAGACGAACAAAGAATTTCATAAAACCTTTTAACCTGGATCCTCACGACGCTTAAAGCGCGCCTCAGGAAGACGAACTTTTGTATTTTTTTTATTAAGAATCTGAATTTTCATCATACACAGTTGCAACAGAAAGCACTTCTTCGATACTTGTTAATCCTAATTCTACTTTTCTAATGCCATCTTGCAACAACACCGTCATGCCATCTTTCATTGATTGTTTTCTTAATGCAACCGTAGAAGATCTTTCCATCGTCAATTTAGCAAGATCATCAGTCATAGTCATAACTTCAAAAATAGACAACCTACCTTTATATCCTAGGCTATTGCATTCGTTGCAACCTTTTGATTTATAAAATGTAATTTTTTTATCAGATGGCTTAATGCCTATATTTTTTAAAAGCTCTTCAGAAGGCGTATATGATTCTTTGCATGCCTGGCACAATTTTCTAACCAAGCGTTGACCTATGACGCCAGCAATTGACGAGGCTATTAAAAATGACTCTATGCCCATATCAACCAAGCGAGTGATAGTAGCTGGAGCGCTATTTGTATGAATAGTACTTAAAACTAAATGTCCTGTTAGTGCTGCTTGAATAGCAATTTGTGCAGTTTCAGCATCACGAGTTTCTCCAATCATAACCGTATCAGGATCTTGTCGTAAAATAGCTCGCAATGCGATAGCAAAAGAAAGACCAGCTTTTTCGTTCACCTGCACTTGAGAAATACCTGATAATTGATATTCAACTGGATCTTCAACCGTAATAATATTTACAGTAGGCTCATTTAAACGACTGAGCACCGAATATAATGTTGTTGTTTTACCAGAACCTGTTGGACCTGATACAAAAATAATGCCATTTGGTCGCGAAATGATTTTTTTAAGAGATTCAGAATCATGAGGACTGAATCCTAATTTTTCTAGTTCTGCAAATCCTTTTTCTTTATCCAAAAGTCGCATTACCACTTTTTCACCAAAAATAACGGGCAGCAAGTTCACACGAATATCGAATCGCTTATCAGCAACTCTAATTTCGATACGACCATCTTGCGGTTTGCGTTTTTCTGCGATGTTCATGTTTGCCATAATTTTTATACGAGAGCCTACAGCAGCTTGAATGCGTTTTGGCATGGTCATAAATTGATGCATGATGCCATCGATACGATAACGAACACGCATCTCTTTTTCTTCTGGCTCAATATGAATATCGGAAGCTTCCATTTTAACTGCCTGAAAAAGAATATAATTTACTAATTTAATAATCGGCGCATCATTCGCACTGCTTAAAATATCTCGCTCATCGATCTCACCAAAAGAAAGTCCTTCAACATCGGACTCTTCTTCGAGATCTTCCATCATTTGATCGGTGCCTTCAAGCGGATAATAACGACTCAAAGCATCCATGATCACTTTAGCAGTTGTGACTGCTGTTGTTGTTTGGTTTCCAAAGAGCATATTCAAGTCATCGATAGGCTGAAAATTCATCGGGTTCGATGTTACCAAAATAATCGATTGCTTGTCTTTGATAGGAATAATAAAATTTTCTCGCAAAAATTTTAAAGGCACTTTTACTAAAATTAAAGGATCTGCCATTTCATCAGAAATTTTTTCAAGATACGGAAGCTCTGATTGTTGAGCATAAGCTTTTGCAAGAGCTTCTGCCGCAACAAGTCTTTTATCTTGAATATAACGTAAAAAAGGAATTTTATCTTTGATGGCCTCATCTTCATATTTTTTAAGAACATCGCCCGTGATGATTCCATTTTCTACTAAAATCTCTCCGATTGTTTTTTTTAGCATATTTTCCCCGCTTGGCCTTATTTTTCTTACTTTGTCATGTATTCTGGCAAGATAACAAACTCAAATCACCGATGATAGTTTTATCAATTTGCTGATTATCATGCTCTTTGATATCTTGAATGTATATACTTTATTTATTATATCGTAAGCATGAGGCTTTAGCATGTTCAAGCGTATTTTTTGTTTTCTTTCTTGTATACTTTTTTCAAGCGTACTGTGCGCTCATTTTCAGAAAATGCATAAAGCTCCTACTGTTTTAAAACTTGGTCAGTATCCTGCTAAAAAAAAAGAACGGGATCCTTATCGAAAAAAGTTACGAAAATTAACGAGCAAAGCAGTTCGGTATATGACCGAAGATGAATTACGAGCAGGCACAGATTTAGCAATTCTTTTAAAAGATTTTGATCAAGCGCTGATACTTTTAAAACAATTAATAAAAATTACACAAAGTATTACCGTTGCAAAAATTGCACGTTTAGAAATTGCAGATATCACGTTTGAAATCGGTGATTTAAAAAATGCTGCAAAATATTACGAAGAATATATTGAACTCTATCCAGGCGATAAAGAAAAAGTTGCTTACGCTTGCTACAAAGGCATTTTGAGTAATTTTTATTCAATACTTCCTGCTGACAGAGATCAAACAGCAACACTCAAAACTATTGAACTTGCTAATAATTTTTTAGTTGCAAAAAATGCAATGTTTAAAACGTATAATAACGAAGTTGAACGCATCAAAACAACGTGCCTATCACGATTATGGGAACATGATGTAGTGATTGTTAATTTTCATATCAAACGTGGATCAATCGGTTCTGCAAAATTATGTGTTGCCGATGCGCGTGCAAAGTTATTGCCGCAAATCCCGGGTATCGAAAAACATATGCTAGAATGCGATTATACGATTGCTCTTGCAGAAAAAGATACAACATCAGCCTTAAAAATTGCTCAAGATCTTGCAAAACGTTTTCCAGAATCACTGGTCCTTACAACAGCTAAAAAACCTACTAATTTTGCAATACGATTTTAAATATGAACGAACAACAGATAAAAACACAAACCATCAAACGTGAAATTGGCAATGCTGGAGAATGCGCTGTAGCAAAACATTTACAGAATCAAGGCTTTATGATCATTGCGCAAAATTATACGGTGCGCGGTGGAGAAATCGATATTATTGCAACCAAAGAACAGCTCATGATTTTTGTGGAAGTTAAAACAAGAACAAAAACAATGTTTCCACTTTCTCAAGTTATTACGATTACAAAACAAAAAAAAATTATTTTAACAGCAAAATATTTTTTAAATCAATACACATCAAAAGATCTCATCTTGCGTTTTGACGTTGCTTTGGTGCAAGATAGTACTATCACCTATATTCCAAGTGCATTTTCAGATTCAAGCTCCTATTCATATTATTAGGATACCTTTATGAAAAAAAAATTATTTACATCATTTCCTGTAACCGCTCACACTGATTATATCACGCAAGGATCAACGTTTGTCGTTATTCAAGGACAAAAAGAAGATGGCGTTCGATACATTAAAGATGCTGTTCAAAAAGGCGCAACAAAGATAGTTTTAGAAAAAAATATACAACTTTTTGATGAAATATTTTTATTTTTAAAAAATCATACCATAGAAATTGAATATGTTGATGATGCGCGTAAAGCGCTTGCTTTTTTAAGTGCCAAAGCTGCTGATAATCCTGCTCAAAAATTAAAATTGTTCGGTGTTAGTGGAACCAAAGGCAAAACAAGCACAACCTGGATGCTTACGCATCTTTTAAAAACATTTGGAAAAAAAGTTGCTTGTCTTACGACAGCCGAAGTTTTTTTAGAAAGTGGCAATAATTGCAATGAGCTTGCTGAATTTGATTGCAGCTCAGGATTTTCTACGCCGCAACCTGATTATTTGCATCAATTTTTAAAACTATGTGTTCAAAAAAATATTGAATATGTTGTCCTGGAAATTGCAGTGCAAGCACACACATTTTCTCGTCTTGATGGCATACTGCTTGATGGCATTATTTTTACTAATATCGATCAAGAGCATGCAGAGCTCTATCCAACGCTTGATAACTATTTTAAAGAGAAACAAAAAGTCTTTGAGCACGCAAAAGCCGATGCTCCTTTTTTAATCAATAAAGACGATGTTTTGGTAAAAGAGCTTTTAAAAGATTTTCCAAAAGCTAAAAGTTTTTCTTTGTGTGATGCTGCAGATTATCAAGGCCGGCTTATTAAAAATAAACTTACAGAACAAGAACTTACACTAACGTTTAAAGAACAAACACAACATATTCAAACAGAATGTACGATTTTTTATAAAAATTTTCCTGGAAATTATAATGCTTTAAATATGGTTTCTGCGCTTGGATTACTTGATCAAAAGGGCTTTGATCTTGCACTACTTGATAAAAAAGAAATTAGTATCGCACCAATTCCCGGAAGATTAGAACTATGTTCTTTAAAAAACGGCGCACAAGTTTGCATTGATTACGCGCATACAGGAGCATCATTTCGCGCTGTCCTTTCTACGATGCGTCCTTGGACTGATCATTTGATCGTTGTCTTTGGAGCAGGTGGCAGCAAGGATACCTTAAAGCGCCCGATGATGGGCAGAGTCGCATCTGAAATCGCTGATTGCGTCATCATTACTGATGATAATCCTCGAAACGAAGATCCTAAAATTATCGTTGATCAGATTATGAGCGGCATAAAAAAAGAAGATTTTTATAAAGTTTCTGTTGAACATGATCGAGAAAAAGCGATTCAAAAAGCTTGCGCTCTGGCAGGCAAAACGAGCATCATCATGCTATTGGGAAAAGGCCCTGACACTGTGCAGATTGTGAAAAATGAACGACTTTATTTTAATGAAAAAGACATTTTAAAACCATGGCTGTTGTAGCATCAAACTGTCAGTTTAAAAATAAAAAAGTTAATAATTTTAAAAAAAATTTCGAATACTCGTCATCCTGAGGAACGAAGTGACGCAAGGATCCATCAGCCGTTACACAAAGCGCCATGACATGATGAAAATGCAAGGACGGTAAACGAAAAAATTTGCACTATTTTTTAAAATTCAACTATCTTGTAAGAACTAAATAGTAATGATCAAAACTGTTTTTTAAAGAAAGAGCTTATGACGCAAAACATTAGTTTAATGCCTTTAAAAAAGGCTTCAGCGCGGTTTAATGAGTTTAAAACAAATATGCAAGATGATCGCGATAAAGCTGGAGCCATTCAAGCATTTGAATTTTGTTACGAGCTTTCTTGGAAAACTTTAAAAAAATTATTAGAATCGCGCGGAGTTCTTGATTTAGCATCACCAAAAAAAACATTCATAAAAGCAGCGCAAGAAGGCATTATCGCAGACGTTACACGATGGATTGTTTTTTTAGAAACAAGAAGCACAATCATGCATACTTATGATGAAAAAGCGATGAACGAAGCTGTCGAAGTTTTTGAAACTTTTGCAACCGAATTAGAAAAATTAATCATCGCTCTCGAGAAAAATATAAATGGATAAAAATTTTATTTTTAACATAAAAAATACAGGCCTGATTATTTTAGTAATCAAGCCTGTATTTATTTTTTATTTATAAAAATCTACCTAAAATATCGCAATCCTGCTGCTCCTGCTGCAACTAGAGCGGACACACTTAATGCTTTTTTATAATTTGAAACGCCTGTATATTCACATACACAATTCATACCTAATTGACTCAAAACAGCAACACTAGTCCCTAAAAGAATAGCCTCTTTGCAATGAGCAGCTACAGTTTCACGAAATAAATAGGCACCAAAACCAACCGTTGCTATAGGAGCTACTGTTCTGCAAATCAATCTTGAGAAATTTGCAAAAGTGGTAGGTCGTGCTTGTGCTGCATCAACTCGTTGATTGTGCGCTTCCATTTCATCATTGGTTAACATTGGATTTACTAGTCCTAGAGGAAGCATGCGATTGATTAGAAAAGCAGTTCTTTGAGCAACAACTTCACCAGTTATTGGAGCAACTTGTTGTTCTTCTCGATCCTCAGCCTGTCCTTCTTCAGCGTCAGCCTGTCCTGCTTGAGCGTCAGCCTGTTCTCCTTGAGCCTGATCCTGTCTTGCTCTTCCAATCTGAGCTGGTATTAATGGGTTTAATAATGGTTTTGAATATCTTTCTGCTTCGCTTATCTTTTCAGGAGTATATTTTTGAGAAGGTTGAAAATATTTATTTTCTGCTGAAGCCCAGAAAAATTCACGAATCCCACGAGTAAGATTTGACGACCATGTTGACGCATTAACGTTTAAAGCGATAAGCAAAGAGAAGCTTAAAGCTATAATTTTTTTAATAATTGTCATAGTATTTCCTTTATATTTTAAACAATTAATAATATTATCTATTAGACATATTACCAAAAGAAGGCGCTTTGTCAAAGGGAATACAAGGGCTCAAGAACTTTTTCTAGCTTGCAATAATAGCGTTCATAAGCGTACGGCCGTTCTTTTTAAAAGAGAAAGCCTATCGAGAAAAGAAATACTTTTTAAAAAAAGTAAAAAAACTATAACGTGAGTTAAAAATATGGTTTTAAGCTGAAATGTTATTCTAAAAAACTTCTAAGTGTCGCTTGATCAATATCTATAACTGTACTCAAACAGCTTAAAATATACGATTTAAGTTCTTGATAAGTCATAAATCTATTAAGATGCTTATTCCATACAGAAAAGCCTTTTAAATAGTCTTGTAAATACTCGTTTAAAAATTGCTTTAAATTAGATTTGTTTAAACCACGCCCATCATAAACTAGCATAGCAGCTCCATCTGCTGGCAAACAAAGATTCACACGGCCATCAATTTCATGAATTACAAAATTTTTTTCAGAAGCACCAGCATTAACAAGCCAAACAACATCATCGTTAAAAGTTGTTCTTCCTCTTTTTTTTATGTTTCTTTCTGCAGCAGCTGCTGGTGCTGCCATAGCCGCTGCCCCTCCTGGCTGATAAGCAGGCTGACCATAATCTTGCCATGCTTGTTCTCTTCCTGTCATTGGAACTTCAGGCCTATACGCGGCCGCCGCTGCAACAACTGCTGGTGCTGCCATAGCCGCTGCCCCTAATACAACTGGAACCTGATCCTTCAAACGAGCCAATTTTGCTTTAAAAACGTCTACTAGCATCGGATTCTATAAATTCTTTGTTCAATCTTTTAGTTTCTTCTTGGTTGCCAACACAATCTTCTAAAGCTTGCGTTATATCTTCTAAAAGCTTCTTATAAGATGTTATTTTTTGGTTAAGCAGATTTGCTAATTCTACAATTTGAGATTGCAATAATCCCAAGTCTACCTGTGAAGAGCTTCCTTCTCTTTGGATTTGCGCAACTTGAGGCCCTATTAATTTTTCCAAGAATTCAATCCTTTTTGTCACTTGAGTTGCAGTCAGACTTGACACTGCTACTAAATCTCGAATTGGACGCACAGAAGGCTCATATCTTGATTCTGCAGTCTGTGATCGTTGCGAACGAGGACCTGGCTTTATCGAAG
>CAZJPB010000025.1:0-14639 GCA_964547785.1 uncultured Pseudomonadota bacterium | reverse complement strand
TAGATGTTGAAGTTAAAAAAATTGTTAAAGAATTACTCTTTTCAAAAATACATTCTATAAAAGAAAAAGCTTTAAAATTATGTATTGATACTTCTCAAGAATCAGTTGAAAAAATAAATAATTATGTAAAAAAAATTGCAGTAATTTCACAATTTGTTTTTAAAAAATATAAATAATTATTTATCTCCAACCTAAAAGATCTTTTTTTTGCTTAACAGAAATATATAGTTTATAGCGATCAAGAAATGCTTGAATATCAGGCATGCTTCTTTCTGTTCGTCTGTTGTATATTCCGACAACTGAAGAAATATATTGAGTTATTGGAACTTCAAATAACTCTTGAAAAAGAAGATCGTATGCTTCTTTGGCTTCAGTTTTTAATCGATCATGAGTTTCTTTCATACGTATAGATCTTGGCACAAAAATAAGTGATCCAGATCTTTTTGCTCGTGCTGTTTCTCGTTCATCTTCTGTTTCAGATCCCTTTGTTCCCGAGTGTAATGATAGTGTGAAAAAGCAGGAAAATAAAAAAAAGAGATACTTATATTTCATTTATAAAGCCTTTGTTTTTGATGATCGCATAAAAAGTAATAAAAAAAATCCTAAAAAAAATAAGATTATGCTGATAATAATAGTATAAAAAAAAGCATACGGATAGGGGTTGAGGATGCCAGTCGAAAGTGTTTTTATAATAGCATAACTTGTTGCCATAGGAATAATGAGCGTAGTGTCGTAACAAATAAATAGTTTGTAGATGAGCATGAATAAAAGACCGGTACTCATTGCTATGAGAGCAACGGTTTCTAGATAAGTATTTTGATAAAAAATAATAAAAGCTATTGAAGCACCAGCGATAAAAAGTAGAAGATAGCAATATTTTTTATAGTTACTATTGCTTTGCATGAATTGTTCTATGCCATAAAACAGAAGCGCATAAAAAGTATAAGCATAGGTCATGAGTTTAAAAGATGCGCATAAGGTCCCAAAAAAGGGACTTATTGTGCCAAGAGCTAAAGGATTCGCGATAGTTGGTATATAACTTTTTGTATAATGCAATATGAGCGCTGGAATGCCAAGCAGCAGGGATTGCAAAGATAGTCCTAAAAGACTGGTATGGAAGATCGAAGTGGTAAAACATATTGTAGCTACCTGTTTTAGGTGTGTGTACAAAAAACTAAAAAATAATGCGCTTACTATAATAATGCCACCTTGCGTAATCCAATGGGATACAAATTGCGACATATAAGAAGAAGTTGTGTTAAAAGTAACGGCTTTGATCGAAGGAAACATATTGAATGCGTCTAAAAAAAAGATAATGCATAAAAATAAAAAACTATAGAACATGTTTTTTTTATCAAAAAACGCAAAGAGTGATTGGTATAAAAATGCATCATAAAACAATAAAATTCCTGCCAAAAACAAACAAGCAATAATAAAAAATAATTTTTTATACGATTCTTCTTGCTGATCGTTTCTTTGCCATGCTTCTGGAATAAAAATAGATTTTGTGATCGTACTGATTTTGTCACCAGCAATCGCTACAGAAATCCTTGCTTGAGCATCATCTGACAATGTGTAGCTTGTGTCTTGGAAAATAAATAACCAATTCAGGCGATGAGGTTTTTTTTGTTCAACGCATGACAGTTCTTTAATATGTTCTAACGTAATGTTGTATTTTTTTTGTAAAGCATCAAGAGCAATTCCGCGTGCTTGCCCTTGTAGTAATGTTGCGCCAGGTGCTGTTTCTGGAAATGTTGTCATTGTGTTAAGTAGTGCGCCTTCAGGGTTTATCATGGTTTTATATTCTAAAGCTCTTTCGGTAATATCGCCAGAGAATGAAGCGTATCGAACTTGCCAGCAAGGCTGATTGATATAAGAACCAAGTAGTTTTTTGTAAACTTCTTTACCTTGCGTTTGCCATACAAATTTTTCTTGCATTGTTGATAGAGGCGTAATATAAGAAAGCGCTTGCCAATCTAATGTTTGCGGAAAGTTTTGTGCAGAAAAACTTTCTTTGCTTACAGCAATTGCTTGATCTTTTGAGCAGGTAATAGGCAGCGTATCAGCACTGAATGGTGTATAGATATACAGAAGAAATAAGCCTAAGATGCCAAGAGCATATCCAAAATATATGCGATTTTTAGAAAGTTTCTTGTAAACTATATTAGGTTCTGGGAATTTATTTTTTTGAGTTTCGGATTTTGAAGTAATAGAAGATAATAAATTTTTAGAATTAAAGTCTTCTTCTGTTGGATTGTACCAAGATCCTCTTTGTTTTAAAAAATAAAAACAGATTAAAAAAGGAAAGATGCTCAGCATAAAAATTATTATTTTGCTCATCCAGGCATGATGAGAATGATCAATTAAAATGGGTAATGACATTAAAAAAAAGTCATACATAAAATGAGCAATAATGCAGGGTAGTAACCCAAAAAAAATATAGAGTATTCCAAAAATAATTGAAGGTAAAAAAATCTCTACTAATCTAAAATAACCAGGCATTTGAGGATAATTGGCATGAGCGGCAGCAAAAATAAGTGCTTGAATTACAATGCCTAAGCATAAAAATAAATGTTCTTTTTTGAAATATTTGCCACAGACATATGCAATTGATAAAGGTAGCGCTCTAAAAGCTATTTCTTCAAAAAAACCTGCTTGCAATGACTGAAAAAAAGATTCAAGCCAAGGAAAAGGTAATGCTAAAATATCGGGATCAGCAAGCGTGTTTGATGGTGACCACCAACCAATATATTTTGTTAAAATATGAAAGGTAGAAAGCTCTAATCCAAGAAAAATAATTGCAAACATATATCCTAAAGCTAAAAGCATAATAAGAATAGAGGATCTTGTCATGCGTGATGAAAAAAGATTCCAAAAATTAAGGTGTGACGCAAAAGCTAATCTATCCCACGTTATGACAGCACTAAAAATAATAAAAAATATACTTCCAATCAGTAATCCATTGACAATATTTTTAACGCTATTCGTTATTAAAAACATAAGCGATGATGTTGTGGTTGAGTAAGTTATCCATGCAAGAGGCAGCTTATTAAACTCTGATAAAATTATAAAAATTCCAAAGACTAAAGCAGCGTACCAAGCGGGTTTTGTTATTAAAATATTTTTTCTAAAAAAAAATATACCGGCAAGAATGCATCCCAAAAAAAGATATAAAAAGAAAAAACTGTAAGAACCTAGTGTATAAATAATGGTATTTGATGAACGCAACATTTCAAAAGTTCGTTTGAATGTTTCGGGAATAAAGATATAAGGTTGAACTTTAGTAAGCATGTTGCCGCTGACTAGTAATTTTAGTCGCAATTCACCACCTTCTTGTAAAGGGTTGTCTATTTTTTGATAGACAAAAGTATGATCAATTCTTCCGCATGGTTTTATATCTTTTGATGTTTCAATTTCTTTCCATTCTTTAAAATTGATGCGCCATGTTTGAGTAGCTTCTTCTTGAGCATATTCTCGAGCTTGATCTAAAGAAAGATTTTCAAGATTAGTGGTTTCGGCTAACTTAATTGCAAAGCCTTGAGGTAGCCCTTCTGGTGTAAAAAAAATAGATGTTTCTTCGGTTTTTTCTTCTTCAAAGAATCGTATGTGCCATAAAAATGGTTCAATCATGTTATCTTCTAAAAGTTTTATAAATGTTTTATGACCATCATGTTGTCGTTCTATAAAAAATTGAGCATCAGTATCTTTTTTAAAAATAAGAGCTGTTTTATGATGCGCTGCGGGCCAATTATTTTTTTGCGCAATCATGCGCGCTTGTTCGAGAGCTTCTGCGCGATTCATGGTAATAGTGAGCGCAATAGAAGGATAATGATATTTTAAAAAAATATAGCTTACTGGAATGCTTGCAAGCGTAACAAGAGAAGCAATAATCCAAAATGCTTTTTTTTGAAATATCGAAAAAGCTTTACAGTACTGAGTGATCATAGTTTAATCCTTCGTTCATTTTTTATTTTTTTCTAGAAAAAGTATAAAAAAAATAACTAATAGCAGGCGAGAATACAATAAAATTTATTGATCAGAAATTTCATTAAATAAATTTAAAAGTTGATAGACAGAACTAAAGCGTTGCACGCCAACAAAATCAGTTTTTTGTCCTTGCGCGACAAAAATATTTTTTATACCAAATCGCTGTGCTTCTTTAAGCTGTGTTTCGATACCATTAATAGGCTTGATAGATCCAGTCAGACTAATTTCTGCAAGCGCCATTGTTTTTTCAGGAAGCGGTTGCTGAAAGTAGCTAGAAAGTAGTGCAAGAGCGATAGCAAGATCGCATGAACATTCAGAGACTTTAATGCCACCACTTACTTTTACAAAGATATCATGAGCGCTAAATTTTATATGCAAATATTTTTCTAAAATAGCAGCTATTAAGACTATTCGTTTATGATCAAGTCCGGTGACAACGCGTTGTGCTGAACTGAATTTTGTTAACACAACGAGCGCTTGAATTTCTAAAAGTAATGGACGAGAGCCTTCTAAAGAACTTACTAAAACTGCTCCAGTAGCGGTAGAGCTTTCGCTTAATAAATATTCATTAATATGAGAAACTTCTTCAAGTCCGTGAGAGGTCATAGAAAAAAAACCAATTTCATGCAACGGTCCAAAGCGATTTTTAACACTGCGCAAAATTCTTGTATGCCAACGATCTTCGCCCTGTAAATAAAAGACAGCATCAACCATATGCTCTAATGTTTTAGGACCAGCCATGTGTCCTTCTTTCGTGATATGGCAGGTGATAATCACCGCAATGCCCTGTTCTTTAGAAAGGCGCATTAACGCAAACGAAGTTTCTCTGAGTTGCGCAACCGTGCCAGGAAACGTTTGTGTTTCAGAAAAAAAACAATTTTGAATTGAATCAATAATAATGATATCAGGCTTCTGTTGGTGTGCGGTTTGAATAATGCTTTCGATAGAAGCTTTATCCGAAAAAAGTAAGTTGTCGTGAACGCTTTCTATGCGCATTGCGCGTAATTTAACTTGTTCCAGTGATTCTTCTGATGAAAAATAAAAAACGGAATACGCGCTAGCCAATTTATGAGCAACGTGCAATAAAAGCGTAGATTTTCCAATGCCAGGATCGCCTGTTAATACAATCAACGAACCAGGCATAATGCCATTTCCAAGCACATTATCCCATTCAGCAATACCAGAAAGCATTCGTTTTTGTTTAGAAAATTGAATATCTTTTAAAGGCCGCATGACAACGGCTTCGTGTATCATGCTGGCAGTCTGTTTTTTTGCGCCAATCGTATAAGTTTGTGTTGCCTGTTCTTCGATAAAGCTGTTCCATTCATTGCATGCAGGACAGCAGCCAATCCATTTAATCGAAATGTATTTACAATTTGAGCAGCTAAAATTTACAGAGTTTTTTGCCATAGCGGTTTTCTATCAATTAAATGACAGGATCGGCAGCGAGCTTGATAAGCTTCTTGCGCTCCAGGTTGTACGATAGGATCATCAAATTTTGCAGGGTTGCCATTAATAATGCGTTGAGATAAGTATGCATCATCGCCACAGATTACACAAATGGCGCTTAGTTTTGTGACTGTATCTGCAAGTGCCATAAAGAGAGGCATCGTGCCAAAAGGTAATCCTTTAAAATCAAGATTCAGTCCCGTTGCAATAACTGTTTTTCCTGATTCAATAAGATTGCATACAATATCCAAAAGATCATCAGAAAAAAATTGGAGCTCATCAATACCAATCACGGTAATGTCTGAAGTTACGTAATCCAATATTTCAGAAGATTTTTTAATCGTGATTGCCGTGATAAAAGAGCCATTGTGCGAAGCAATCGTGTGTGTTGGTGTTCGTGTATCAAGTGCAGGATTGAATGAAATGATAGATTGTTGCGCAACTTGCGCACGACGCAAGCGACGAATTAATTCTTCTGATTTGCCCGAAAACATAGGCCCACAGATAACTTCTAATCTTCCTTTTTTTATCATTTTTTCTTTCATGATACCTCTTTAGAAAATGAACGTTTGATTCGATTTGTAAACACTAAATCGGTAGTATACACTAGCACATAATATCGTATAGATTGTTTTTTTAGAAAGTATTTTTAACATGCCTCATAAGTCTTCTTTTGTGCAAGATGCGCATCGTGCGTATGATCTTAAAGTAGAAAAATCATTAGCAGAACATATTATTGAACCACCATATCTTTTAGTCGAAGAGTCGCCAGCGCTCGAAGGAACAGTTTCACTCGCAGGTGCAAAAAATGCAGTTTTAGTGATTATGCTTTCGCGTATCTTAGCGCGTGGTGTTTCTATTTTATACAATGTTCCTGCATCAGATGATGTTTACCAAATGATCCATTTATTGCATGAATTAGGAGCGCGCATTCAATTTGATCAAGAAGAGCATACGATGAATATTGATACGACAGATTTAGATGGATATCGCGTTTCATTAGAGATTATGAAAAAAATGCGTGCATCAGTTTTAGTCATGGGACCACTCTTGGCGCGTTTTGGCAAAGTAGAAATAGCACTTCCAGGTGGAGACGTCATTGGTGATAGGCCTGTTGACATTCATATTAAAAATTTTGAAAAAATGGGCGTTACGGTTGAACAAAATGGTGATTTTTTAACCGCGCATGTTAAACATTTGCAACATCGTAATTTATTGCTTGAGTATCCAAGTGTTGGTGCGACCGAAAATTTATTAATGCTTGCAGTGCTTACAAAAGGAACAACACGTATTATCAATGCAGCTTTAGAGCCAGAAGTTTTTGATTTGATTATAGCATTGCGTGCAATGGGAGCGCGTATTACCGTTGATGTGCCAGCAACCATTGTGATCGAAGGGGTTGAATCGTTGCATCCTGCGGAACATACTATTATGTTCGATCGTATGGAAGCAGGATCATTATTGCTTGCAGGAGCAATTACTGGAGGATATGTTAATGTTCCAGAAGCTCCAGCACATACGATGGGATTGTTTTTAATGAAGTTGCAAGAAATGGGTCATACTATTTTAATCGGAAAAGATGGAGTTGGCGTAAAAATCAAAGCGACTAAAACACCAAAAGCTATTACTGTTAAAACGATTCCCTATCCAGGATATCCAACCGATTTGCAAGCACCTTTAATGGCAGCTCTGGCTATTTCGCAAGGTATTTCAAAAATTCAAGAAACAGTGTACGAAAACAGACTTTCTCATGCTCGTGAATTAGTAAAAATGGGTGCGCATATCGACACACAACATGATACCGCAATAATTCGAGGTGTTGAGCAGTTGTATGGCGCGC
Source organism: uncultured Pseudomonadota bacterium (assembly GCA_964547785.1). Lineage (GTDB taxonomy): Bacteria > Babelota > Babeliae > Babelales > CAIQNR01 > CANNBR01. The sequence goes on along the minus strand of CAZJPB010000025.1, from coordinate 7,363 downwards.
ATGTTATTGCAGGTGATGTTCGTGCTTCGTGCTGTCTTGTGCTTGCAGGCCTAGTCGCAAAAGGTAAAACAGTTGTTTCTGGTATTCATCATTGGAAGCGTGGCTATGATAATCTTGAACATAAATTACGTGCTTTAGGAGCATCTGTTGTTCTTGTGCAATAAAAAAATTATTGCGAATCAAAAGCTCCCGCAAGCTCAGAAAGTTCTTTAGTAATTTTTGCCTGACGAATTTTATTAAATTGAATATTCATAGAATTTAAAAAATTTTGTGCGTTACGAGTTGCATTATCCATTGCCACAAACCGAGCAGATTGTTCGCCCAACAAAGAAACAAAGAGCGTCGTGTAGAGCGTATTTTTAATAAGCATTACATATAATGTTTCAAAAAGTAGCTGTGGATTATGACTCCAGACATAATCATCAACGAGTTCAAGATTGTTTGTTTGATCGATAGATTCTTTTGCAGGTTTTTCAAAAGGAATAATTTGTATAGTTTTGTATTCATGGGAAAAAAAAGTTTTTGGTTGATTGGCGACAATACTGATCTGGCTGTAACGTACATCATTATTTTTAATGATTGCAAAAAGTTGTTTGGTTATTTCATCAATGGTAGAAAGTTTGAGTTCTGGAAATGTTTTTTTAACGGGAATATGATTTTTTTTTAGATATTCATCAATTTTTTTGCTGAGTGTAAAAACATGCACATCTCGTTCTTGCAATAAGGCTTTGTTTTTATCGATCCAGTGCGTGATCGTGGTATTATAATTTCCACATAAACCTTTTTGAGAGCCAACTAAAATAAAAAGTATTTTTCCTGAATGAGTAGTTTCTTCTTCTTTTTTTAAAAAAGGAACAGAAACTTGAGAAAGTTCGCACGTGTCATAAAGTTTGTAAAAAAGCGTATGAATATGTTTTGTGTATTCATTGAGTGATTTCATATCTCTGTACATTCTCGTATGGAACGATCGAGATATTAATCGCATCGCGCTCGTAATTTTTTTAATAGTGGTGACTGCTTTTATGCGCTGACGTAAATGAATTAATTGTGACATAATGTATCCTTATTATTTTCATTATTAGTACAATATCAGCATAGTAGCAAGATTATGTATACTCATTAAAAACTAATTTAATCTTCCTGCTAAAGCATAGTTAAAAACAGTTGTGTAGCCATTAGTAAAAACAGAAAACCAAAATTTCGATACTTTCTTGTACGCCGCAGAATATAATATTTGGAAAAAGTAAGAGTAAAAAAAGTATCATAAAGTCCTTTAGTTGAGTAATCCGTATAATTAATTTTATAAAATCAAGATATGCATATTGTACATTAATAAATATATTTGTACCATAAATATATGTTGTTTGTGTGTATAAGAAAAGGTTCTCCTCGGTGATAATTTTGATTGATGGATATAATCTTTTAAAAAAAATATATGGAATACATGTTTCAGAAAGCAATATTCATGCTTTTGTTAATGTGCTTGGATCGTACATAAAAAAAAGAAATCACAAAATTATCGTTATGCTAGATGGTGGCCTGACATCCTTTATTGATAAAGAAAAACAAAAAGGAATTGATCTGTGGTACAGCGGGCACAAGCGATCTGCAGATGAAATCATTATTGAATACGTTATAAAAAATGCTCAAAAAGATATACTAGTCGTCACAGAAGATCGAGAAATTTTGCAAAAAATACAGATGTATAAAAAAAATACTATTGATCCATTGGCATTTTATGCACGCGTGCAAGAAGTTTGTTATGCTACCGAAAAGTCTAGTGCATCAGATGTGAGTATTAAAAAAACAGCAGACGAAGAAAATCCAGATCTTGACGAAGTAATGCTCCAGGCTGCGCATATGAAAGCATCTTGTAAAGAAGAACATGATTCTAAAGAGGCACAGATAAAGCAGAATAAACTTTCTAAAAAAGAAAAATTACGCAAAAAATCATTGGATAAATTATGAGTACACAAATGACGATAACGCGCTCAGAAATGCAAAAATGCGCGCAACAACTTTTAACAGGGACGCAAAGAATCTGGACGTTTACCGGAACGTTAGGTGCTGGCAAAACAACGCTGGTGCAAGAAATGCTCACAACGTTAGGTGTCACGGGACCGATTGTAAGCCCGACCTATACGTATGTGTGCATCTATCGCCTTGCTGATGGCAGAACAGTCTATCATTTTGATTTGTACAGGCTTTTGACAGTTCAAGATTTTATGCATGCAGGCTTTGATGAATACTTGAATGATGAAAATGGACTCTGTTTTATCGAGTGGCCAGAGATTATCGAAAGTATTTTGCCGCAAAAAAACGTGCGTCGCGTTACGATCGAATATGCTGACTCAGAAAAACGATTGATAAGTTTTGAACTCTCGTCATCCTCAGGAACGAAGTGACGTAAGGATCCATCCGTCGTCGCGCAAAGCGCTATGACGAGATGTCGCGTCGTAGTGAAACGAAGACGGACAGAATAATTTGACAGTAGTTTTAATGCATTTCTAATTCTGAAAGAGCTTTTTTACACATTGCGATTCGGTCTTGTGGCCAAGGATGTGAACGCAGATTAGTTATTTGCAAGCGTTTGATTTTGGTATTTGCATACAAAATATCAGCTTTGTTTCCAGGATGCGTTCCGTAATCAATCAAATGGAATGTTTGCAGGCCTTTAATGAGCGCTTTATTTTTTTGTTTAATTACAAATTCATCAGCGCGAGTCTCTTGATAACGTCTGAATGCTCTAATGCAGCTACCTGCAAAGGTATCCATGATAAAAAATCCCGTAAAACTCATGAATAAAGCTTGATTAGCTGTTCCATGCAAAAGGTAGCCAAGATGTGCTCCTAATGCAGCAAAAATGCCATCAAAAAAAATTGCAATCGCGTAATCATACGTTCTTGTTACATTATCCTGATACACAATATGAGCAGCTTCATGCGTAATGAGCCCTTCTAGGTCTTGTTCGGTATATTCTGCATTGTATGATTCTTGAGTTATTGGATCTTGGCAAGAGAATGATATTTTTTTGTTTTCGATAGTTTCTATAATTTTTGAACTTACTGTTAAAAGAACATTTTTTTGTGAGTCTTGATTTGTTTCAGCATTGATTAACGAAGGGAAATCATTTTTTCTTATTTCAATATTTTTAATGTTGTTATATTTTAAAAATATTTTTTTTAGATAATTTTCTGTTTCTGGATTTTCTATTTTTTGTAAATTTTTCATTTGATTGTGCATGAGTGTATCATTATCAGAAACAGTTTTAAAATAGCGATATAGAGCCCAACAAGTCATACATACAACATAAAAAGCCATGATTGCGCAATGACCTAAAAGATGACCGATAAAATGTTGCGATAAAGAAACAAAACTAGCGCCAAAAAATAATAATATAATTAGGATTCATAGATCTCCATATTTTTAAAGTTATATAATAATTTGATAATACTATAAATAGCCGTTTTGAACAAATTATTGCTGCGCAAGTTCCTGCAAAGCACTTTCTAGAGCAATGGTATGGAAGGCTCCATACACAATGAACACGTGATTGCCCTTATTCCACTCGGCTTTGATGACATTAAAAATGTGCTGATCACGAATTTGATGACTCCGTTTTAAGAGGGTATGAAAATCTTTTTTAAATCGTTTAATAGGTTTAGAAAAGATAGAAAATAAGCTTTTTAAAAATGAATTATGATGTTCAAGGTTCATGATATTTTTAAAAAAAACTGAATGTGAACGAAACGATTTTCCCGTTAATTTTTTATGCAGTGCCACGAGATCTTCAAACGTTATATGAGTCTGCTTGGTCCACTGATGCACGTAATTCATTACAAAATCTTTTTGCGATGTTTCGTGTTTATTAAAATCATGCCAATACAAAAGTGCCTGCGCAAAGCAAAAATAGAGCACAAGGTCATGATCGAATTCATTAAAAAGTTGTGCAATAACGCTTTCTGTTGGCAGTTCTGCGCCAATAAGTGTCGCGTGATGCTGTTGAGCAAAATAAGTTGCAAGCCCACGATCGCAATCATGTTCGATCGCTTCTTCGCTTGTTTGATAATGTCGACAAGCTCGACCAGAAGGGTTTTCGATAACAACACTAATATTTTTTTTAGAAGGTATGGCTGTAATGAATCTATTCCAAGCATCGATCACGGGCTTAAATTGTGGATCTTGCGGATCATTCGTGTGATGCGTTCCTAAAGCGGTCAAAAATTGATTCTTTGATGAGCTTACATCTATCTGCGTTGGTAAAAAATAAGGTAAAGTTAGCCTATCGTATTCTTCAAGCGAAGGAACAGAAATAAGCTGAAATGATAAAAATATAAAAATATAAATACTATAATTCATAAAAAACCTCTTACTATAAAGATAAATTTTTTACAGTAAGAGGTCAAAAGGTTTTGATCGAATAGTATTTATTTGCCGAGGATTTGATGCGCTTTATCTAAAATTGAGCTGCTAAATCCTTGTTGTTGCAAAATTTCAATAGCAACGTTTTGATCTGCAGCGCCAAACTCTAACGCAAAAGGATAGCTAAAAGTTCCATTATCATGACGAATAACACGAACCTGATAGTTTTTAAAGTTTCCCGTTACTTTTTCAAGTTCTTTTAGTTTTGGAAAATGAGTTGCAAGCATCAACATAGAATTTTTACGTGATCCAAGTTCATGAGCAACGGCATAACTTGCAGCTTCACCTTCTTTTGGTGATGTGCCGCTGAAGATTTCATCCATCACAGAAAAAGCAAATTCGCCAGATTGTAATGCATCAATGTTTTGAATAAGTTCTTGAGCGCGCAAGACTTCAGCTTTGAATAATGAATTTCCGCCGGATGTGTCATCAGCAATATTCATGTAGGTGTTGATTTTTGCAAAAGGAGTCAATGTAAATGATGATGCAGGAACCATTCCGATAGTTTGAGCTAAGATAATATTGATGGTTAAACCTTTGATGAAGGTCGATTTGCCGCCAGCATTTGGTCCAGTCAAGATCACGTTGTTTGGTGTTGTTGTTCCAAGAGTAATAGAATTTGCAATCGCTGATTCTGAGCCAACAAACGGATGCCACATTCCTTGCATAACGACAGAAGGCGTGCTTTGAGTTATATAGTTTGCAAATACAAAATGGTTTGGTTTATTGTTATATTCTGTATAAAGTTTTGCTAATCCGATATAAGCATCAAGCTCTCCTAATGCGATAAGCGCAGGAGTGAGTTCATCTTTAACTTCTTGTAAAAGTGCATACGCAGCTTTAACGCGACCTTTGAGTGAGAGCGTTTTTACGGGCCCTTCAAAAGTGTTAGTGCGTAAAAGTCCGAGTAATTTTTTCATTTTTCCAGAAAGCGCATCAGTTGATTGTGCAAAATTAAAAATAGCTTGTTTATGTTGCAATGTTTGTAGTTCTGGAGATTTTTTAATTATTTTTGCAGCAGTATCAAGCGCTTTGATAAGAACAGAAGCGCCATTCGTTTTTTCGTGTAGGTAGTTTAATAATTGAATTTGTTTTTTTATGCCATCATAAACTAGGTAATGAAAAAAACCGAAATATGCAGAAACCATTGTTGCTGAAAATACTGTTTTTGCCGGATTTTCGTTATACATATGAGTTGCTACTGCTTTAACAAGATTAAAATTATCATATGTTTTTTGTATGGCTTTAGCATCAAATGTGGCTACTACTGCAAGCATGAAGAAGCAATTGAATGCGGATGAAAAATGTTGCCAAGAGATATTCTTATTTAATTCTTTTAATCCTGGAGCGCTCCAGAATGCGGCATCAATAAAAAGCTTTTCACCTTTCGCTTCTTCTTTCCATAAACTTAAAAATGCATCATGTTGATTTTTAATGTTTAACAATAACGCATCAAATGCTTTAACTATTTCTTGTTTTTCGATAAAAAAAGAAACAATTTTTTGTCGATCTTTAAGTGTTTGGATATCGGTTGTTGGATTAGTAATAAGTCCTGCTAGATAAATTTTACCTTCAGGTGTTATGGTTCTGTCGATGCAAGAAAGCAAAGAAAATTCTTTTCTTGCATTACCCGCAATGAGTTCTAACTCTCTTAATCCGTGCATCGTGATTATGTTATTGTTGTTAAAATCAGCATGTTCAAGAATATTGTATAAACGAGAAAGTCGTTCGCGATCAGAAAGTTGTTCATGTTTGTAGGTCGGTGGTTTTATGTTAGTCATTTTTTCAAAAAGCGTTTTGCTTTCTGGTTCTGTTGTTTTGTTTTCGATGATTTCTGCTGGATAACTGGAAAGATGGAGTGGAGCGATAGTTGTGTAATGATTTTCTTCTTTATGCGCTTGTAATAGAGCATTGCACAGCAAAAGTGCATAAAAGAATTTGTTGTGTTTTTTCATAAAAACCTTTTTGAGTTGTCTGGGTTGAATGTAAAATAATGACATTTAAATTTTTATTATTGTATTATTATTAAAATAATAATCAAGCAATAGTGTTTGCAGAAAGCGTTATGCATACAATGGTATAAGAAGAAAGGGCTTTTGATGAGCATTTTAAAAAAACCTGATCTTCAAAAAGAAGATTATTTGGTCTGTGCGTGTATGGAAGTTATGTATAGTCAGATTGTGGACGAGATTGCAAAGGGCGCGGGAACGATGAATGAGCTTGCAGAGCGCCTTGGAGTAACAACTGGTTGTTCCAGTTGCGTCGATGAAATTGAAATGATTTTGAAAGACGCGCATAGCAAAGGCGTAAAGAAATAATAGATTAAATTTGAAATTGATAAAAAAATCATTATTCTTTAACTCACTTAAATATAAATGTGCATGATAGTAATTTGAAATTTTAAATGTTTTTGGCGAGATTCCCGAGTGGTCAAAGGGGGCGGTCTGTAAAACCGCTGGCTCAGCCTTCGTAGGTTCGAATCCTACTCTCGCCACCATCTTAATTTGTGCGCATTGAGCGCACAAAATGAAAAATAGGCTTTTAAAATAAATTAAATTATGCTAAAAAATATAAAAATTGACATCTTTAAATTTAAAAATTAAGGCGGGAATAGCTCAATTGGCTAGAGCGACAGCCTTCCAAGCTGTAGGTTGCGAGTTCAAATCTCGTTTCCCGCTCCATTTTTAATTGCTGGCGTAGCTCAGTTGGTAGAGCAGCTGATTTGTAATCAGCAGGTCACCGGTTCAAGTCCGGTCGCCAGCTCCATTTTTTATAATAAAGTGTAAAAAAGCCTCAAAAAGATTTGTCTTTTTGATTTTTTTGCTTTACCCTTTGAAGATGCTTGTTAATCGGTATGAAAAGTGGCCCACGTAGCTCAGTTGGTAGAGCATTCCCATGGTAAGGGAAAGGTCACCGGTTCAAATCCGGTCGCGGGCTCCAG
>CAZJPB010000024.1:0-14904 GCA_964547785.1 uncultured Pseudomonadota bacterium | reverse complement strand
TCCGCCTGTCACGCGGAAGGCCGCGAGTTCGAGTCTCGTCAGCCCCGCCATAATACTATAAACCGCTTTTAAAAAAGCGGTTTATTAGTTTTTCTACATCATGTTTGATTCTTTTAATTTTTTGTAATCTATTGAGCCAATGAGCTGCTCTGCGTTCAAGTTGTTTTTTTCTTTTTCTGTATATTCTTTTGTAATGGTTCCATTGTCGAGGATCCAAATTTTGTTGCCCATGTTTAAAGCAATGTGAGGATCGTGAGTAATCAATAGACTTGTCAGTTGATGAGTTTTAATAAAATGAGCAGCATAGACAAGTAAGGCTGTTGCAGCCTGTGGATCGAGCGCGGCAGTTGGTTCGTCAAGTAATAAAATTTCTGGAATCAATAACGTTGCCATCACAAATGCAATGCGCTGTCTTTGCCCGCCAGAAAGCTTTTGCATAGGTGTGTCAAGAAGTGTTTCTGGTATAGCAATAGTGCGCAGCAATTTTTTTGCATACTCACGATGCATGCCTTGCATTCCATCCTGTAATGTTGCATAACGTCGACTGTAAAGGGCAAGTGCAAGATTTTGAATTACCGTAAAACTGCCAACACAATTTAATTGAGGGTTTTGGAAAATACGTGTTATTAGGCTAGATCGTTCTTGTTCAGATAAATGTGTAATATCTTTGCCATTCAAAATGATAGAGCCGCTCGTTGGTTGTAATTTGCCAGAAATAATATCAAAAAATGTACTTTTTCCTGCACCATTTGTTCCGACGATTGTGATACAATCACCTTTTTGAATGGTGCAAGAAAGATTTTTTAAAACATGTTTTTTGCCAAACCAGACATTAATATTGTGTAATTGTAGCATCATAAATACCTTTTTTTATTTTTTGTCTAATTGTTCTTTAACGACGAGTAAAACAACAATCATTAAAGCAGTGATAAGTTTGTTCCAGTCCTGATCAAGTTCTAATTCAAAGGTAAGTGCAATAATCATTTGATAGATCATTGAACCGATGATAAGTGCACTTCCAAAATGGGCGCTGATTGTTTCTGCTAAAATCATTCCTGCAAGTCCAATAATCAGCATGCCAACATTACTCCAGATTGAAAAATAACCTGTATAATGAACAAAAAGAGCACCACTTAAAGCAGCAAAAGTATTTGATGCTACTAATCCAAAAATACGATATGCATCAACATTTTTCCCAATATTGATAAGCATTTGTGGAGCAGTTCCTACAGCACGCACTAAAAATCCAATTTCTGTTTTTAAAAAACTATACGTTGCAAAAAAAAGTGAACCTATGAGAACCACTAAAATGATCATTGTGTAATATGGTTTTAATGCAAGATGTGTTGTTTGAAAAATAGTCTGTTTATTATGCAAAGCAATATTTGATCCAGCAATTTTTAATACGATAGAAAATAGTCCTGTCGTAACGACAATTCCAGCAATTAAATTATTTAATTTTAATTTTGTATGTAAAAGACCTGTTATAATTCCCGATAATGCGCCTGCAAAAAGTGCCACCAAAATACTGATCCATGGATTATAGTCGTGCAATAAAAAGACTGCAGCTACAGCGCCACCTAATCCAAAAGCACCTTCTATAGCTAGGTTGTCAAATTTTATAAGTCGTGAAGATATATAAACACTTGCAACAATGATTGAAAAAATTAATCCACGTTCAACAATTCCTTGAGCAAGATATAAAAATTCGAACATATCGTTTCCTTTATTTTACAAGTTCAATAGATTCAAGTGATGCAGGAATCGTTAATCCAAGTGCATCCAAAGTAGTTTTATTAATAAATATGGTCTTACTATTGGCTGTTTTTAAAGGAATAGTACAGGGTTCTGTATTTTGTGTTAATACTTTTAAAGCAATAAGAGCAGAAGCTTTGCCGCTTTCGTAGTAATCAACGCCTCGTGCGGCAAGAGGTCCTGAAGCAACTAATAAATTATCGCTCACAATCAATGGCTTTTTGTTTTTTAAGCAAAGTGATGCGATAAGCGTGATGCTGGAAGCTACAATATTATCAGTAGGAGCAAGTAATGCATCAGTTTTGCGTAATGCTGTTTCTATGACAAGAGAAAGATCTGCTTCTGAAGTAAGAGGAAAATCAAGAACATTTTTATTCTGTAACATAAGTTCAGTGCGCATTTTTTCTGCAAGTACTTGAGAATTTATTTCGCCTGCAGCGTATATAAGTCCAATCGTGTGAACATCAGGAAGTAAGGTTGTGAGCATACTTATTTCTGCTGGAATATCGATCATATCCTGAGTTCCGCAGACATTTGTTGTAGGATGCATGATACCAAGAGCATAAGGATCAGTAACAGCAGCAATAATAATTGGTTTTTGTGTTTCAAGAGTTGCAATAGCTTGTGCTGCGGGTGTAGCGATTGCATATACAGCAGATATAGTTTTATCATGATGAAATTTTTCAGCAATAATGTGAGCGTTGGTTATTGAGCCTTGAGCATTTTGAATAACAAATTCGACTGAATTGGTTAATTGCTTTGTAAGTTCATCAATAAATCCATCTCGTGCAGCATCCAAAGCAGGGTGAGAGGCTGTTTGCAAAATGCCAATCTTGTATTGTGTCGTCTTTTTTTCTTTTTTTATAATGATAATAGTTGCGCTTAGAGCAATGATGCATGCAAAAATAATAAATATTTTTTTCATAGAAGTCCTGTTTACTAATTAAATAAAGGTAACACTGTTTTTTAATGATTCTGGAATAATTAATCCAAGATCATGCAATGTTTTTTGATTCACTATGGTATGTTCTGCAGGGCACGAAGTAATAGGTATTTCGTAAGGGTGTATTTTTTTCACAAGAATATCATACGCAATGGATCCAGTTTTTTTGCCACTGAGATAATAATCAACGCCTTTGCACGCGAGTGCCTTTTGTCCTACTGATGGGTTATCGCACACAATCAATGGTTTACGTGCCTCTAAGCATTTTTGAGCAACAAAAGGCATAGCGCAGACGATTGTATTATCGGTTGGCGCGAGCATAAGATCAGCTTTATGGAGCGCTTGTTCAAGCATTGCAGGAAGCTCTCCTTCGGAATTAATGGTGTATTCAAGAACATGTTTATTATTTTGTACAAGTTCTTTTTTTAATAAAGCAGCTAATTTTTGTGAATTTATTTCACCAGTTGTATAAATAATGGCTATTGTTTGAGCGCTTGGCACAAGTTCTGTAAGCATAGCAACTTGACTTTGAACATCGATCATATCATTCGTTCCGCAAATATTGGTAGTCGGATGAAGAATACCAAGACTCTCAGGATCGGTAACAGCAGAGATAAAAATTGGTTTTACTTTTTCAACAGCGGCGCATGCTTGCACGGCAGGTGTTGCAATAGCATACAAAGCAGTAATAGATGGATCATTATGGAATTTTTGAGCCATTGTATAGGCGTTAGACGTTGATCCTTGAGCATTTTGAATAACAAATTCGATTGAATTGCCTAATTGGTTTTTGAGTTCATCCATGAATCCTTTGCAAGCTTGATCTAAAGCAGGATGAGAGGCGGTTTGTAAAATGCCAATTTTATAAAGAGTCTCTGTTTTTTGTTTTTTAAGTGTAATAATCGTAATGCTTAAAAGTATAAGCGCTGAAATAATAATAAGTATTTTTTTCATGATCTAGTTCCTTTGTTTTTTTAATAATTGTTCATTGTTTTAAGCAACAAAAAACCCCGGGTTTTTAGACCGGGGGTATGTTCGCTTAGTTTTAAAAATAATAAGAATTATAGTTTAAACATGCGATACCCCGCTTGTAAAATAATAAAAAGAATAAAAAGAAAAAGCCCAATTCTGGCTAGAAGAAAAAGCAGTAACCACGTTGTGTAAGATCGATAATGAGTGGTAAGATATATTTTTTATAGTATTCATACTTTTAAAGATAACAGAAAAAAGTACGCGTTGCAATTGGCAATAAAAAAGGCTCACAATCGTGAGCCTTAGTTTAAAATTCACTTATTAAAAAAAGTGTAATTCTCCATTTTTATAAATAATTTTTTGCTAAATCGTATGAGCTTAAAAGGATCACTAATCCTATAAAAAGCGAAAAGAGATAGCTTAACGATGTATTTTTAGGGAAGATATGCAAGTCCATCAGGCCCCAAGCACCGCGCCACAAAGAAACAACTCCTAAAACAACAAGAAAATTAAAAGGAAGTTGTGTTTGTGAAAACATGCTAATGATTTGAGATAAGCTTAAACGAGCTTGCTCAAAAAATGGTCCAGCAGCGGCGTTGGCTAATGAACTAGAAAGCGTAAAGTATACAACAAGGGGTATACTCATAATAAGTTCCTTTATCGTTTAAAGGGCTTTTTTTTATTCCTCAATCGTTATGGTAGCGAACTAGTTTTTTTGGTCAATATATATTTAAACTTTTTTTCACAGCCAGACAATAATTTTTTAAAAATATCTTTAATTTGCTAAAAGCCAGGGCAGCTTCTTGCAAAAAATAGTATATATGGTATTATTCAAATAGAGTATAAAAATTAAGCATATGTTATTTGGAATATATAATAGAGAAATATAATCAAATATAAGCTTAATTATGATAAAAAATAAAAAAATGAGGCTATGATATGAAAACTTTTAAAATAATATTTTTTTTGATTTTTGGCTCAATAGGGTTTTATGCAAAAGGAATAAGAAATCCAGATGATATTTTTCGACATATACGAGCGTTTATTATTGAGGATGATTCAGAGGATAATTTAGTTGCTTTAGGGCAGGATCAAGATGTTAATTTTAGTCAGCAAGATGTTAATTTTAGTCAGCAATTAGAAGAACAGGTAGAAAATGTTAAAATAAATATTGTTTCAGGCATGCGTCAGAATATAAATTTGATTGAAATTCATTTATACAGTCAGTTTCCACATCCATTTTTAGCTAAAGAATTAATGCGTGCTCGAAGGGTTTTAGCTAGTGTCCAACGATTATCATTGCAAGAGATTATGAGCACAAATAATCAGGAATTGATAATGACATTTTTGAAAACACATGAAGAGACAATGCATTATATAGTAGATATTTTTAAAAAATCTAAAAAATTTATAAGAAAAAAAGTATTAAAAACTGGCTTAGCAGGAGGTTTATTAATAGCTGTTCTTTTAAAAAAAATAAACATTCAATTATCACCCTTGAGTATGTTGGGATTTGGAGCGTTATCATTTGCAGGTGGTTATTTATGTGCAATATTAGCTAAAAAGCGTTTTGTAGCAAGTATCCCTATTGTTTTTCCAAGAAGATTCCTTAAAATAGTTCCTCAACCATTAATGTTGCAATCTTTTATTCCTGAAGCTATTGCGCGTCCACGAATAGCATTTGCAGGTGCTCAAAAGTGTTAACATTACAATAAAAATAAATGGAAAAATTAGTATGAAAAATATAAAAAATAAAATATCAATAAAACAGATTCTGTTTTTAATGTTCGCTGTTAGTTTTCAAATAAACAGTATTGTTCAAGATCAGGGTCAAGCTGCAAGGTATCAACAAGCACGGCAAAATTTTAAAAAAGGACAAACTGGATATCTTGAAATTTTTCAATTAAAAATTGATCTATTTAATAGAATGATAGCAGTAGGGTTTAATCATGAATGTGTGCGGATAGAGAGAAATCATTGTGAAACTGCAAAAACATCTGTTGAGCAGCTCAGTTTATATCAATTAAATGAAGACAATCTACGAAGAATGAAAGAATATAGAGAAAGACTTAATAATCGATCTATTTTAATAGAGCAAGCTTTTTTTGAGTATCAACAAGAAAAAAGAAGAGCAAAAGTTTTTGGATTTTTGGGTGGCGCTGCAGTTTCAAGCTTTTTAAGCATTGTTTTTTTTGAGCAATATAGTCTTTTTTCAAAGCTAGCTTTTATTGGAGCAACAAGTGCGGTTACAACATTTTTTTCTAAAAAACGCGCAGAACAAAGATGTTTGACAAGACCAATTATTTTTGCATCAGAAATTCAGCACCAACCGTTAGTATTCCAATAAAAATAAATGGAAAAATTAGTATGAAAAATATAAAAAATAAAAATGAGGCTATTGTATGAAAAGTTTAAAAGTAATGAATTTTTTAATGATTTTAAATTGTACGGTATATACTATTTTTCCTTTTCGCCCTGATGCTTTTAATGCAGCGCGATTTTTACGATCACAACAAGCACCACAACAAGTATCGTTAATGCAGCAATCTAGTGGTAGCTTCTTGAAAGATTTGGCAGTTGCTCGATGTAATTCGAACATTCGATATTTACAGATGTATCGCAGCGAGTTTCCTCATCCTGGCATTCAGCAAGAGATTATTCAGCACGAGAACGCAAGGACTACAATTACTGAAGCATCAGAAGAGATATTTTCAGATGAGTCTAGTCCAAAGCGTGATAGTGTTATTAATTAAAAGACAGGTAAACCACTAGTTTTAACTAGTGCGACTCTAAGGGCTATGCCTATAAATTGGTATAAAATAAAAACTTGTCATATATTTTCATCGGGCTGACGGCTCGAAGGAAAATGTATGACAAGTTATAAAAGCTTAAGTCACTCAAAGTGGGATTGCAAATTTCATATTGTGTTTACGCCGAAACAGAGAAAAGCAGTGTTATATGGCAAAGTAAAAGAATATCTCAGACAACTATTTCATGAATTAGCAAATCAAAAAGGTTGTCAAATAATAAGTGGATATTTGATGAAAGATCATGTGCATATGTTGCTAAGTATTCCGCCAAAATATTCAGTTTCTGAAGTGATTGGATATTTAAAAGGCAAAACAGCAATAGGAGTTAGTAGGTAATTTGGAAAGAAAAAGAGGAATTTTAATGGAGAATCATTTTGGGCTAGAGGGTATGCGGTTTCGACAGTTGGTTTTGAAGAAGCAATGATAAAAGCTTATATTAAAAATCAACAAGCATCGGAAAAGTATGCTGAAAAATCTGGTGAATTTTAAAATCGTATTAATTATTAAAGTGTAACTGGCACCCTTCGAGGGTGCTCACAGCCGTCAAGCCCCTGGCTCGACCAGGGCGTTATGACTTTTTTACAAAAGCAAATAATAGAATAACAACTATAGAAACTATAATAGAGCAACGTGCTCTTGAGTATGCAAGAAAAAAGAATAAAGCTTTTGCGTTTGGGATTGTTGTTACATCAGCTATGCCATTTTTGTTATGTCTTTGTAGTCAAAATTTTTTACAAGCAATGACAAGCAACTATGTAGTGGCAAAGATGTTAGGACTAGGTTTAGGTTCATTTGCTTTATCGTTAGGTTATTCAAAAGTAGTTGCAGCCCGCTTTTTATCAAGAATACCTATTGTTCATGAGCCAGCTAATGAGCATGAACGATTAGAATTAACCTGAATTACGATAGAAAATTAAATGTATAAAGATGTATGATGGTTAAAAAAAAATTAATAAGTATAAGTGTTTTTTTATTGTTATTTGATTGCAAGTTGAGTTTAGCTTGGGCTAAAGATATTCCTCAGCGAGAACAAGTTTTTGTTGAAATTAAAACACAAGAAATGGAGCCATTAAATTCAGATCAAATAATATTAATTAAACGTGATTTTATTAGAGACTTGACGCATTATAGAGATGATTTTACTAGAATGTATAATGCTGGCTTTAAGCATGCTCTTCTTCAAAAAGAAATTAGAAATTGTGATGCATTAATTCAAAGAATAAATAGATTGCCTGACGATATATTAACTCATAATAATCACAGAATAATTGCTAAAGTCGTAAATGCTGCAGGTGCGCGGCGCATTCCTATTTCTGAAGAATATCAAAATTTTTTAAACGCAAAACATAGATATCAGAAGTTTTTAACGATTATTTCAACGGCGGGACCTGCAATAGCGTGTTTTTTGTATATGAATAATTCTATGAACCCTGTTCCGTCACTTTTGTTGGCTGGTTTTTCATGCATCGGGTTTCGGTTTGCAGTAAGAACTATCTGTGCACGAAGGTATATGAAGACTTCGACAATTACTTCTTCTCCTAATGAATTTGCTTATAAACCATTAAAATTATTGACTGTGCCAGTACTGTAAAATTACTGCGCGCCAAAAAGTTCAATGTCAAAAATAAGATTTGCGTAAGGTGGAATAGCTGCGCCAGCGCCATGAGCGCCATAACCAAGTTCAGCAGGAATATAAACGCGTCTTTTTTCGCCGACTTTCATATCCGCAACTGCTTGATCCCAACCTTGAATAACGTATCCCATACCAAGAGGAAATTGGAATTGTTCGCCACGGTCTACAGAGCTGTCAAATTTGTTTCCAGGATTTCCGTTATCATCGAGCCATCCAGTATAATGAACAGAAACGACTTGGCCCTGTTGTGGTGATGTTGCTTCTGCTGGAGCTGCCGTAATAACTTCGTAAGCGAGTCCTGATGGTGTCGTAATTTTTTTCATACTAATTTCTTCCGTTAAGGTGGTGATAGGGTTTTCTGCGATTATTGTTTCGGATACCGTTATTTCTGGCTCTATCTGTTCTGTTGATAGAGGTTGCGTTTCTATTGTTGCCAGTGTTTCAGTTTGTGCTTGGTTTTGAGAAGTGGCATCAGATGAGAAAAAATAAGTATATCCATAATAACAGCCGATTAATAATCCTATAAAAAGAATTGATTTAAAAATAATATTCATACTTTAAGCTCCTTTTTTAAAAGTAGGGATGTATCATTATGATGCTAAGGTTATGCGAAAAATATTTTTTTTCAAAATTTATATAAGATGACGAGAATTGGTAAGGATTTTTTTGTAAAATAGAGCTTTACAAAATATTCCATTTAGACGATACTTAACGATTATTGAGTTTATATATTCAGATCTGATTTTTTAAGTAAGAAGAGGCAATTAATTATGAAGAAAAACCTTCATCCTGAACTTTTTGAAGTAACCGTTCACTGTAATTGTGGAAACGAATTTGTGACTCGATCTACCGTAAAAGAAATTCGTGCAACTTTGTGTTCAGCGTGCCATCCTTTTTATACTGGACAACAGAAATTTGTTGATACAGCTGGTCGAATTGAAAAATTTGAACAACGTTATGCCTCAAAAAAGAAATAATATCATATTTTTAAAAATGGATAGAGTTCATGTCATATAAAAAAGAGACTATGACTCTGCGCCGTAATGAGCTTGTAGATCTTCTTTCTGGTGTTACCGTTGACTCTCGTCAGCGACATGTTTTTCAAAAAGAACTTTCGCAATTGACAACATGTTTAGAAAAAATGAGCGTAATCGAAAAGCTTGAACTTGAGATTCAAGATATTTCGTTACAAATAGCAGCAACGCAAGATCCTGAACTGCTTGATCTCTTTCGAGATGAGCTTTCTGTTTTATCATTAAGATTGCAAGAAGCTCAAAAAGAATTAGATGATTATATGTATCCTCCAGATCCTTACGATCAGAAGAGTGCGTTTTTAGAAATTCGTGCTGGAACTGGTGGTCAAGAGGCAGCTCTTTTTGCCGCTGATCTTCTTAAAATGTATATGAACTATGCGCTTTCAAAGGGCTGGCAGGCACAAGTTACGAGTATGAGTGACACGGATCTTGGCGGCATAAAAGATGTTGTGGTGAGCATAGAAGGTGATGGAGTCTATGGAGCGCTTAAACAAGAGTCTGGCGTTCATCGTGTACAGCGTGTTCCTGCTACCGAAGGTAGTGGTCGAGTACACACATCTACAGCAACTGTTGTAGTGCTTCCTGAGCTTGATGAGGTTGAAGTTGATATTTCTCCCGATCAAATTCGAATTGATGTTTTTAGAGCAAGTGGTGCGGGCGGGCAGCATGTTAATACGACAGATTCAGCAGTGCGCATTACGCATTTGCCAACGGGTGTTGTTGTTTCGTGTCAGGATGAGCGTTCGCAGCATAAAAACAAAGCAAAAGCAATGAAGCAATTGCGAGCTCGTATTGTAGCAGCACAGCAAGAAAAACAAGAAAATGAGCTTTCTGAGCAGCGTAGGCAGATGATTGGTCGAGGCATGAGGGCTGAAAAAGTCAGAACTTATAATTATCCGCAAAATCGTATCACTGATCATCAAATTGATCTTACGTTAAAAAAGCTTGATTTTATTATGACTGGTAAGCTTGATGAAATCGTTGATGCTTTAATTGAGCATGATTATCAAGAACGTAAGAAATCAAAACCAATTTTTTAAAAAAATCGCTTTACTAAAGGCTTTTTTCTGTTATAGTTATCTTTATAGTTTTTAGAAAGCAATTAAAAATTATAAAAAATTTTTTAAAAAGATAGTAATAAAGCCCTGGGTCAAACCAGGGCTTTATTTATGAAGATGAAAAAATAATGAAAAAATGTATCTTAGTATTTTTTGTATGTTTTGCATTGGTGAGCGCTGCAGACGAAGATATGCTTTTAGAAGATGAGTCGTTAAATGGTTATGAATCACGAGAAGCTGGTTTTGATGTTGCGATGAGATTGCGAGATGCTGCGATTGCGCATTATTATAAAAATAAAAAGTCTTTGTTAGCTTTGCATGCTGAACCATTATTTGTGCCAGAAAAAGATTACCATATTAAAAAAGAAATATTTAAACAAGGTCTTCCTGTTGACCAAGTGAGGACATGTGGTGAGATGCTTTTTGTGCAAAGGCCTGTAGAGGGTATTCTTAGATCTGTTGTTACTGCTTATGATCAAAAAGGACGTGAAATAGGAGAACTAGCTGGCATGCAGATTCGGTTTATCGAAGGCAATAGAGTTGATTTTTTAAGAAGGTGCTATTGGCAAGAATTATGGTGTGTTCAAAATGAATGTATTACGAAAGTTGATGATCCTCAAGAATCAGATGATTTTTATAAAAAACATTCTCCGACAGCACGATTCTATAAAGATGAAATAAAAAGAGTTGTGCAAACATTTCTGCCAGATCAGTTTAAAGATGCAGTAGTATGCGCTGTACATGATTCCGAGCCATTAATTGTTTTACAGCAATCAAGTAAGATTGGTATTTGTAATTTAGAGCGTGGTGTTTTTGATTCGTTGTCGCTTCCAGATCATGCAAAATATGTCTTGGATAGCGTATTGTTTAAAAAATATTTTGTTGCATATGTAAATAATGAAAAGTCAAAAGAATATTTTTTAACAGGAAACAGAAGATATGATGCTAAAAATATTTATTTGTTGAATTTGCAAACGTATAAAACGTTTCAAGTGCCAAATCTGTATACAGAATTTCAGGAAAGCAATTCCGGTGAATATTTAATTCAGTTAGAGCAAGAGCCAGATTATACAACTGTTTGTGTATTTGATAAAAATTTTATTCCTAGGTTGAATGTTACGATACATAGTTCTTTATTTAGTCGGCTTTTGGATAGTGTTACTATGAGCCAAAATGAGCGATTTATTGCAATAGCGAGTTCTGGAAACGTATTTGATATTTTTGGTCTAAAAAATAATGGTGTTTTTGAATTAGTAACACAAATACCTGTTCAAGCTGGCGATAGAGGTGTTTTTGAGGGTAATTTTTTCTGCATTAAGACAGAATTTAGAAATTTTAAAATTTTTAATTTTAATAATGTTGTAATGCCTCAAAATGATGAAGAGTTAGATCCAGCAACACTTGCATTAAAAATAGTGTAACGTTTTAAAAAAATATAAGAATAGAATGATGAAAAAAATAATAGTGTTTTTGTGCGTGATGAGTGGATGTGTGTTTGCTTTGGTTGCAGCTGCAGACGAAGATATGCTTTTAGAAGGTGAGTCGTTAAATGTTTATGAATCACGAGAAGCTGGTTTTAATTGTGCGCAGGAGTTGCAAAGAGCTGCAGTTTTAGATTTTTCTATACATGAAAAAGGATTAAACGCTTTTAGTTTAGGGAATGCAACATTATTTCAAAGATCAAAGATAAGTCGCACTCAAAAAGATTTATTTATGGTTAAAAGAAAAATTGTAAATAAAGTACTAGCGGGTAAAGATTTTTTATTTATCGAAGAAGTAGCTCAGCGTCCTCAAGACGGACACTCAGTTTTTTCTGTTGAATTATTAAATAAAGATGGTTTGTGTGTGCATTGTTTTTCTAATAAAAGAGTCAAAAAAGTTCAAAATAATTTTGCTTTATTAGATGATACTTGGAAAGCAGAATTATTTGTTTTTGCAGGACCGCTTATGAGAATAGTTGCAGAATGTGATGATTTTTTAATTTCCAATAGATTTTTGGTTACTTGTAAAAAAAATAAATTAGAATTATTGGATGTAATTACTTGCGGGAAGCTTGATAGTATAACGTTAAATTTTCGTCATATGGAATTATTTGATTCTAATGTTTTAGTATGTCAACGGAATGGTAAAAAATATATATTTGATTTAAGTTCTCGATCAAAATTTGATTTGTTACAAATTGTTGATATTGATTTAAGGCATAATACTCAATCTTTAAAAGGTCAAGGCGTAGAATTTGAATGTTTTGATCGAATTGAATTGGGACCATCAAAGTATTTGTTGACAATTTGTAAAGGTATGACTGATGAAGGAGTTTTTTCTGGTAATCAAATTTGCATTAGAATGCCTGATGGCCAAGAGCAAGTACAACAAGAATTTTTAGAAATGCGTGATATTGCGACCTTAGAAGTAAAAACTAAGGTGATGCTTCCACAGGATAATCATCTTAGTCATTGCGTTTATTTGGATAAGTATGCGTTTTTGTTTTTAAGTCATCATAATCAGCAACAGCCATTTCCATTATTATTTAATCGTCAAGGTAGGATGCGACTTTTAGCCGTTAATTTGGATACATTTGAAGATCATGAACGGTTGGATGCTAATATTGCGATAAAAGAAAGTCCTAGGAAAAAATTTTTAATTGTAGAAAAAAAAACTCCTCCGATTGCGGTACGGATATATGATTCAAACTTGTACTTATTGCAAGAATTTCCACGATTTAATCCTAATATGGATGAGTATTATTTTTTAAAAAGTGCAACAATAAA
Source organism: uncultured Pseudomonadota bacterium (assembly GCA_964547785.1). GTDB lineage: Bacteria > Babelota > Babeliae > Babelales > CAIQNR01 > CANNBR01. The sequence goes on along the minus strand of CAZJPB010000024.1, from coordinate 1,931 downwards.
CGAGGATGATACATTGTTATCTATTATTGATTCGCATACAGGTCAGACTTTTGTTTATTCAATGGAAGATTTAACGAAACCAGTAGCAAAATGTTTGGCTCCATTTGCTCGATTTGAAGGAGACTTCCTTGTTTCAACTTATTTAGATCAACGCAGATTTCCTGGTTATGATTTTAATACAAGTAAAGTTTTTTCACTTAAATGTTTAAAGGATTTAGATTTGAGCAAATTAGAAAAACCGATTACTTTAAGAGAATTAATTTTGCAACCAACAAAATAAAGAATGGTTGATCTGTTTTTAAGAAAGTGAGTACATGAGTTTTTTGAATTATTTTATTGCATATAATCGTTATTTAAATTTTTTTGGTATTTTTGTTATTTTGGCGGTAGCGTGGATCTTTTCGCATCATAAAAAACATATTAATTATCGATTGATTGCTTCAGCTTTAGGCTTGCAGGCGGCCTTGACCTATATCATGTTAAAAACAACCGTTGGCATAGGTGTTGTGAAAGCAATTTCTGCAGGAACGCAATATTTGTATACGTATGCAGCGCAAGGAACAGCATTTGTTTTTGGATCGTTAGCAGATGCATCTGGGCCTTGGGGCGTTGTTTTTGCAATTAAAGTTTTACCGATTATTATTTTTTTTGGTGCATTTACTGCCTTACTTTTCCACTTTGGTATTATTCAAAAAATTGTCATGGTTTTAGGAAAAGCTCTTAGACCACTTTTAGGAACAACGGGATCTGAGACATTATGCGCACTTTCTAATGCTTTTTTGGGTCAAACAGAAGCACCTCTTTTAATCAAAAATTATTTATTAGGTATGACAAAATCAGAATTTTTGGTCGTGATGGTAAGTGGTATGGGAACGATTAGTGGTGCTATTTTAGCAGTGTATGCAAGCATGGGTGTTGCGATCGATCACTTGTTGGCATCGAGTATTATTGCGATTCCTGGCACTATTTTGATTTCAAAAATTCTTATTCCAGAAACCGAAACCACAAAAGATATTGCATACGATATCGATTCGGAGCGTAAAGGAAATGTGTTTGAAGCAATTTCGATTGGAACAACTGATGGGCTTAATTTGATGCTTAATGTCGCAGCAATGCTGATTGCTTTTATTGCCTTAATAGCTTTATGTAATGGATGTTTAGGTGGTATTTCTGGTTATTTGAATCAATGGTTTGGATGGAATCTTCCTGTGATTAATTTGGATTCAATTTTTTCAATTTTGTTTTATCCTTTAGCGTTATTAATGGGTTTTACTGGCAATGATGCGTTCAGTGTTGCGCAGTTGTTAGGTATTAAGGTTGCGGTAAATGAATTTTTAGCTTATCATAAAATGATTGGAATGCAGCTTCCAGAACGGGTACAGACCTTAACAACGTATGCATTGTGTGGATTTTCTAATTTTTCATCGATTGGTATTCAAGTAGGGGGGATTGGAGTTCTTGTTCCTTCGAAAAAACAATGGCTTACGGAATTAGGTTTATATGCTGTTTTGGGCGGAGTGCTTTCTAATTTGTTAACAGCATTATTGGTCGGTTTATTTATTTAGTGGAAAAATATGAAAAACAGTTTATTGCTAGGATTATTATTTTGTTCGATAGCTCAATCCTCTGCGGCTCCTGAAGCATCAGGTGTTATGTGTTACACGGTACAATGTTTTGTTAAGGCTGTTCGTAGAAGTTTTAACAATCGATGTGTTGCTGAAAAAATGTCGGTAAATTATCAAGATGCAGAATTTGAAGCCTTAAGAAAAGGTGATTATCAGGCATTTAAGGAAGCAAGATTAGGCTTAGAATCTGATGCAATGAGTGAAGCGCAGTTTTTAGCTTTGTTAGAAAGAGCAATTCTTAAAGAAACTGTACCTGCTGTAGTTAAACATGAGCAAGCCTCTGAAAGAACAACAACGGCAGAAGCT
>CAZJPB010000023.1:0-14967 GCA_964547785.1 uncultured Pseudomonadota bacterium | reverse complement strand
AGCTTTCGTTATCAAGCTTGGCTCGCCAGCTGAAGTTCGTTAGAACGAAAGCTGGTGGAGAGAACGGGATTCGAACCCGTGATCCAGCTTCCGCCAGAAACTTGCTTAGCAGGCAAGCGCTTTAGACCACTCAGCCATCTCTCCTTAACACGTTGTATATTTTTGCGTTCTTAAGTAAGGTTATAAAGAATACGAGATTCAGCTATTTATGCAAGTTTTAATAGATAAAAATATTCAAAAAAAGAAAAAATATGGCTCTTGTTCTTACTTTTAAAGTTGTTCCTTCTTCTAAAAAGATAGGTTTTTTTAAAGATAAAAATGGAACAATGAAGTGTTTTTTAAAAAGTCCTCCAGAAGATGGAAAAGCAAACAAAGAGTTTATAAAATTGCTTGCAGAAAAGCTTTCTTTGGCTCAAAGTGATCTAGAAATTATAGCAGGTGCTTTTTCGAGGCATAAAAAAGTAAAAATTCATGCCGCACTTTCGCAACAAGAAATAGCTGAGCGTTTAGGCTTGGATTTTCAGGTATTTTGTGATTTTTTAAAAAACAGGAATGATTTATCTAGTTCGTGATTTAAGAACTTTGACGCATTCTAAAAACCCATTAGAATGGTATTTTAAGTTATGGAAATGGTTTAAAGTATTATTTTTAGAGGATATTTTTAGGTATGTTTTTAAGATCTCGCTTTTTTACTTTTGTATCAATTTTTGTTTTTTTTGTATCAAATTTTGCAAGAGATACAAAAAGTAGTGATATGGTACAAGAGTTATTTTTTGAAGCTCAAGATGCAAGTTTAATTTTGAGCAAAAATTCTTGCTCAGAGCTTATATATTATGCAATCGCGCAAGAAAATTTAAAAACATTAAATCAAATTGACACATCTTTAAAAGATTTAAATTCTCGTTCTGAAGCAAAAAATCAAAAATGGCACGAAGCCCTTATTTCCGCTTTGCATGAACAATTACATTTATCTTCGCAAGAAAAGTGCAGGCTTATTTATATGCTTTTTGCGCAGTATGAACGCGAAAATCCGTATGCCTATCCATCTGTTCTTGATGTAACGTCGTGGAAAGATCTTGAATTGTTGTGTGGCCCAAAATCTGATGTAACGTATTATGTTGGATTAAAGCTTGACAGAACAAGAACTGAAGCTGGAAAGGCTGCGTTTTTTAAAAAATTAATTACGCCAACTGATGATAAAAATGTTTTGTATGCGCATCAAAAAGTAATCAAAACTTTAACCACTGATCATGAATTATTTGAAGCGCTTGAAAAGCAGATGCTTATTTTGCAAAAAACAGAAAGCGCTATTTTGTCATTTTGGCACGAAGATGTTTTTCATGATTCGTTGCGACAAGACGCTTTAAATATTCCGTATGCAAAACGCGCATCACACTTTATTAATAAGACTCCAGCATTGGTTGAAATGGCGGCATATACAAAACTGGTAAGCACAGTAGGAGCAAATATTACGATGCTTGCGGCTGCGATAGCGCTTCCTGTTGTTGGTATTGGAACAATTGTTGAGTCAAAGTCTCCCGTTATCGAAAGTATTCGTTATCATGTTAAAGAGCAAGGTTTGCAAATAGGCGGGCTTTTGAGTCTTTTTGGATTGACTTTTAAAGGCCTTACGATGCTCTATCCAGAAAGCAAAAATATTAAAGGAGCAGAAGGAATTATAGTAGGGCCTACAACGGCGTTTCCAGCACTTTTTTTTCCTGATTATATGCGCTACATCGTGACTTTTAGAACAAGTTTGCAGACAAAACTTATGTACGTTGCGCAATATATTAATGCGTTAGATGCGATTGCCGATCTTGTGCAGCGGTCTTCAGAATTAAAAGATTATGGTTTTGTGTTAGGTGATCTTAAAGAGCAGATGACTTTATTGCGCACGAGTTCAGATGATGCAAAACAATTTTTTACTCTTTTAAAAACAAAGACTTTTAAAGGCAAGGCTTCTTTCTTTTCGTGGTATGGAAGAGTGAATGTTGCGTATCAACTTTTGCATAAAATTAAAGATCATTTAGTCGGTCCGATGATGCATGTTGCAGAGCTTGACGCGTATCTTTCGTGCGTAAGATTTATGAAAGAAATGCAACAGAAAAATATTCCGATGTGTTTTCCTCATTATATTGTTTCTGAAAAACCAGAAATTATTATAGAAAATTTTTGGAATCCGAGCTTGACGGGCAACAAAGCGATTACAAATTCGTTGACGATTGGTCATAATAATCCAGGCAACATTATCGTGACAGGTCCAAATGCTGGTGGCAAATCAACAACGATGAAAGGCTTATTGTTAAATGTTATTTTGGCGCAGACATTTGGCATTGCGACAGCTTCATCGTTTGTTCTGACGCCATTTTCAAAAATTATTACTTATTTAAATATTACCGATGATATCGCTGCAGGAAAGTCTCATTTTAAAGCTGGCGCAAGTCGTGCTCGAGAACTTATTAAAACAGTAGAGTCTGTATCTTATCCACAGTTTACGCTTACAGCAGTTGATGAAGTTTTTAATGGCACAACGTTTTACGAAGGCCAAGCAGCTGCCTATGCTTTGATTGAGCAATTAAGTAATTTTTCTCACAATATGTGTGTCACGATTACGCACTTTCCGAAAGTTCCTTTGCTTCAGAAAGACTATCCAGATAGATTTTTGAATTATAAAGTAACGGCTTCATTTAATAGTAATGGTGAAATTACGTATCCTTATAAAATAGAGCAAGGTATTTCGCATCAAAATATAGCGTTTGAAATTTTGAAAAGAGAAGGGTTTAATGATACCTTTCTTGATAAAGCAACACAGATTCTTGTAGAAAATAGTAATGAAAAGGACCACGATGAAAAAAAAGCGCTTTGAATTAAATAAACTTGTTCGCGACAAGATAGTCGATATGTATGAAAAAGAAGGGGTTACTTGTAAATCATATGTTCTTGAAGATGATGAAGAATATTTAGAAGCATTAACGCAAAAATTAATCGAAGAAATGCAGGAAATGTTTTCCTCAGAAACGCAAGAAGAGTTGGTTTCTGAGCTTGCAGATTTTGAAGAAGTGTTGCGTGAATTTAAAGCTTTTGTAAAAATCGATCAAAAAGATATCGAAGCTGCACAAAAGAAAAAGCATACAGAAAAAGGAGGTTTTTCAAAACGTCTTTTTATTGACTACATCGATGTTCCGCTAGAAAATAAAGAGCGCATAGCGTATCAAGAAAAAAAAGAAGAAATGTTAACTAATTTTGACATGCAAGATCTGATAGAAGGTCTTGATGATGAAGATCAAGAGTAATACTTTTTATATTACCTAGGGGAGTTAAGAACGTGATTGAATCGTTCTTTCGTTATATATCTGCATTTGATGGATATGTATGGGACTATGTTGCAATCCCGGCAATTCTTTTGCTGGGAATTTTTCTTTCTGTAAAAGCGCGATGGTTTCAAATTGTTAATTTTAAAAAAATAACGAAACTTTTTTTCTCATTAATTTTTTCTAAACATGATGATCATAAGAGAGGCATTCACCCGCTCAAAGCATTTTTTGCCTCACTTGGCGGATGTATGGGCATCGGCAATATTGTAGTTGTCTGTACAGCGGTGCAAGCTGGAGGGCCTGGTACGATATTTTGGATGTGGATAGCAGCCTTTATTGGCATGATTGTAAAGTATGCAGAAATTTATTTAGGGATTAAATATCGTATTAAAAATCATGATGCGAGCTATGATGGCGGACCTATGTATTATCTGCAAAAAATAACTTCCAATATGTGGATTCCGCGCATTGTTTGTGTGTTGTTATGCATCTATGGAACGGATATGTATATGTTCAGAATTGTGACTCATACGTTAGTTTCGATGTGGGGTCTTAATCATTATCTTGTTATTGCAAGTCTGCTCTTTATGATTTTTTATACAACTCGTCAGGGAATTGGTGGCGTTGGTATGATTGCAAGCATAACGATTCCTGTTTTTTTTCTTATTTTTACGTGCGTGAGTCTTTTTATTTTAATCAGCAATATTAGATTGTTACCTGAGATGTTTGCATTGATCTTTAAATCTGCATTTACCGGTCACGCAGCAGTCGGTGGATTTGCAGGATCGAGTGTTTTGATGACGATGTCGCATGGATTCAAGCGGGCTTGTTATGCAAGTGATATTGGTATTGGTTATGCAGCAGTTATTAATAGCGAAACTGAAGAAGCAAATCCTGCAAAACAAGCATCACTCAGTATTTTTGGCATATTTTTAGACACGTTTGTTATTTGTACGATGAGTGTGCTTTTGATTTTAGTAACAGGACTTTGGAATCAAGGAATTCACGAAGGTCATGTTATCGCGCTTGCAATCGAAGAGTATATTTCATTTACGTATATTTTGTGGCCTGCATTTATTTTCTTGCTTGGCTATTCAAATATGATTGCTATTTTTTCTGTCGGTGAAAAAGCTGCAGCGTTTTTATCGCCGCGTTACGGAAAATCTTTGTATGCATGTTACGGCATTATTATTTTTTTACTCTTTTCTTTTGTTGGTAGCGAGCGACAACTATTGACTATTATGTCGATGGCAGGCGTGCTTTTGTTACTCATAAATTTATGGGGAATTCTGATGCTTTATAAAAAAATCACCTTTACGTTGTCTGAAGAAGAGTAAAAAATAAAGCTCTGTTTATAAAAAACTTGCAAAATATATTTTAATTTTTTATCATGCATCAGATTTTTTTATCTCTATTATAAAAGGAGATTCTGTGAATGCATGTTTTTTATTGTTTTGTCTTAATCTTTTTTTTACAAATACACATCCAGCAATGTTAGAAGTTGGTGGTATTGCAGCAGGCGATGCGCACGAAGAACTATCAGAAGCAACAAAAGCTCTTTTTAGAAGTTGTAAGTCAGGAAATTATGAAGAGTTTGTGGCATCTCTTGTAGCAGGAGCAGATGTAAATGCAGTTAATAAAAAGGGTAAGCCTGTTTGGCATGTTGCGGCAACGCATAAAGGAAGAATGCGCATGTTGAAAAAATTATTTACTTTTGGAGCACATCTTAAAAATATTCCTGCAGAAGAATCTGGTTATACGCGTGGATTAAAGACGCAAGGATTAGGTCTTTTGCAATTGCTAGAAGAGTGCGGAGCGCAGCCTTCTAAAGATCCTAAAATTAGACAAAAAGATTTAAAAGCTATTATTAAATCAGGCAGTTTTCAATCATTAACATTTGCTTTTGAGCGGGGTATTTTTATAAAAGATGATATTGCTGGAGTGATAGGATATGCAGAATTACTTAGCAGAACGCGCGAAAATAGTTCAGTCGTAAAATTTTTAGAAGCTTTTAAAAAAATGAAAGAAGGTACGTATCAAGTCGTGCCAAGAGTTTCGAGATCAGCAAGAAAATCTGCGATGTGTCCTGTTGTGCAAAGATCAAGAAAGCGAGAAGCTTCTGTGGATGATCCAGGGACTCCAAGACCAGGTAAAAAAATGGATACAAAACTTTCAGCTTAAAATTTACTTGTGAAAGGTATCGATGAATTATATTTTTTTTGTTTTAGTCTTTTATTTTTGTAGTTTGCAATCAGCGGACCATGCCGCACAACATAAACGTTTACAAGATTTTTATGTGTATGAAACTCCAAAAGAAGCAACAGAAGCACTTTTTGCAGGTTGTAAGTTTCACAATCGTGCACAATTTGATGAAGCTCTTGCAGCGGGAGCGAATGTTCATGCAGTAAACGCAGACGGTTTGCCTGTTTGGCATGTTGCTGTAAGCCAAGGATGGAGAGTAGAATATGTGTTAGAACAATTATTCGAAGTTTATCGTGAAAGAGGACAGCAAAATCATTTTTTTGATAATAAACCTGCGCATGAATCATGTTATACTGTTGCTCTTAAAGCCAATAATATAAATATTTTAAAAAAGCTTGCGATGTTTGGTGCAAAGCCATCTGAAATTGCTAAAATTAGACGAAAAGATTTAATAATCACCATTGAATCAGGAGATATTGAAGTATTACATTTTGGATTTCAGCATGGTATTTTTACAGAATTTGATATTACCGATAGAATAATTGCGTTTACTCAAAAGCGTAAAAATAAATGTCCTCGTTCTTCGGCAACTTTATTTTTAGAGGAGCTTGAGGCTTTAAAAATAAGAGAAGAAGCAGGTTTCTTTGTAGCAGATCATGTCGCACAACATAAACGCTTGCAAGATCTTTATGTGTATAAAACTCCAGAAGAAGCAACAGAAGGGCTTTTTGCAAGCTGTAAGTTTCGTAATCGTGCACAATTTGATGCAGCTCTTGCAGCGGGAGCGAATGTTCATGCAGTAAATGAAGATGGTTTGCCTGTTTGGTATTTTGCTGCAAGTCAAAGATTTCGTGGTTCATACATGTTGGAAAAATTATTTGAAGTTTATTGTAAAGCAGGATTTCCAGATCATTTTTTTGATAATAAACCTGTCGATGAATCATGTTATACTCCTGGGCTAAAAACTAAAATAAGTATTTTAGAAATGCTTACAATGTGCGGAGCAAAGCCATCTGAAAATGCTAAAATTCGACAACAAGATTTAGAAATCGTAATCAAGACGGGCAACATTAAGATGCTCAATTTTGGATTTAAGGAAGGTATTTTTACAAAAGCTGATATTACCGATGAAATACTTGCTTTTACGAAAAATCGTAGCGATGAACATCATCAAAAATCAGCTGTTGTCGTTTTAAAAAGACTTCAAACTATTAAAGATGAAGAAAAAATAGATCTGGCTTTAGTTGCAGCTGCAAGAGAAGCCAGAAAACGAGCAGCTTCTGCGGATGATCCAGGGACTCCAAGGCCAGAAAAAAAAATAGATATAAAACTTTCAATTTAAAAATAAAAAAGTTAATAATTTTAAAAAAATTTTCGAACTCTCGTCATCCTCAGGAACGAAGTGACGCAAGGATGACGAGAGTTGTGATATATTTTTAAATTCGATATTTTCTAAGCTCAAGGCGTTATGCTGTATTTTTTGAAATTTTATTATTTTTTTTCATTTAAAAGCTTTATGCTTTTGTAATAAATTTAATTACGAAAGGTATTGATGAAGCAAGCTGTTTTTTTTATTGTATTGTTGTGCAGTTTTTGTAGTCTGCAATCAGCGGATCAAGCTCTAGCTTATGATGAAGGTTATGATGACAGACCGCAAGTTATTGTTAAAGGTGAGGAGGCAAAAAAGAAATTTCTCCAAAAAAAATTTGAGGCAGCTATTCAAAATGGAAAAATGAAAAAAGCTTTGGTGTTGGCTCCTCATGCAAAAAAAAATCCGAATATTTGGATAAAAGCAGCTTCTAGTGGCCCAAAAGCTTTGAGTGTTGCAAAAGAATGTGAGATACCATTTTTAAAAAAATCTGAACAACAGGTAAACTTTTTTATAGCATTATTAAAACATCAAGATCTTGATATATTTAATCTTATTTTTTCATCATGCGATGTCTATAAAATACCTTTTATGGAAAAACTTGATTTTATTGCAGCATATGTTGAAGACGAAGCATTACAAAAACAGATGCGAAAAAGATTGTTTCAAAAAACATCAATTATGCACTTATTTAGTGTGTATAAAGCATTGGAAGCATTAAAAAATTTTGAAGAGAGACAAGAAACAGTAGATGATGAAAAGCAATTTTGTACTATTTGTTTTTCGAATTATACATTTCAATCTGCCGTTGCAACTCCTTGCAATCACGAATTTCATAGATTTTGTTTATTGCCATGGATGTTGTTAAAAAGTCCAACTTGTCCATTTTGTCGTGCAAATATAATTGTTGAAGATTTGTCTTAAGATTTAGAACCTAAAATTTTCAGTTTACAATAATACTTCATTTTCGAGATCGTCTTCCTGAGGCGCGATCTAAGCGCCGTGAGGATCCAGGTTTTACTTGAAGTATTATACAGAAGATCTATTTTTTTATTCACAAAAAGTGCAATATAGCAAGAAACCTTCAGCTTAAAAAAATATCGTCTTTAAAAATACGCCATAACTCTCGTCATCCTCAGGAACGAAGTGACGCAAGGATCATCTATCAGCCGTCGCTATGCTTCCCTAATTATAGCTTAATAATCCTGATAGCTTAATAATCCTGGATCCTTACGGCGCTTGGATCGCGCCTCAGGAAGACGATTTCGAAGATGAAGTATTATTTTTAAAAATTATTAATATTTTTAAATTAAAGGTTGTTAGTTGTAGAAAGTGCTTCCCATTCAGATTGTGCTTTTGCAAGATCTTGTTTTGCTTGATTAATTGATTCGATAACTTCATCAAATTCGGGAGTTCCGTATTCAATATCAGCGAACGAAGCATTTAATTCATTAATTGTTTTTTCAAGTCGTTCAATCTTACTGCTCAAACGTTGCTGTTCTTTTTTTGCAAGGTGCGCTGCTTTTCCATCTTTTTTATCACTTGCAGATGATTCAAATGATGTTTCTTGAGCTTGGTTTAAAGATGGATTATTTTTGGAGCGAATATTTTCAGCAACTTCTTTTTGCTCTAAATAAAGATCGTAATTACCGCTGTAGCTATGAACGCCAGAAGGTGTGAGTTCAATAACACGTGTTGCTAAATGATTGATAAAGTCATGATCGTGAGAAACGAATAAAAGCGTACCATCAAATTGTTGTAAAGCGCGAAGTAATGTCTCTTTTGATTGAATATCCAAATGGTTCGTAGGTTCGTCAAGAAGCAAAAAATTAGCATCTTGCAACAAGACTTTAACCATGCTCAGACGATTTTTTTCACCGCCACTTAGCACTTGTGTTTTCTTTTTTATTTCTTCTTTTCCAAATAAAAATGCACCTAAAAATGAACGAATTTCTTGTTCGGTTTTATTTGCAACGTGAGCAAAGACTTCTTCGATAACTGTTTTTTTAGGATCAAGAACACGATTTTGGTCTTGCTCAAAAAGAGATTTTTTAACGTTGTATCCAAACTCAATAGTTCCCGTGTTCTGTTTGTATTTATTGCAAAGCACGTTAAATAACGTTGTTTTACCAACACCGTTTGCAGCGACTAATGCAACTTTTTCTCCGCGTTCAATCTGAAATGAAACATGTTCAAATATTTTTTTATTTTCAAAAGCGAATGATAAATCTTTGACTTCAAGCACGATGCGGCCAGGACGCTCTGTCGGAGGAAAGTTAAATCGCACAGTTCGTGCACTCGTTGGCACTTCTATAATTTCAATTTTATCTAAAGCTTTTTGTAAACTTTGAGCCATTTTTGCTTTACTTGCAGTAGCTTTGAATCGCGCAATGGTCTGTTTTTTTTGTTCAAGATCTTTTTGTTGTAATGCGTAAGCTTGTTGTACAGCGTGCAATCGTGCTTCTTTTTCTTCTTCGTATTCTGTATAGTTGCCGTGGTAAACAGTTCCCTTGCCACGATCGAGTTCAAGAATCACCGTGCATAATCTTTCCAAGAAATATTTATCGTGACACACGATCATAAAGCCACAATCCATGTTTTCTAAAAATTCTAAAAACCAATCTTTTGCAACGATATCTAAATGGTTCGTAGGTTCGTCAAAAAGATAAAAATCAGCTTTTTGTAATAATAATTTTGCAAGGACAACGCGCATTTGCCAACCAACACTGAGCGTGCTGACAGGTTGATCAAGTTGTTCTTTTTTAAATCCTAAACCTAAAAGCATTTTTTTAGTTTCTGCAATTGCGTATTCAACATTAAGTTCTGACAAGCGTTCAACAACGTGTGCGTATTCTTCGATTGCCGCAAGATCTTTGTTTTCAACGAGTGGCTCTAGCAAAAGTGCTTTTTCGCGCAATGGTCCAACTTCTTTATACGAACTCAGAGCTTCTTCCAAAATAGTTTTTGTGCTTGCCAGAACCATTTCCTGCGGCATATAGACAACATTGATGCCACCGGTAACATTAATAGTTCCAGAATCTAAATGTTGTGTTCCATGAATTGCTTTTAACAATGTTGATTTGCCAGAACCATTTCTGCCAACAAGTCCGATTCTTTGATCTGGACTTATATTCATCGATACATTATCAAAAACTTTTTGTGAACCAAAATCAAGACACAAATTTTTCAGTTGAATCATCTTTTTCCTTATCGCGATGTAAAAGAGCGGGTTTGTTATTAAAAAAGTAAGGGCTCGTTGTTTTAGAGCCCTTATTTGAATGTTTAGATTATTTTTTTATTAGTCGCGTTTTTTACCTAGAACTTGTAACAAATGTAAGAACAAATTAATAAAATCTAAGTAAAGTGTAAGTGCGCCGATGACTGCAACTTTTTTACGAGTCTCTTCGTCAATCATCATCGATTCGCCCATGCGTTTAATTTTTTGAACATCGTAGGCTGTTAAAAGAGTAAAAATACCAACAGCAGCTAACGAAATATAATAATTGGCAATTGCGCTTTTCATGAACATATTCACAAACATCGCAATCATGATTCCAAAAAGACCCATCGTTAAAAAGCTGCCCATGCTACTTAAATCAGCATCGGTAAAGTAGCCATAGAGACCCATTGCTGCGAACATTCCTGCAGCGATAACAAATGCCATATAAATAGAAGACATGGTGTAGACGAGCAATACAGAAGAAGTAGTTACGCCAACAAGCATTGCGTACGCTAAAAATGCAATCACTGCTTGCGGGTACGAAAGATGCATGACGCGAAACGAAAGATACAAAACGATAGCTACTTGAGCAATCACGATACCGATGAGTAAATAGGGAGATTTAAAAAGTTCCGTATAGACTTCAGGAGTCGCTGCGATATAATAAGCGATGCCAGCAGTAACTGCTAAAGCAACAGACATCCAGCCGTAGACTTTATACATAAAACTTTTGATGCTCGACGGCATGCTGTAATTTTGATGATACATAATAATCCTTTCTTTTAATTATTTTTTTTCGAACATTCTTAACGTATAATTCAGTTTACCTTGTTTTAAAACTGCTGCAAGTCGGCACTTAAAGCTTGTATAGGCTTAATTAAAAGATCTAATTGATTTATTACACGCATTCGATGTCTGTCTTTATAAGCAAGTATATCTTGTTCAAGCGCAGCTTTTGTAGGCCATTTTTCAAAATCAAAGACTGGAGCTGTCCAATATAAATGTCTTTTATATAAATACTCAAGATCTTTTTCTACAGCTGTAATTAATTCTTTAAGCGTAATATTTTTTTTAAAAAGAAGTTGTTTCAAGGTTTTTGCGTAACGCCAAAAAATCCCAGATTTTTCTTCATCTATAACTTTATGGGTTACAATAAGCTGAAATGCTTCAATAGAGTCAAAATTAGCTTTGAATGTGCCACATAGAATAGATGAAGTAAAATATATGTGAAAAATAATGATATTTATAATTTTATTAGACATAAAAATTTGCCTTTAATTTAATGAGCACATTTGAAGAAATATATAAAACTATATCGCTCTAATAATGTTTTTGCAAAGGCCCTTGCGATACAAGGTTGTAATGTAAGGGTGTTAAAAATAGTTTTTTTTGTTTTCTTTTTTTTGTATTCTTGCTTGTTAAATAAGCTCTTTAGTACAGTAAACAATTAAATTATAGTGATGAGTCAAGGAGTTTAAAAATGAAGCATACGATATCTTTTTTAATATGTGGTGTGGCAGCGCTGTTTTTGGTAGGTTTCAGTTCGCAAGATAGTACTGTGAATGGCGGAGTTAAGCCAGCGGTCAATTTTTACGGTGAAGTTACGGACACGTCTGATTTTGTGTTTAATGCAGAAAATATTACGTTTGATGGCCTCTATAAACAAATTCCGGTCTATCAAATACCACCGAAAGATGCTCCTGCAAATTATGATCCAGCCGTTAATATCACCCGATTAGATCTTTCGGAAATTTTAACGCTGACTGTTGATCATGCGCAAAGTGTAAAGCGATATGGCAACAGGGATTATCTTTTTATGCATGTTATTTCAAAAGATAATGAAAAAACAAAAAATACCTATTTGATCGAAGCTGATAAAAAATTGCGCTGCGATCAAAAAAATAATGCAGGGCCAATCGAAAAAGAAATTAAATTCAAGGCACTTTTAAGTGTGACATTTGGTGGCTATAAGCAACCAGTTGTTGAACCTGAAAAAAAGCCAGTTAAAGCGGCACATAGTAAAGCTTCAAAAAAAGAGCGCTTGATTGCGTACGTGCAAGATCTTTTTGGTGCTAAAAAATCTTTGTAAAAGACAAAAGTTCATAGCTTTTTTATGCGTATCAGCTATGTTAAAGAAAAATAATTTTTTTTATAAAAGGATACTTATGGCTGTAATGCTTACTAAAGAAAATGTTGCAGAAGAAATTGGTAGTTCAAGTTTGCCAGTCGTGATTGACGTGTATGCAACGTGGTGCGGACCGTGTCAACAAATGGCGCCTTTGTTTGATGAGCTTGAAAAAGAATTAGGCGACAAAGTTAAATTTGCAAAATTAAATGTTGATGAGTGTCGCGAGCTTTCTATTCATTACGGCGTGACATCGATTCCGACTTTTATTTTTATTAAAAATAACGAAGTAAAGCATAAATACACAGGCTGCATGAGCAAAGATGGCTTAAAATCGAAGATTGAAGATTTTATCGGAATGTAACAACAAAAAATGTTGTGTAAAAAAATAAGAGCTGTTTTTTAAGACAGCTCTTATTTTTTTTAATTTGATAATTATTAAAATTAACTAAATAAACCTTTGATTTTTCCAAAAAGATTTACGACTGGAGCAACAACATAGTGAGAAATAAATTCTTTAGAAACAGTAGCTGATTTTTGTAGTGAGTAATTAATGCTTGCATAAACGGGTTTAGAATGTGCTTTTCGATAATCTTCCATGTAAGAATAAACGCATGAATAATCTTTTTCAGATCTTGCTTCTAATTCTTGTAATGCGTCAAAAAGAGCAGGAATATTGTGTGGCGCGCTTGATGCAGTTTTGGCAAAAATCATTTTTAATTCTTTTTTACTAGCAAATCCATAAACGCGGTTTTTTGTAATAAGATATTTGTTTGGAATATCTTTTGTCTTTGCATCACGCATTTCTTTGAGTTTCATAATTTCATTATAAATTAATCGTACAGCAGCAAGTTCTTCTGCGGAAAGACTTGCAGTAATATCATTACCTTGAGTGTCTATTGCTTTAAAAATAGAAAATTTAGCATACAAACAATTTTCTTCAGGACAAGCTTCGATAAATACTTTTTGATCATCGCTTAATTGCACGCATGCACGCAATAAATTTGTTTCGCGCTGAATAAAGCCTTGAGATGAATCTTCTGCCAAATAATATAGAAGTTCTGCTCTGAATGAAATCGTGCCCCAATAAGTAGGAATTGTTATTTGTGCAGAATTATTAAAATAATGTTTTTCATCATTAAGATATTCCTGAAATGAGCTCGTAGGCTTTACAATCAAATCTTTTGATCGTTCTAATTCGATTTTTCTTAAAATTGCCTTTTTTCGTTTTTCTATTATTGCGTCATTGTGCATAAAAGATACAGCACATATTTCTGTTAATGCTGTTGCATATGCAGCAGGCACAGCATAGCGTCTTGCGAGTTTAGCTGCTCCTGCGCAGAAAGTAGTACCTTTAGCGCGCAAAGCCATTCTTGTTCTTGCAAAAAAGCCTGCAGTCGATCTTGCTGATGCTGATTGAACTTCAAAAGTAAAGCTGAGTAAGCTTAATATTAATATTGTATAGACGTATTTCATTATTATTTCTCCATTTTTAAATAATTTATTATAGTGTCTATTGTTTATTTTATTTGAAGTTATTTAAATGTCAAATGCATAATAGAAATAATAATGAATAGTTTGAGGCAGACTTAAAATGAACGTGCATCGCGCACATAATGCATAAAAGAAGTATTTTATAGAATTTGAAAGTTTAGGGCAGAATTTTTAGTGTTATGCTATAGGTTGAGCAGTCGTCAATATGTCTTGATATGCTTTTAAGGTATCTTTTTCGAATGGAGTCAAGTTGTTTATTTGTGCCTTGGCTAATAAGGCTGCAACTACTTCTGGCTTTTGTGCCTGTGTTTTTATATAGATCGCCCATTGTTTTTCATGTGCGCTTTGAATAGATTTAGTAGCGGCTGCTGCGGCATTGAGCTGAGTGTGTATGTTTATGGTTAAAAATATATTTAAAAAAATGAGTTTAATGTTCATTGTTTAGCTCTTAGTTTTTTATAAAAAATATTTTTTATCGAATTCGTATTGTATATTCCCTGCTGCGCAAAATCTCTAAAGCCCTTCCATCAAATTGATACGGATATCTATGTGAATAATTTTTTATGTTACCACGCAATTCATTTTCTGAATTTGTTACAAATGGAACAATCGAAACTAAAGATTCATTATCAAGTGTTTCTAATGCTTCCATTGAAAATTGGCCACCAAATCCAAACCTACAACCTTTAAAACAATTTCGATGGTTTTCGTGATGATTTATATAATTTAAAAAATCTTTTTTTAAAGCATCAGATAAAATTTCTACTACTGAATCTGATAAATTTCGATCAGTAACTTCTAAATTACTAAATATTGTTTTACAGTCATCAGATCTGCCACCTCTTTGCACGGAAACATCTACTCCTGTTCTTAAGTATTCAATATTTCGACATGGAACAGATTTTAATTTTAGAAGAAAATTTTCAAAAGCTTTTGATTGTTCTTGAATAGCTTTATCTAATTCTTGAGAGGTATGTAATTGTGTTGTCATAACAGCCCCTGCTCCTGCGCTACTTTTAATAGCAGAAAGCAGCATTGTTTGTTTGCTAGCGCTGCTAAGCATTTTTTTCTTTTTTGCAAGTTCGTGATATCTTGTGCCATGAGAAATCCATAAATTACCTTTCTCTATTTCTTTCATTTCTCGAGTTACTGCTTCAAGCTCTGATTCTGATGGATTTGCTGCATCAGCGGCA
Source organism: uncultured Pseudomonadota bacterium (assembly GCA_964547785.1). GTDB lineage: Bacteria > Babelota > Babeliae > Babelales > CAIQNR01 > CANNBR01. The sequence continues at coordinate 50 of CAZJPB010000023.1, read as the reverse complement.
GCTGCTGCATTGAGCTGAGTTTGTGTGCTTATGGTTAAAAATATGCTTAA
>CAZJPB010000022.1:0-15118 GCA_964547785.1 uncultured Pseudomonadota bacterium | reverse complement strand
CCTCACGGCGCTTGGATCGCGCCTCAGGATGACGATCGCGAAGATGAAACATTATTTGTAAGCTAAAATTTTATGTTAGACTGAATGAACCAAATAAGCCATTCGATAGGATTTTTCCCACGCAATTAAAAAATCTTCGACAGGATACGCAATTTCCACTTTTTCCAAGACCTCAAAAGCTGGATCGTAACATATAACTTTTTTATGCACGCTATCAAATCCGACAACTAAAATAAAATGACCATTTTTATAATCCGTCCTGCCGCCTTTAATCGGCCCACGAATACTTACCGCAACAGGAACTCCCTGACACAAAAAATTATGCAATTGCGCAAAAGACGAAAGGCGCGCTGTATAAAAAAAATAACGACCTTCTGATTTTTCAAACGCATAGGCACAATTAAAAGGCCAACTGCCAAAAACATCAAGCCCAGCATCATATACGTTGCGCGCTGTTTCTAAAGAATCTATTTTTTTACCTAAAAGAAATTCCAAAAACATACTGACTGTTGTTGGCGAACATAATGCATTAATCCGCGGATGATCGATTAATTTTTGAGATTTTTTATTCACCTCAGGAATATACACACTCGATAAATCTTTAATCGCTTTGTAAGGCAATTCTGGTTTAAATTGTGTGTAATTAGAAACACAGACAAAAAATGCATACAGCGATTGCATAGCTTTTTTATCATCAGATAATGCTTTAATTTCAAAACCATCGGCCATAGATCCATCTTTGATTTCTAAACGAACATGATTATAAATATCGAATGGTTCTTTATTAAAAAATGATCGCTGCTCATCTTGCGACCACAAAATAGCTTTGTGCCACGGCTCCCAATCATCATCAGACTTGTTTGCAATATGAACTCGAACAAAAAAAACAAATTTACCTTTTTCTGGCAAAAAACCATTCCACGAAAATATCAACTGCGTAAAAGGCATTACATCTTTTTTTCTAAACAAAGCTTCTTGCTCTGCTTGATTTTGAGTGCGTTCTGAAAATGAATATATTTTTTTATAGACAACTGACCAGGGAAAAGATGCTGCAAGAGATAACGAGACATATAAAAAAATTATGCTAAAAAGCAGCTTCTTCATTCTTTCACTTTACTTTTACGTATCACTTTTTATTACTAGTATAAAAGTAAAGCGAAAGCGCTTTCAATACTCTTCGTGCACTGTTTGATGCAGTAACGAATACTTTAAAGCTGCTATTTTTTCTTTATTTTTTGTAAGTAAAATAAAGCCTTGCACAACTTTTTGGCTATCAAGGATTACTTTTTCATAACCAGAATCATACGAAATTCGAACATCAAAAGAATCATCTGCATGAATCATTCCTGCGCTATAAAACGAAAACCCAAAAAAAACAGAATGCGCCATTGGAAAAATTCCTGGATAAATTTTAGGTTGTCCGCATAACGTAAAAGCGGCATACATTCCCTGTTGTACCGCATCGGACCACAAATGTGTGCGTACTTTTTGCCCAGTTAGCTTATGCGTAACGAGCGCAACATCTCCTGCTGCACAAATTGATGCATCATTTGTTTGCAAAAATTGATCCGTTACTATCGCTCCTTCGTGACAAACAAGTCCTGATTTTTCAGCAAAATCACTATTCAAAACTGACCCTAAAGCCATGATCACGGCATCTGCTGCTATCATTGTATCATCGGACAAAAGAACACCAATAACCTTACCTTGCTCATACAAAATATCTTTTACGCTTGTTTTTGTTAAAACGTTACCATTCTTTTTTTCCATAACATTGTGCAAAACTTCTGCAGCTTTCTGATCCATATGTCTTTTTAAAACATGTTCCTGTTGCTCAATTACTGTTACTTTAATTTTGTACACTCGCAAAGCATCAGCTACTTCTATACCTGTTAATCCAGAACCTATGATCACTACCTGTTTTACCAATACTTGCTCAATCCAAGCCTTTAATAATACTGTGTCAGCAAGTGTATAAAAAGAAAATACGCCATCTTTTGGCTCGTGCAAAATTAAAGGTCGCGCTCCTGTTGCAATTAAAAGTTTATGGTAAAAAAAAACTTGCCCATCTGAACAGATTATTTTTTTTTGATTTCTATCAAGCTCAACAACTTTTTTATTGAGCATCAACTCAATGTTATGTTCTTTAAAATAAGAAAGTGGTTTTGTAAAAACAGCTTCTAGATTTTTTTCTTGCGCCAACCAATCTACTAAAAAACATTTATTGTAAGGAAGTTCAGCTTCTTGCGATAAACAGAGTATCGATCCGACTTGATCAAGAGATCGTATTTTTTGAAGAGCTGCAAGACCTGCAGCAGACGTTCCAATAACAATATAAGAAAATGTTATCACTACCAACCTTTTTTTAAATGGCGCACCCGACAGGAATCGAACCTGTGGCCTGCAGATTAGGAATCTACCGCTCTATCCTACTGAGCTACGGGCGCATACTCAAAGAAATCTACAAAAAATTTTTGGCGCGCCTGGCAGGAATCGAACCTGCAACCTACGGATTCGAAGTCCGGCGCTCTATCCGATTGAGCTACAGGCGCATGATACAAAGAAATAATAACGGTAAAATAAAAAAGAGCTAGCAAAAAATATTTACTAACTCTTTTTTATTTTTATAAAGCATAACAATCAAAAAAAGATATGCTATTGTTTTACTGCAATCATGAAGATTGAAAAACTGTTTGCATATGATTAAGATTTGCTAATTCTTGATGTAACGAAAGTAATTTATCTCTAATTTGAGCAGCATTATATGTTTTTACAAACAAATTACGATTATAAGTAATCTTTTGTGTATATGTTCCTGTATTTTTAAAATCATCAGAGTTTAAAACTTCTTTATATTGCGTAATGTCAAGATTTACTAATTCTATTCTTTTTTGAATACTCGCAACTTCTGCCTTTTTAGCCTCAAGACTCAATGTTTTTGATCTTAAAAAAGTGGTGAAACGAGTCCAGATACTTGGATGCTGTTTTTCATCACCTTTCATCTCTGCAATCTTATTTATTTGCGTTGCAGGTTGTCTTTGAGGGTTTTCTTTAACACGATTTTCTTTTGGTTTTGGCATACTATTAAATTGCTTAGTCAAGTGATCTAATTCTAATTGCTTTTGCGTAATCTCTCTAATCAAAAGAGACCTGTCACTTTCTGATAAAAAATCAGATTTATATTCTTGATTTTTTAAAAAAATCGCATGCTCTAGTTCTCTCATTTTTGCACCAATTTGCTCTCTTGTTAATGGAACTGATTGTTTTACGTGCGATCTAGAACTAATTGTTTCTGCATCAACACCACTTAAAACCGCACTTACTTGAGTTTTTGTACTTAGATCATTTGATTGAAATTCTGAATCGACTGTTGGCTGAGCTACTGTTTGCATAGAATGATTGACTATAGCAGAATTTGATGGTGTAGCATGTTTTTCAAATGTACTTTTTGGCGGTACAACATCATTTGAAATAACGTCTGAATGATGTTCATGAAATTCAGAGCCACCATTATCCCTCACTGGCGATCCATCTTTAATAAACTCACCATCTAAACCTTCACTACGACCTTCTGGAAATGCTTGTATAAAATTAATAAAAAACATTCCTATTATTAAAAAATAACTAAATTTTTTCATATCAAAACTCCATCATTATCCATTCTAATTTTACACACTACCTATTGTAACTTACCTATAAAAATTACGTTCCTAACTTTTTTAGTTGCGCCTTTAGTTCTGCCAATTCTGTTCTATACCCTGCAATCAATGCATCATGTTTTCTTAAAACACTTTCTTGATCAGGAGTCAAAGATGATGCAAATGGATCTATATGAGCAGTAGACCTAACGCCTTCATCAATAATTTTTGTTTTTAAACTTTTAATCCTTGCCCTTAATCCTTCAGCATCAAGCTTATCTTCTTTTGCATCTTTATTTGTTTGAACAGAATCTACTTCTACCGATTTCTCAGAAGAACCTTCTGAAGAACTTTTTTCACCATCTAAACTTTCTGAAACATCGTGAGCTGGCTCAACAGGAGCAGCTTCTACTGGAACAGTTGTATCTGAAGATGCAGGATGACTACTAACAGCATCAGGTTCTTCACCAACAGCATCACTTAATACTTTTGCTATATGACCTAAATCAACAAGCTCTGCTTGTAATTCCAAAATATATTTCTGTTTTCTTTTTTTAAGTGATGGATCCATCTTATTACGTTCTCGCATAACATCATTAATCAGCATAATTTTTTGATTTGTAATTTCAAATGTTATTGTCATTATTTCATGATTAATATCAACTAATGTTTTTTTGATAGTTCTTTTGCTATAAACAGTTTTATGAAAAAAAGCATACAATTCAGCCCATATTGATGGATCCTCTGGACCATCTAATTTTTTATGAGCTATTTTTGCTAATTCTGTATCAACAGCCTTTTGAGCTTCCATAAAATTTTCATTTTTAACAAAATCAACTTTACCTTTATTTTGTTGCTTCAATTTTAATAAAGCCTTTCTTCCTATTGTTACGACTACTGATTTTAGGTCTACCGGTTCTACTGGCTCTAATTTTGGTGCATCTTTTTGCAATGCACTACCATCACTTGATGATTCTTTTGTAGATACAACTGGATTCGCTACAGGTTCTTCCACAGATGCCGCAGAAGGACTTTGTACAGGAGTAGCTACATTTGCAACAGCATTGTCATTTATTACGCCAAGAGCACTTAAAGCACGTTGATAATCAATAATATTTTCTTTTGCCCGAACTATTTCTCTTTGAATGCTTAACTTTGCTGCTGGAGTTAATTTATCTCTATGGCCTGCTGGTAATTGATTGCTTTTGGCTAATTCTAGATAATCATCTTTTATTGTTATATTCATGTTTTCAATATTCGTTTTAAGCAGGGAAACATAGGCCTCTGTTTTTTTCTTACTATAAATTTTTGATCTAATGTATGCCATAACTTTTGTAGCTAAACTTGGTGTTTTTCTTTGCAGCATACTGTTAATCACTTTTTGATCATCAAGTTGATCTTGAAGAAATTTTTTATCTTGCTCTTCTGTGTTCATGCCACCACCTATTTTTCCACCTAATCCTTCTAACACTCCCTTTGCAATCGACAATGTATCACTACTACTTGCCGGCACATCAGCATTAACTGCCACTTCAGGATCATCTGCATGCGGTTGTACAGTTGCAGGAGGCACATAAGAACCAAATAAAGAACTCGCTTCTCTTGAAAAATGTTCATAGCCAACATCTGTAGGATCAGGGAACAATCCTGCTTCATCAACTGGAGCATATGGATTTTCTGCAACAACACTTCCTGAATCAACAGGTGCAACAGGATTTGGATCATTTTTTTTCAAATATAAATCTAGCGATTCACCAGAGCCAGGCTTAAATGAAACTTTATCAGGCAATATGTTATGCTCCCCTATAAAATCATTATCACCAGAATCATGACTAGGCCTTGCTGTTACAATATTTCGATGAGTCACAACAGGTTCACTATGCATTTCACCCGGAATATCTGTAGGCCATTGATATGCTTCGTGAAAAATGTCTTCATGATGACCTGAAAAAATGAAGTCTTGCGACAAAAAGACAAAAAATATGAGCACAACATACTTTATATTTTTCATTGTTTCCCCTCATTTTTATTATTGTAATGCTATAAGTTTTGCTTGTAGTTGTTGAATTTTTGCTTTTCTTTGCGCTATCCATTGTTTAAAAGAAAGTTTTGCATCGTCACGAAGTCGATCTTGACCAACTAAAGCAGCTTCATCTATTTGATTATTTCTTTCTAATGCTTCTATCTGCTGAATAAGCCCAACTGCAGTAGTAGCATCTTGAGCAAATCTTAATGGTGGAAGTGATGCTGTTCCATTTAATTCAAAAATTTGTTTGAGCAATGCAAGATCCTTGTCTTGAAGTTTAATAATTTTTTTAACTAATAACGCTTTTCCTGGTCGTAAAGATCCATCTTCGTTAAATGCTTCTCCCTTTAAGTTTGCTATTGCTGTAGCTAGTGATTTTCTTTGATCTTTTAATCTCTCCTTTAATCTCACCTCAGCATAAGTTAACTCACGAGGAAAAGTCGTTACACCTTTTTCATTTACTGCAACCACATTAGTTTGACCAAAATAATGATTATCACCATTATCTTGAGTCATTTCATCAATAGTTCTAGCATCACTAAGACTACTGATTATAGATTGAGATTTTTTTTTCGCTGCTCGACTTCTTATTGGCGCATCACCAAAACTATCTACAGCTACAGAACTAGGACGAACGGGAACAGAACTACCGCTTTGATCAGTGCGACTTACTGTTCTTGCTATCGCATGACCTATTGTTTGCTGTTGTGTATCAACAGAATCACGATGCCTAGTGTGCGCAATATCAATTTTACCGCCTGAATTAACATCTCTATCTACAGCATCTAAAAAATCATCATCAAGAAAAAAACTGTTGAAACCTTCACCTTCGTGAGCTGAAAATACACTTGCACTATACAAACCAACAACCAAAATAATAAAATATTTTTTATCCATTTTAACCTACCATTTCCCCTTTTATAAACTTGCTTAATATTTCTAATTGAAATTATAGCAAGCTTTAAAAAAGAAATGCAAGGCTTTTTACAGAACAAGTTACAAAATAGACTTATTCATTCTTTTTAAATAAAGCTAAAAATTCCTTATTGCCCGAACTGCCTAAAATTGGCGACTCGACAACGCCTGTCAGAGCGAATCCTTGCGCAATAATGCCTTGCGTCACGCGTTCTACCACTTCTTTATGAATAGTCTCATCTTTAATAACGCCACCCTTGCCAACTTGATTACGAGCGGCTTCGAATTGCGGCTTAATTAAAACAATTAATAGACCTTGCGGTTTTAAAACAGCTTTGACCGCCTGCATAACTTTTAAGACGGAAATAAAGGACAAATCAAGCGTCACGAGATCAACCATCTGACCTATCGATGTTACGTAACGCAAATTCGTTTGCTCCATCACATAAACTCGCTCATCACGTTTTATTTTTTCGTGCACTTGATTATAACCAACATCAACGCCAAAAATTTTAACTGCCCCTTTTTGCAACAGACAATCAGTAAATCCACCCGTCGAAAGTCCCGCATCCATGACCACAAATCCAGTCACATCAAGCGCAAAATGTTCTAATGCTTTTTCTAATTTAAATCCTGCGCGACACACATATTTAGGAACAGTATTATCTAAAAAAATAAAGACATGTTCAGAAAAAATCTTTCCTGATTTGGTTACAATCTGTCCATCTACCTGCACCATACCCTGCATAATAAAACTTTGAATTTGGTTTCTCGTTAAATGCGCATAACGTTCTTGCATAAGAACATCGAGCCGTTCTTTACGATTCATACTCTTTTAACCTTTTTATTGATTTGAAAAATTAAAAAGTTTTGGCAAAGCCGGTTTAATCAAAGCATGACTATCTTGAACTGGCAATTTTCTGTTAATTAATTCTTTCATAAACGGAGAAATTGGATATTGATATGCTTGCGAAAGCTTGAGTTCATCTTCCAAAACTTTTTTAACGTTTAAGACAAAAAAGATACCTTCTTCTGTTTTAAACGTAATTCGTTCTTTATCAAGTGCTTGAAATAAAACTCTTCTTAGATCATCCATCGTTTTTACAACTTTACCATCAATTTCTGAAATGATTGTTCCTTCCGCTAAAATATTCAATCTTTGCGTTTGAGAATTTGGTACAATATGCGTGATAATCAAAGCTGGATCTTTTTGATGTTTTGCAAGACCATAACGAGTTAAAATAGGAGCGTTATTAACCAAAACAGAGACGATATTCAAATTGAGTGGCTGAAAAAGCATACCGCCAAAAATTTCGTAATCTAAATAATCAATACCTGGAAAAACATGTTTTACGGGCGGAAGCTCTGTTGGCTCAAATATAAAATTAACTTCGTGCCTTGTTCCATTACGATAGAAAACTATATTAATAGTTTGGCCAATTTCTATCATAGAAATATAATCACTCAACGAAATTTTATCCTCGGTCCAGGAGAGCGCAAGCTCTCCATATTCATCGACTGAAATACCATTAATTTCGTAAATCATATCGCCTGTTTTTATACCAACTTTGGCAATAGGACTCTTTTCAAAAACATCAATCAAATAACAACCTGAAGGAACTGGATTATTAAAATGTAGCGCCAATTCTTTGCTGCCACTATTTAAGAAAAATCCTAAAAATGGTTTTCGCAATAATGGTGTTTTATATAAATCTGCAAAAATAAGCTTTAACTCATTAATCGGAATAATGTAACCAACATTTTGCGCGGTCACAACACCTGAACACGTAACACCAATCACTTCACCCTTTATATTTAATGCTGGCCCGCCGGAATTTCCAGGATTTATTGGTGAATCAATTTGAATTAACAATCGACTGCCAACATGTTCTCGGCCACTCACAACACCTGAGGTACTCTTTAAAGAACTTTGGCCAAGCGGATAACCTAACGTAAGAACTTCATCCGTGCGACGAACACAATCAGAATTACCCAAGACAAGATAGGGAATTGAACCCATCGCTTCTTTAATTTTTTCTAGCCCTTCTTCTGAAACTTTTAGCAAAGCCAAATCACGTTCTGGAGACCTTCCTATAATTTCAACATCTATAATCACACGACCTAATGAAGGAATTTTAATCCAGATCGCATACGCTTCTTCTACAACATGCGCATTCGTTACCAATAATCCTTCTGGATAGCCATCTATTTTTATAAAAAAAGCACTTCCTGCATGCATGGTCTGTTTTGGAGTTCTATACGGCTCTAAAATATTAATTTCAGCAGTTTGCGCAATAACTTGCACTACCGTATCACGCGCTTTTTCTTGCGCATAAAGCCATGGGTTTACAGAATTTTTTATTTCTTGCGCTGCACGCAACGCATCCGGACCAATCGTTCCATTATCAGCTGCCACTCCAGCATTCATATGCTTTACCATAATTCCGTACGTGGCAAAATGCTTTGCAAACTCTTTTTGATTACAAAATAAATTATACAAAACAGCGCCTACAGCACAAAAAGCAATCGCGATTAGTATATCTTTTACATAATTCATAACTCTATTTCCTTTATATCTAGTAATTATCATAGAATAAACTCCCTGCTATTATTTTGACTTCTTTAAAAAGAAGATCAAGATACGTAATTTTTAAGATAATAACGAGCTTTATTCTTAGAGCTGTAAAAGCCTGTGCGCTCTTTAAAAAAATTGTTATACTAATTTTTTTTAGCCAAGAAACTAGAATGAGGAATAGTGTAATGAAATCAGATAAAAGTGCTGTTTCTTTAGAAACTTTAGTCAGCCTTTGTAAACGCAGAGGTTTTGTGTATCCGTCAGCCGATATTTACGGCGGCATTAATGGCGTATATGATTTTGGCCCTCTTGGCACGCTCATGAAAAAAAACATCAAAAAAGCATGGCTCCAGTCTTTAGAAAATAATCATGGCGAAATCGTTGAATTAGATGGATCATTGCTCGCTCCAGAATCCGTCTGGAAAGCTTCTGGACACATCGAAAATTTTCATGATCCTATGATTGATTGCAAAAATTGCAAACATCGATTTCGCGCTGATGACACAGATTTTTCACAAGGATGTCCTTCGTGCAAAAAAAATGATTTCACCGATATTCGCAATTTTAATATGATGTTCAAAACACAACTAGGAGCGCTCGAAAGCTCAAGTTCTCATGCCTACCTTCGCCCCGAAACTGCGCAATCTGTTTTTATAAATTTTAAAAATGTCATGACCACAACACGTGTCGCGCTTCCTTTTGGCATCGCGCAAATTGGAAAAGCTTTTCGCAACGAAATTACGCCAAAACAATTTTTATTTAGAATGCGTGAATTTGAGCAAATGGAACTTGAATGGTTTTGCGCTCCCGAAGCGTCACAAACAGCACTTACTTTTTGGATAGAACATCGCTTAGCTTTTTATAAAAAAATCGGCATTTCTTCTGATGCACTTCGTGTTCGCGATCACGAAAAACATGAACTTGCTCATTACGCTTCTCGCTGCGTTGACGTTGAATACCTCTTCCCTTTTGGTTGGAAAGAGATCGAAGGCATTGCTCATCGTGGCAATTTTGACCTTACGCAACATTCGCAACATTCAGGAAAAGACCTTGCTGTCTTTAATCAGGACACCAAAGAATCATACATTCCGCACGTAGTCGAGTCTTCTGTTGGCGTTGATCGTCTTTTTTTAACACTTTTATACAATGCCTATCGCGAAGATACAGTTGATGACGAAACACGAATTGTGCTTTCGCTATCACCTTTAATCGCCCCTATCACCGTTGCTTTTATGCCTCTTTCTAAAAAGCTTTCTGAACATCTTGAACCACTCTATAAAAGCATAAAACGCGCAGGGTTAAGCGCTGTTATCGATGACTCTGGATCAATCGGCAAACGATATCGTCGCCAAGATGAAATTGGAACTCCTTTTTGCGTGACCTATGATTTTGACAGCCAACAAGATCATTGCGTAACCATCCGCGATCGTGATACGACAAAACAAGAACGCATTTCTATGGACAAACTTTTGACATATCTTCAAGAAAAAATGCATTTTTAAAAAAAAGGTTTTTTGTGATTCGAACTATTACAAATCGCGGCTTTACGTATATCCGCAATCTTTATGATTGGCTAGGAACGCTTGTTCATACTCCTTACGGAATCGCCATTCTTATCCTTTTTTTCTTTGTTGATGCAATTATTTTTTTTCCAGCAGGACCATTACTTTTATTATTTTGCTCAGAAAAACCAAATCGATCTTTTTATTTTGCATCTATCGCAACAATCGCTTCAGTCCTTGGCGGCATTACTGCTTTTTGGATTGGTTTTTATATTTGGGAATTGCTAGGACAACAACTTGTTGCATTAGTCACCACACCAGAAAAATTTGCTTATCTGTGCCATCAATACCAAGAACACGAAGCTACTGCTATTATTCTTGCAGGGATTACACCCCTTCCTTATCAGGTTATTACGCTCACTGCAGGCTTTTGCCATGTATCATTTATTCCTTTTGTTATTGCTTCGCTGATTGTGCGCGGCGCTCGAATGTTTTTGATTGCTGCGGTGATGTTCGCTTGGGGTAAGCAAGTTAAAGATCATATTACGCTTTATTTTAATACGCTTGTCGTTATTTTTATGCTTATTGTTGCCGTTACTTTATTTTTTATAACGTAACAAAAATAAATCATGAAAGAATTATTATGAATACTTCAAAATATCGTATGTTTTCTCCAAGTCGAACGGTGCTGCTTTCGATGAGTTTAGCTATTTTTGTAGGCACTTTTTTGCTCTCTTTACCGTTTGCCCGAACACAAGCGATGAACCTTGTTGATATTTTTTTTACCGCAACTTCGTGCATGTGTGTCACAGGATTGATGACCATTCCTCTGGAACAATTTACTATTTATGGACAGATGATTATTCTTGCCCTTTTGCAAATAGGCGGTCTAGGACTTATTACACTTACTTTTTTTATCGTTTCTTTATTTGTCAATTTAGGGCTTTCTTCGCAAGTTATGGCTGGCGAAATGCTCGATCTTGATTCATGGAAAGACATGAAAAAAACACTCCTTTTTATTACCGGTCTTTCGTTTATCATAGAATTAATGGGCGCTTTTTTTATTTTTTTAACGATTCGTTTTGATTATTCACTGCCCAAAGCTCTTTTTTATGCTCTGTTCCATGCAGTTGCAGCATTCTGTAACGCAGGATTTTGTCCTTTTAAAAATGGCATGATTTCTTACGCAACAAATTACAATATGCTCATCGTCACCAGTTTATTAATGATTTCTGGAGGAATTGGTTTTATAACATGGAAAGATCTTTTTGCCTGGTGGAAAACAAAAAGCAAACGATATCAATTTTCGCTGCAAACAAAAATTGTTCTTTCATATTATTTTTTCTTTGTGATCGCAGGAACTTTTTTATTTTGGGTCCTAGAGCATCATAACACTTTTGAATTACTGCCAGCACCTTTACAATGGTGCAATGCATTTTTTACTTCAGTCAGTTCTCGCAGTGGTGGCTATATGTCCGTACACACTGATGCTATGCAAAATGCATCACTCTTTACTCTGATGATTAGCTGTTTTATAGGATCTGCGCCAGGATCAACAGGAAGTGGTATTAAATTAACAACCGCAGCAATTTTTCTAGGAACCATTAATGCTGCAATTGCCGGACGAGCAACCGTAAATGTCGGCAAACGCTCTATTGCAAAAGATCAAATTTATCGAGCTCTAGCGCTCGTAACACTTACGATTGTCTGGATGACTCTTACCACTTTTTGTCTTTTGATTACCGAAAATAGTTTACCCTTTCTTGAAGTTCTTTTTGAATCCGTATCAGCCTTTACCACGCTTGGCATTTCAATAGGCATTACGCCCTATCTCTCTTTTGCAGGAAAAATGCTCATTGCTTTAAGTATGTTTATCGGTAGAATCGGATCTCTAACTCTTCTTATTGCTTTAAGAACAAAACGCGAACCTGGAGAATATTCATATCCAGAAGAACGCGTTATGATAACGTAATAAAGGATTATGTATGAAAGTATGTATTATTGGCCTTGGTAGATTTGGCTACAATATTGCAACCACGTTACACGAAAAAGGTATTGAAGTTCTTGCAATTGATAGCAATGAATCAATTGTTTCTTCCATCAGAGATTCCGTAACACAGTCGATTTGTATGCGCGTGCTTGATGAAACCACATTACGTTCGGTTGGCGTTGATGAAATGGATACCGTTATCGTTGCGATGGGCGAAAATTTTGCTCAATCAATATTAATCACCGCAATTTTAAAAAAACATCTAAAAATTCCGCGCGTGATCACACGAACGATAAACGAAATTCATCAAGAAATTGTAACGATTATTGGTGCAGATGAAACAATTATTCCAGAACAGGACGTCGGCGTTCGTTTAGCAGAACGATTAAGCTCTCCGTTTAGTCAATTTTTTAGAATCACTAAAGATTTTTCTTTAAGCCAAATTACAGCTCCAGAAGATTTTATAGAAAAAACTATTGCTTCGCTAGCCTTGCAAGAAACGTATCAAGTCGGTTGTATTGCAAAAAAAGAAGGCGCAGAATTTATATCAATCGGATCAGATTATATTATTAAAAAAGATGATGTACTGTTGTTTTCTGGAAATGTTAAAGAACTTAATAAGCTTGCTCGACTTTGAAAAAAATCTTTTTTAAAAGAATCCCCCGCAACCAATAATTTTTCTAAAAATCTTACGATAGACTTGAGAACTAATTACAATATTAATTGTATTAAGAATCAAAATAGAAACACAATAGTTATGATCAAAACTTTATAAAAATATAAAAAAGTATAATCTGCTAACTGTTTTAATGTTTTATTCTGTATTATGAAATGAAAAATACGATGTTTAAAAAAAGATTACTATTTTTTTTGTTTTTATCTGTAGCTTATCAAAAAGTGTATCCTGGTGACCTTAATGAATTACTAGATTCTGTATTTCCTCTTAATAGTAATTCATTAGATCCCCTGACACAAGAAGAATCAATGTTTAGAGATGTAAGGATTCCAAGAAGAACCCCACTACCAACAATTCGTTCTCCCAAAAATCAAGAACAAATAGACGCTGCAATGCAAAGGGAACAAGTTCATCCATCTCAACTATTTTCACAAGCTCGACAACAAAGTTCAGCTCCAACATTAGCAATAGTGCCACCATTAACTGCGCATTTTTCAGCACCAACTGCTCCAACATTTTCCACAACATTTCAAGCCGCAGCTGCCGCTGCACAACCGATTACAGTGCCACTTCCACTTGAACCAGTCGTTGTACCATCATTAGCTCATACTATGGCAGCTTTAACAGCCCCTTTAGCAACAGCAAGCGCTGAAACTGGTGCAGCTGCGGCTACACATTCAATAACAACACAAACAGATCAACTTACTGTTACCATAGAAGAAGACGATGTTGATGAAGTAACTACAGCAAACTATCGAAAAACTAAAAAATCCACAATTGAGAAATTACAGCCACTAGACTGCCCTGGTTGCCGAGAAAACATACATGAAGGCCGCAGAGCAGTATTTCATTTTTTAATGGGATGCAAAAAAATAACAGCTACAACAAGCCCACATAAAGCATACAAAGCTGTATACGTATGTCCCATAGAAAACTGTCATAGCTGCTTAAAAAATAAATACTATTGGCAAAAACACATAACTAAACATATTTTAGACAATGATAATCCTTTTGATGCTCATAATAGAAAATTTTATAGAAAATTACTTGCTAATACTTTTTATTTATATGGTATGAATAAGGAAGATTCTGATAATGATCGAAAATCTTATGTTGAACTTTTTAAAAGAGCATTAAAATATATAAAAATTACAAATCCTTTAGTTCCTCGCTTTAACCCAGAAGATAATTATACCCATGTCGATGCCACCATGCACGCTTTAAAAATTTTAGATGACCCATTCGACAATCATGCAAAACTTAAAGATGCATTAAAACTTAGAGGCTATCCATATTCTTTTAATGTTGATGTTAGATGTGTTGAACCAGAAGTTGTTGTTGCTGTGCCAAGACCAATGCATCCAAGAGCTGCCGCTGCAGCCAGTGCTATGTATCAACTAGCAACAGCAGCTCGTCAACCAGGAACAGAGCCTGCAAGAAAAAGAGCAAGACTTGAAAGTGGCGCAGGCGCTGCCGCTGCAGAAACTCCTGCTGCAACAACCGAAGCCGAAGGTTAAAAAAACATTGAACTCTCGCCATTTTTCAGGAACAAAAAAGCTAATTATTTTAAAAAAAATTCCGAACTCTCGTCATCCTGAGGCGCGATCCAAGCGCCGTAAGGATCCAGGATTTACTTAAATTATTATAAAAAGATCTATTTTTTTGATATTCACAAAAAGTGCAATAGATGCAAGGAATCAGTAATACAACGCTATAGTATTAAAATATTTTTTTGAATGTCTTTAAATTATAGCTTAATAATTCTGGATCCTCACGGCGCTTGGATCGCGCCTCAG
>CAZJPB010000021.1:0-15135 GCA_964547785.1 uncultured Pseudomonadota bacterium | reverse complement strand
GCGATCCAAGCGCCGTGAGGATCCAGGATTTACTGAAATTAAAAAGTTAATGATTTTTTAAGCTTTCAAACTCTTATTATTTTTATGAAGTAATATAATCGAATCGATTGTAAAAGTATTATAGCTTGATACGATGATGCAGTATCCTAAAAACTATGCTTTATAAATCCTGGATCCTCACGGCGCTTGGATCGCGCCTCAGGATGACGAGAATTCGATATTTTTAAAAAAAATTAACGTTACTGAGATGAGCAAGAAGTATGCAGATGATGTTTTGGTGAAAGATTGTTTTCAGCAAGAACGAAAATAAAAAGAAAAAACATACCGTATAAAATAGCTGATGATAGCCAACGTTTTTGACAGCGTCTCATAATTTAAAATCTTTCAAGAATGTTTGAGCAATTGATATTTTGCTTTTATAAATAGTAATAAAATATAGCTAAAAAGCTTGTTTTGTCAAAGGGATTTTATTATTTAAGCTCTGTTAAAGAGAGTTTTTGTCCAATAACATAATGTTTTTGTAGAAAGTTTAATTGTTGTTGATGTTGTAGAAGCTGTGGATCGGCTTTTTTAGCTATTTCAAGTAAATCTATTAAATTAATCGTATTTTGCAGCGTAAAATCTTCTGCAAGCACATCTTGCCGTTTTTGTTTCCATGAACTTTCTTTTTCTTGAGCTGTTTCTTTTTTATTTTTTTTCTTATCATTCTTATGTTCGTGCGGCTTAATATGTTTTTTTAAAACAGAATCTCTGCCAAATTGTGATTGCATCCATTTTGCGATATCATTCGGTGGGCTGTAAGCTTCTATTACAAAATCAGGAGCGATTCCTTTGCCTTGAACACAGGTATCGTACGGCAAGTAATAGAGTGCGGTTGTCATTTTTAAAGCGCTTTCTTTGCTCAGCGGAATGACTTCTTGCACAGATCCTTTGCCAAATGTTTCGGTACCAACAATAAAAACATTCAAATCATCTTTTGGTTTTGATTTTTCAGAATAAATGCGTAATGATCCTGCAAGAATTTCTGCAGAAGAAGCGGTATAATTATTAACAATAAAAAAAATAGAAAAACCTTCTTTGCGAGCTAATGGTTTGTGTGAGGTTTTCCATGATTCTATAATTTTATTATTTCTGTCTCTGGTCGTAACAACGAGTGATCCTTTTGGTAAAAAAAGACCCGCAATATCGATGGCTGCATCAAAAAGACCGCCTGTGTTATTGCGCAAATCGATAATAATTGCTTTGCTCTTTTTTTTGTAAGCTGTTTCTAAAATGCTTTTTACTTGATCAACGGATTTTTCGCTAAAAATAGAAAGTAATAAATAGTAGATATCATGTTTGTCGATATAAAACGAAAGTGAAATTTCATCTTTAATGATATCTCGAGTAACGGTAAAATCTAAAGGATCAGTATTATTTTGACGCATAACTTTGAGTGAAACTTTACTTCCTTTTTCGCCTTTTAACTTTGACATAATTTCATCAAGCTTCATTCCTTTGATGGTTGCGTCGTCAATTTGAACAATTTTGTCGCCAGGTTTGATGCCAGATTTTTCAGCAGGACCATTCGGAACGAGTTCAATGACAGGAACATATTCAGGTTCTTCTTCTAACGCTCCGGGTAGTACAATGCCAACACCGCAAAAATGGCCGGTCATTTTTTCAGAAAGCTGTTTGCATTCGCTAGCTTTTAAATAAGTTGAGTGTGGATCGCGATGAGAAAGTGCTTGGCATGCTTCTTCCATGCCTTCTTTTATTTCTTCTAAAGTAAGTTTTTTGTAATATTTGCTTTGTGGGCCATACATGAGCGCAAAGATATCATTCAGTGGTTGTAATGATTCGATTAATTCTTGTTCGTAGGCAGATAATGTTGATTGAATGACTTTAGATTGCATTATTGATGATGAGCAGAGTAGCATAAAGAGTAAAAATAACTTCATAAAACATATCCTTTTTGATGAATAGCATAGATTGTTTATTAAGATACGCAGCTTTTATTGCGAGAGTGAAGATCTTAAAAAAAGAAAGTAACAAAATGATTATTACTAAAAGATTACTGGTACAATTTTTTTTAATTTTAGAAATAGTATTTTTAGTCAAAGTGTATGTTTTTGGAAATCAAGGAGTTTTGTATTTGATGGATAAAAATAATCAAAATAAAAAATTAGTATCTTTGATTCAACATAAAAAAGAAACATTAATAAATCTTGAGCAAGAAATTGAAGCTTGGCAAACTATTCCTTTTTACAAAGAAGAGTGGGCGCGAGAAAAATTGCAGATGGCAAGATCTTGCGAGCAAGTGTATGTTATAGCAGAGTAAGTTTTTAATATATTCGATCTATAGATTATAAAGGAAGAGTATGTATTCATTGCCACGATTGCCTTATGCTTATGGAGCCCTTGAGCCTTATATAGAAGCACAGATAATGGAATTACATCATGCAAAACATCAACAAGCGTATGTAGATGGTCTTAATGCCGCTTTAGAAAAACACCCTGTATTATTCAAGACACCGTTGCCAGATCTTTTAAAAGATCTTAAAAATGTTCCTGCCGATATTCAAACAGCCGTGAGAAATCATGGTGGCGGAGTCTGGAACCATACATTTTTTTGGTCAATTATGAATGCAAAAGGTGGCGGAGAGCCAGTTGGGCTTGTGACTGATGCTATGAATGATGCATTTGGTGGGTTCGAAGAGTTTAAAGAACAATTTACGCAATTAGCAAAAAATAGATTTGGTAGCGGATGGGTTTGGCTTTGTGTAGATTCAGAAGGGCTTTTGGTGCTTTCATCAACGGCAAATCAAGATACGCCACTCTCTGAAGGATTAGCGCCAATTCTTGCGTTGGATGTGTGGGAACACGCTTATTATTTACAATATTTTAATCGACGCGTTGATTATATAGCAGCCTGGTGGAATGTTATTGATTGGTCTCAGGTTGAGCAAAATTATCAAGATTTTATAAAATAATGCATACTTAAAAAGATGATAAAATAAAGATAAAAATTCTCTCCAGTTAAGGATTTTAATGATGATCCTCAAAAAAAATATAGAAAAAAACGAAGACAATCAGGCAACGCATCACGCAGATGCAGCAACTGATCAGGCTCAAAATACTTTTCAAGAACATCATGTTCGTGTTGAAAAAGTAAAAAAAATGCGTGAACTTGGTATTGAGCCATGGCCAGAAGTGCAAGAAGTAACAGCAACAGCAGATCAGGTTATTGCGCAGTATCAAGAAGCGCAAGAAGGTCAAAAAACATACGCAATTGCTGGCAGGATTATGCTTTTGCGTCATCATGGAAAAAGCACGTTTGCAAAATTACAGGATCGATCAGGTTTGATTCAAATTTATGTTAAGCAAGATGTTGTAGGGCAAGAACAGTTTTCATTTTTAGAAAAATTTGTTGATGTTGGCGATGTAGTCTGGGTTCAGGGAACTGATTTTAAAACAAAGACTGGTGAAATTACGTTAAAAGTTGAATCTTTTAAAATAATTTCTAAATGCTTACATCCATTACCAGAAAAATTTCATGGATTAACTGATACAGAAATTCGCTACCGTCAACGTTATCTCGATTTGATCAGTGATCAAGAAAGCAGAAAACGTTTTGTAACGCGATCAAAAATTATAAGCAGTATCCGTCATTATCTTGAACAGCATGATTTTATGGAAGTTGAGACTCCGATGTTGCATCCTATTCCAGGTGGCGCTGCAGCTCGTCCTTTTGTAACGCATCATAATGCCTTGAGTTCTGAGTTTTTTTTGCGCATTGCGCCAGAACTCTATTTAAAACGATTAGTTGTCGGCGGATTTGAAAGAGTCTACGAAATTAATCGTAATTTCAGGAATGAAGGTATTTCAACGCGTCATAATCCAGAATTTACGATGTTAGAATTTTATCTTGCACATCATGATTATCAGTATGTTATGACCTTTGTTGAACAGTTGTTTCAGATGCTTGCTCGTGATGTAGTCGGTTCTTTAGCGTTAGAATTTCATGGCCATACGATTGATTTTTCAAAACCATTTGAACGATTAAGTGTCTATAATGCTGTTGTAAAATATGGTAACTATACAAAAGAAGCTTTAGCAGCAGATTCTATTGATACGGAATTGCATAAAAAGGGAATAGAGCTTCCATCTTTGCAAACAACCTATGCACAAAAATTATTTTTATTATTCGAAGCTGTTGCAGAAAAGCAATTAATTCAACCAACGTATATCATCGACTATCCGATAGAAATTTCTCCGCTTGCAAAGAGTGATCCTCACAATCCTGGCTATGTTGCACGATTTGAACTTTTTATTGGTGGCATGGAATTTTCAAATGGATTTAATGAATTGAATGATCCTTTTGATCAAGAAATGCGATTTAGAGAACAGGCTGCAACGCACGAAGCTGGTGATCAAGAAGCGCATCGTTATGATGCAGAGTTTGTGCAAGCTTTACAGTATGGTTTGATGCCAACGGTTGGTTGTGGCATAGGTATAGATCGATTAGTTATGCTTTTAACAAATGCAGCTTCTATCAAAGATGTCATTCTTTTTCCAACGTTAAAAAGAAAAGAAATCTAGACGTTTCTTAAAAAAAGACACTATATCTTATAATTCTTAGATGACTAGCTGATACAAAGGAGAGCTATGCTAAAAATTATAGATTATCGTGTCTTTTTTTTATTATTATCATGTTCTGTTCAGGCAGGAACGTTATACAATCTTGGTCTTAATTTTGCTAAAGGGTTAATCAATCCGCAATATGTTCCAGAAGATATTTTAAATCGTAGCGCTGAAGAATTTAGAGTTGGAGTTAAAGCTTTATACGGAGCAAATAGTTTTTTTGGCGGCTCTGGCTACGATAACTTGCAACGAGAATATTTGTTTCCGCCTGATGGCGCAGTTCCGCTGGATGTGCGTATGCGTTTAACGGCGTACAGTAATGCTTCTTTATCATCGGTTGAACCTAATGTGTCGATTGGCACGTTGCGAAGAGATAATTATTTAGGAAAACAAGAATCAGAATTTGTTGCAAATAGATTGCAAAATGCATTACCACTTTTTTGCGAAGGTGAAAAAAATAAATTTTTTATAACTCCAGATACTTCTTTAAAAAACAATCCAAGTCCTTACGGCTATGCTTTAGATCGTGGACTTAATCAAGCATTCCAAACAGTAGAGTCTGCGCCTCGTATAGCAGTCTGTTTTAGCGGAGGGGGCTTTAGAGCAATGATTGCAACACTTGGTTTTTTAGAAGCTGCAAGTGATATTGGTATCGCAGATTCATTTTTGTATTCAGCGAATCTTTCCGGTTCAACCTGGTGTTCAATTCCGTGGTCATTAGGAGCGAGCCTCAAAGAATTAAAGCAAACATATGAAAAATACGCACGTGTTCGTGTGAGTGCGCAAACAATTTCTGATATTCGTGATAAAGTTCCTCTGAACGTAGAGCTTCTTAAAAAAAAATACACGACAACATTTTTGTGGGAACAGCCTCTGAGCCTTGTGAATGGAGTTTGGGGGCCACTGATTGCGCAAATGACGATTTCTTTTTGGGATGATCCTGAATTACGTCAAAAAAGTGGCACCAAAAGACCGTATCAATCAGCGCAATACATGTATTTTTGGCAAGCATTAGATTATATAAAAAATGGTAAAAATAGACCATTCCCGTTGGCATCAGAAACGGCTAAAAAACAAAAATCAGAAAATGGTATATGGATGGAATTCAATCCTGAATATGTTGGCTTTGAGTATCTTACTGAAAGAAATGAACTTGTAGGAATCTGGTTGCCTTCGATAGCGTTAGGAAGGACGTTTACAGAAATTGCTAAAGAACCATCTCGTTGGTATCGCTTTTTAGCGCTTAATACAAAAATAATGGGATACGAAAGCAAGTCTGGGCCGGTTCAAACATTAGATTACTGGATGGGCGTTTGGGGTTCAGCGTTTACTGTTTCGCCGTTAGATTTGTATCGTATTGTGTTTAAGCAAAACAATATCACTATTTCTGAAGCTGATATATCTCGTTTAAAAACTGATGGCTATATTAAACAAACGACTGATGGCATGAATGCGAACGACAAAGGTTCATCAATCGCTTCTGGATTGTTCAATATGTTAGGGGAATCGTTGCAATATGTTTCGCAAGTGGCATCAGGAACAGCAACTTCATTTGCAGGGGTTCGTTTGTATCCAGCTCGTTTTAATAATTTTGCAAAATTTCCAGACTCACCTTTTGCAAAAGCAAAGACAATTACAGCAGTCGATGCGGGCATAGATTTTAATTTACCGTTGCCGCCATTGTTGCGATCTGCTCGAGCTTTAGATTTGATTATTGTTGGTGATTGGTCAGAAATGAGCCCACAAACTCCTGCTAAAGAATTAGTTTTAGCGGAAAAATGGGCGCGTAATCGAGATGTATCGTTTCCGCTGATACAAAAATCTGTGCATTATACTACTGTGTATAATAAACCAATGACATTGTTTAATGAATATCCAGAAGGGCAAACAGGGCCAGCAATTTTATATATTCCACTAATGGATAACCAATTTAATGCAGATGGTTTTTCTGTTGCGCAGTGTTTTAAAGGAGCTTGTTCAACTTTTAATTTTAATTATTTTTCTAATGATCAAAATTATGTGCAAAAACTTTCGAATCATATCTATCGAACAGTTTGGGGAGTCTATCCACAATTGCGACAGGTGGTTCAAGGACTTGTGGATGCTAAAAATCAACAGGTAGCTTTTTCGATGACAGCGTTGAACAGTTCATTGCTATAGCATAACGCAATCAGCATTAGAAATAAAAAAAATAATAATTTTTAAAAAAATTTTCGAACTCTCGTCATCCTGAGGCGCGATCCAAGCGCCGTGAGGATCCAGAGTTTACTTGAATTATTTTTATAAAAGATCTATTTTTTCATTATTTACAAAAAGTGCAATAGTTGCAAAAAATTAGTAATACAATGCTATAGTATTAAATATTTTTCTGAATATTTTTAAATTATAGCTTAATAATTCTGGATCCTCACGGCGCTTGGATCGCGCCTCAGGATGACGATCGCGAAGATGAAGCATTATTTTCAAGTTGAAGGTTTCTAGCTGTAGCTTAAAAAGTTTGCAGACGTTTTTTTGGTAATGTTGCAACTACTTGTATTTTTTGAGCATCTTGTATTACTTGCTTGCGTTTTTTATCTGCACATTCATGTAAATCTTTATCACGATCATAAGTTATTTTGCCGATTTGGATAATATTAGAAAATTCATCTAATCTATTGCGTGATATCACTCGACCTTGACTCAGCATAGTACGATTGCCATGACGTTTCGTTTTTTTTCCAGCACTGATAGTGTTAAAAAAACTGACTATAATAAATAAGTGTAAAAAAAATATACGCATAAATATTGGATCTTTTGTTAAAATAATTTATAAAAAGCTAATTGTTTGCATATCTGGACGTTATTTTTGCATACGTCGTCGCTGTTTTTGCGAAGGTTTTGTTTTTGGTTTAGCAGGCCATATTTTTTTTTGAGCATTTGCTAATCTTATTTTTTCCAATGCTGCTTCTAAATGTAATTGATATTCTGCTTGTTCTCGTTTTTGTCTTTCTGCTGCTAAATAGTAACCTATATT
Source organism: uncultured Pseudomonadota bacterium (assembly GCA_964547785.1). Taxonomy (GTDB): domain Bacteria; phylum Babelota; class Babeliae; order Babelales; family CAIQNR01; genus CANNBR01. The sequence goes on along the minus strand of CAZJPB010000021.1, from coordinate 7,499 downwards.
TTCACCATTAACATATGGATGGTCTTTTGGATAAAAGTCTAAAGGTTGTATTCTGCATAAAGGTATACCGTGAATATCGCGAGGAACAGTAGAACATTTTGTATTCAGAGCTATTAAAAAAATAAAAGATACAATTATTTTCATGTCTTAATCTTTCTAATTTATAAAAAGTAATAAAATTACACTAATCTTATTATTTTTTATAAATTATTTTTTTGATTTTAGAAAATTTGTTATGCGCCAGTTTTTCTTGCCGCTTTTGCTGCAGCTTTACGCTCTTTTTGATTATTAGGTTTATTTTGCAAAAATGCTGAGCGCAACAATGCTTCTTGAACAAGATCAGAATAATCATTAACAAATCTAACTTCATCTCCATTGCTATCTAAAATAGTTCTTTCAGTAGTAGAAACTGTAGAATGAATTTTTAAAATTATTTTTGAAGATTGTGAAGTTTGTTGTGTTTTAATTGCAGCTAAGGCATCTATATCTTGTTTACTAGCTTGATAGACTGCTAAAGCTTGATTAACAGCATCTTGTAAACCATGAGAGTTTATGTAATGCGTATTTAGAGCTGTTAGTAAAACAACTGAGTATAAAAATAATTTCATAAGTCTCGAATCTTTCTAAATATTATGTATTGAATAATGATTTTATATAGCTAAAAGTACGAAATATACTTGTTTTTGTGCTGGAGTTAATCCTCGTAATGATCTTTTAATGTCAGCTTCTTTTTGTGCTGTGCTAGATTGTGTTTTGAATGCTTGTTTGCCTTTAGGCATATGTCTTTTTTCATGAGTTGTTTGTTGATGTTTTTGTTGGAATCCATTGCGAAGATTTCTTCCAGCTTTTACTGAAGAAATAGTTAACAAGCTAAGAGCAAAAAAAATAGTACGTTTCATAAAAAATCCTTTACAGAAATACGTTTTTAAAATTTCTTATTGTAATCATCTCTTTTGTTACGTCAATTTTTTTTGCTAAGATTGTGCGTTGTGTTGACCTTCTATGGCGCCTGCATAAATAAGGTAAACTCGAATGCCAAGAATGAGAGCGCTTATTGGCGCAATGAGCCAATATTTTTTAATCCATTCTTTCCATGTTAGTTTTGAATTGAGTTCTGTTTTTTCTAAAAAATAAGGAAGCTCTTCAACCATGATATCAAGCAAATTAAGAATATCTGCTAAAGGCATTGCGTGCAATTGTTCAAGGTTTGCGCATTTAGTAATCTGATGTAATGGTGCAATAGCTTCAGAAGAAAGATGTTTCGTAGTGATATAAAAAAGATAATAAAGAGCTTTTGTGTATTCGATAATAATTCTTGTATCTTTTAAATAAATATATTGATTCAAAATGTCCCATAAAATAAAAAATTCTTGAAAAGTTTTATCCTGTTGCAACGAATCAAGTGCGTACAGTACAGGAGTTGTCTCTAGTTTAAGTTGTGAAATTTCTAGAGTTGATAATGTATCAAAAGGAATGATGGCTTTTGTTTCGAGATTTTTTAAAAGCGTGATGAATGGCGCTAAGCGTTTTAAATGATAAAAGCGCATTAAAATTTCATTGATTTCGATGGTTGTGTCAATTTCTTGAACAAGTTGATTTTTTGCTAATAATGCTGACTCTTTAAGCTTTTCTTGTGACAAAAACATTTGTGATAATAAAAAAATATGTTCAATCACGGTATAAGCAGCGCCATGATGTTCTAGGTTTTTGTAGGCAGTAAAATCTTGCCAGATGGTTTGCAGCTGCGCATATTTTTTAATTGCGATATGATCAAGCTTGCCTTGTTTTTTCATTTTTTCGTGTAACAAAAATAGCGTATCAATCATCTTATTGAGTCTATTGATACAATAAAATCTATATAAAATAGTGGTAGATGTTTCTGAAAAAGAGATTGGCGAGAGCGAATCTTTAACACAAACTAGGGTAGAAATGTGCAGCAAAAATAAAAATAATATTTTTTTCACGAATGTATTCCTTTTTTAAAATAAGTCTCTATTTGACCCGTTTTTTAAGCAGTGTTACAGTTATTTTTGAATATAAAATTAGGATAGGGCAAGGATGAATATGTCAAAAAAGATAATTTTAGTGATAGCAAGTAATGGATTTCAACATAAAGAATATTATGATACGCGCGATGTTTTGACTCAAGAAGGGTTCGAAGTTATAACAGCAAGTGATGGAAAAGACCGAGCTGTTGCCGATGATGGCTCTTCTGTAGCTATTGATAAAACACTCTCTGAAATACATACATTTTTATGCGATGGCATGTTTTTAATTGGTGGTCCTGGAGCAATGGAATGTTTAAATACGCCACTCATGCATAGATTATTAAATGAAATGTATGCATTAAAAAAGCCTTACGGAGCTATTTGTATTGCGCCGCGTATTCTTGCCAAAGCTGGTGTATTACGCGATAAAAAAGTAACGTGTTGGAATCATGATAAAAAGGCGGCAGAGATTTTTGAAGCTTGTGAATCTTTTTATTCTCCTAAACTTGTTGTTACCGATGATCGTGTCGTGACAGCTTCTGAGCCAGCGGCATCAAAAATGTTTGCACGTGCTATTGCTGCATTGTATGTACCATGAGTATGCAAAAATCAGTCTTTGCTCAAGGTTTCAAGTATCTGTGGCAGCTTCCTGTTGATGATAAAAAAAAAGTTTTAGCTATAGCCTCTTCTTTTAATATTGCGATTCCACTTTCGCAAGTATTGGTCAATCGTGGTTTTGAGCATAAAGAAGAGATTACGAGCTATTTATTTAGTTCGTTCGAAAAAGATGTTGCCCATCCGACACTTTTAAAAGATGCGCAAAAAGCAGTAGATCGTATTTTGTATGCCATTCAACATAAAGAAAAAATTCTTATTTTTGGTGATTATGATGTTGATGGCATTACGTCGACTTCGTTAATGCTTTCGTGTTTAATTCCGTTGGGCGCTGAAATTAATTATTACCTTCCGCATCGACAAAAAGAAGGGTATGGTCTTTCTACAGCGGTAGTGAATCGAGCTGCAGATAGTAATTATAAAGTTATTATTACCGTTGATAATGGAACCACGGCATTTGAGCAAGCATTGCAAGCAAAAAAACGGAACATTGATCTTATTATTACCGATCATCACAAACCGCACGAACATTTACCCGAAGCATTTGCGCTTGTAAATCCGCATCAAAAAGAATGTGAATATCCGTTTAAAGGTTTTGCAGGAGTTGGTGTAACGTTTAAAATCCTTTCGTTACTGTACGAACAATTAGGAATGCCGATGCCCGAAAAAGCTTATGAATTGCTTTTGTTAGGAACAATTGCTGACGTGGTGCCGTTAGTTGGCGAAAATCGTTTTTGGGTTCGGCATGGTTTGCAATGGCTTGATAAAAAGGAAACAATATCATTTTCTGTTTTAAAAAATAATGCAAAAGTAACTAAAGAGAAGCTTTCTGCAACAGATATTGGATTCAAAATAGCACCACAAATTAATGCATTAGGTCGATTATCAGATTCTCGCCAAGGTGTTAAATTTTTATTAGGTGCAGATCAAAAAGAAACAGAAGCAATAGGAAGTATTTTAGCTGATTTAAATGAATCAAGAAAATTAATTGAGCGGACTATTTTTGAAGAAGTAACATCATGCATAGCGCAAGGAAGCATTAATTTAGAAAAAGAACTTGTTATCATGGCAGGCAGCAAAGAATGGTCGCCAGGAGTCATTGGTCTTGTTGCATCACGCTTGGTCAGTACCTATGGAAAGCCTGTTTTTTTGTTCCATATGACTGCGCAAGGCAAGGCAAAAGGATCATGTCGTTCAATCAAAGGCTTGAATCTTTTTGATGCTCTTACCGCGCACAAACATTTATTGGATCAATTTGGTGGTCACGCAATGGCTGCAGGATTGGCTTTAGATCAAAGTAAGCTTGCAATGCTTAAAGAAGGGTTAGAAAGTTACGTTGCTCAACATAGTACGCCAGAAGATTTAAAACAAAAAATTGTGTGTGATGCGGTTATTGAGCTTCCTGAAGTTACTAAAAAATTAATGAATGATCTTGAATTGTTTGAACCATTTGGCGCAGAAAATCCACAGCCATTATTTTTACTCAAAAATGTTTGTTTGGCTCAAGATCCACAGTTGTTAAAGGGCGAACATGTAAAATGTTTAGTCGTTGATCAAGGCATCGTAAAGCCGCTTATTTTTTTTAACAGACCAGACGTGTATCAAGCTTTATTAAAATTAGAAGATCGTGCGTTTTGTGCAGCAGTAACGGTTACCGAGAATGAATGGCAAGGTAGATCAAATGTCGAGTTGTTAGGTGTTGATATCATGATAGAATCAATGGAGGCGTAAATGATTATTACGATTGATGGTCCTACAGCAAGTGGCAAGTCAACGATTGCAGGTGTTTTAGCGCGCCATTTGCATTATTATCATATTAATTCAGGTCTTTTGTATCGATCTTTGGCATATCTTTTGGTAACAGAGCTTAAGTATACCGAAAAATTATTGCATTCAGTAAAGCAAGAAGCTATAGAATATTGCATGAATTCTGAAAAATTTTTATACGAATATGATGTCTCTACCGGCACAATTTCTATTTTTTATATGAAAAAAAATATTACACATTTTTTAAAAGATGCATCGGTTGATTATTCTGTAGCAATTATTAGTCCACAAAAATTAGTGCGAGAAGCGATGGTTAAAGAGCAGCATAGCCTTGCCAAAAAACATAACATTGTTACGGATGGACGAGATGTTGGTTCGCATGTTTTTCCTGATGCTGATTATAAATTTTATTTAACCGCATCTTTGCAAGTTCGGGCAGAGCGCTGGCAAAAGGATCAAGAAAAACGAGGAAATAATTTTTCTTTGCAAGAAGCTGAATTAGCAATCTCTGATCGTGATCTCAAAGATCAGACGAGAAAAATATCACCTTTAATTATTCCAGAAGGCGCATTAGTCGTTGATTCTAGTGATTTATCGATTCAAGAAACAATCGACAGAATGCTTGCTTGCATAAAACAATAATGGCCCGGACATTAATGTATGAATCGGGCCATTATTGTTTTTGAATTTAAAGTAAGATATCAGCTTCTTCTAGTTCAAGAAAAGCGTGACGTTGTTTTTTGTCTGTTTTTTTGGTTCTTGTTTTTGCGCAGCTTTTGCAATTTTCATCAGATTCGTGATTGTGGTCATGACGGTTTTTTTTGTTTTTCTTTTTTTCTGATCCAAGGGTTGCTTCGGGTTTAAGTGGTTGATTCTTTTTTTTGCAACCACAGCCTGGAAGAGCCAAAAGAGCAACGACAGAAAGAAGAGCTAGTGATAGTTTTTTCATAAAAAATCCTTTTTATGTTATGAATAATACATTTTTTTTACAGAGGGCGATCGCCCATGCCACCAAATCCTGATCCAACGCCGCCAGTACCGATATCCATGGCACCATTAGTTTCTTGATCTAAAACTCTCATGTCTCCGACACCGCCACCTTGATCGCCGTTATATTCTAATGATTGTGATGGAGTATTGTCGCATGATTCACAAGAATTTTGAGTGCACGAAGCATCATCGGCAGGGCAATTATTTTTGTCTTTCCAGCAACCGGAAAGTGCAAGTAGCGATAACGAAAAGATTAAAAATTTTTTTTTCATGAGCAATCCTTTTTTAAAAAATAACAAACTTGTGTTTAGATATATGTCGGTTATTGTGAAAATGCAAGAAAGCCTTTATTCTCTAAAACTTATGATATTTTAAAAATACAGATTAAAAGGAAGTGTGCGTGATAAAATATGTTTTTGTAACTGGAGGGGTTTTGAGTTCTGTCGGTAAAGGAGTCGTAGCTGCTTCTATCGGTCGTATTTTGCAAGAACGTGGTATTAAAATTGGGATTCAAAAACTCGATCCTTACATTAATGTTGATCCAGGAACGATGTCACCTTATCAGCATGGTGAAGTTTTTGTGACAAATGATGGTGCAGAAACAGATTTAGATCTTGGACATTACGAACGTTTTTTAAATATTAATTTACAACGTTCTTGTAGTGTTACTTCCGGACAAATTTATGCTCGAGTTATAGAAAGAGAACGAAAAGGTGATTATTTAGGTCGCACTATTCAGGTGATTCCGCATATTACACAAGAAATTAAAACTGCAATTATGCACGCCGCAGCAACGATGGATGCACATGTTTTGGTTGTAGAAGTTGGAGGCACCGTCGGTGATGTCGAAGGTGCGCCTTTTTTGGAAGCCTTGCGAGAAATGCGATTCGATTTAGGCAAAGAGAATACGCTTTTTGTGCATGTTACCTGGCTTCCATATATGCAGGTTACTGAGGAACTAAAAACAAAACCATCGCAACACTCTTTGCGTGAATTGCGATCAATTGGCATTATTCCCGATATTGTGATTGCACGAGCAGATCATGCAATAGATCGTGCGCTGTGCGAAAAATTAGCTCAAGCATCAAGTATCTTGCCTTCTCGCGTTTTGCCTTTATCAACCGAAAAAGTTGCGTACAAAGTTCCTTTGATTCTCGAAAAAGAAGGGTTAGGAGATGCGATTGTTAAACAATTTGCATTAGAGCATCAAATCAAAGATCCAAACTGGACGCTTTGGCAAAATGTAGTTGATTGTATCGAGGCGTCTGGTGGTCGATCTTTGCGTATTGCTTTAGTAGGAAAGTATATTGCGTTGCACGATGCGTATATCAGTGTTGTAGAAGCTTTGTATCATGCAGGAAGAGATGCAAAAATTGATATAAAAATTAAATGGGTTAACGCAGAAGAAGTTACGTTAGAAACGGCGGATGATTTTTTTGCAGATTGTGATGGCATAGTGATTCCGGGTGGATTTGGCGGACGAGCGGTGGAAGGTAAAATTTGCGCTGCGCGTTGGGCAAGGATTCATAAAAAACCTTATTTAGGATTATGTTTAGGAATGCAAGTTTTGTGCATAGAATTAGCCCGAGCGTTTATTAATACATCGGCGCACACGCGTGAAATTGATGAGCAAACTATTATGCCTGTGATAACGTTGATGGATGAGCAAAAGCAAGTAACGACAAAAGGCGGAACCATGCGTTTAGGAATGTATTCTTGTAAAATTATTCCTGGAACAAAGGCTGCAACAGCATACGAAATATCAGATAACAAAGAATGCGTTGATGAGCGCCATCGGCATAGGTTTGAATTTAATAATGCGTATCGAGAAGATTTGTTAAAAGCTGGACTCATTATTTCGGGAGAATCGCCTGACGGATCACTCGTTGAAATTGTCGAACTTAAAGACCATCCATTTATGGTTGGCAGTCAATTTCATCCGGAGTTTTTATCGCGACCAGGCAACCCGCACCCGTTATTTAAAGCATTTATTAAGTCTATTGAGTGATTTGAAAAAACTATAGCATAACAGCATCAACTTAAAAATAAAAAATTAATAATTTTTTAAAAAAATTTCCGAACTTTCGTCTTCCTGAGGCGCGATCCAAGCGCCGTGAGGATCCAGGATTTATAAAGCAT
>CAZJPB010000020.1:0-15523 GCA_964547785.1 uncultured Pseudomonadota bacterium | reverse complement strand
GTTTTTTCTGGAATCACAATAGAAAAATGTTCAGGGTCATTGCCGATAGCTAAAAGCATTCCGTGAGAAAATTCGCCCATCATTTTTCGTGGCTTAAGATTGTATACAAAGACTGCTTGTTTTTGCAAAAGATCTTCGGGCGCGTACATTTTTTGTATTCCAGAAAAAATAACTCGTTTCCCTTCTGTGCCAAAATTGACTTCTAATCGTAATAATTTATCTGAATTAGCAACTTTTGTGCACGCTTGAATGATGCCAACGCGTAATTCGATTTTTAAAAAATCTTCAATTGCAATCTCTGTTTTTGTGTTGAGAGTTTCGGAAGTTTCGGTCATGGTTTTTTCTTCTTGTTTTATGATAGGTTCATGTTTTTTAAATAAATTTTCTGTTTTTTGCAACGTAAATGTTTTGTTCCATGGTTCTTGCAAAAGAGCAGTGATACAATCTTTAGAAAAATCTTGTGAGCGGCCAAGTGCGCGTAGCAACAGTTCCATTTTGTGTGGCATAAAAGGCCAAACGAGTGTTGCGATGGCAAAAAGGCTTTCTGTTGCTGTATGCACAATAGCCATAAAACGCTCTTTATCGTGTTGAGCTACTTTCCAAGGTTCTTGTGTATGGAAATAACTATTGGTAGCCGCTACAAAATGCCAAATGCGCGATAAAGCCATATGAAAATATCCAACATTCATATAGTGTTGTACGTCTTTAATGATCGATTGTAAAAGCATTTGCAGCTGTTTTTCAGCATCAGTGATTGTGCCAGGAATGATAGTTGTACAGTTATTTTTTTCTGCAAGAATCAAAAGACGATTGAGTAAATTTCCTAAATCATTTGCTAAATCAGAGGTGATTTTTTGTTCAAGATCCTCGACAGAAAATTGTCCATCTTGCGTAATGGCAAGTTGTTTGAGCAAATAATAACGAACTTCGTCAGAGCCGTACGTTGTTAAAAGATGTTGTGGATCGATGCTGTTGCCGCGCGATTTAGACATTTTGTGATCGCCAACTTTAATCCATCCGTGAACCAATAAATGATGTGGTAAAGGTAGTTGAGCAGCCATTAAAAAAGCCGGCCAATAGATTGCATGGAAGCGCATAATATCTTTTCCCATGACGTGCATATCTGCAGGCCACCATTGCGCAAACATATCTTTTTTATCGTCTTGAGCATAGCCAATTGCCGTAATATAATTGTTTAAAGCATCGGCCCAGACATAGGTTACGTGACTATCATCATCAGGAAAGGGAACGCCCCAGGTTAACGTAGATCGAGAAATGCTAATATCTTGCAATCCACTTTTTACAAAAGAAATAACTTCAGCATAACGTTCTTGAGGAATAATAAAATCAGGATGATTTTTATAAAAGTCTAATAATCGATCTTGATAAGCAGAAAGTTTAAAAAAATAGCTCACTTCAGAAATTTTTTTTGTCTCGCGTTGGCACGAAGCACAGAAAGGCTTATCAGTAAAAGCAGCGCTATCTTTTTCCGTGACATACGTTTCGCACGGTAGGCAATACCAGCCAGAATACTCACCTTTGTAAATGTCGCCTTGATGTAAAAGCTTCTTGAGCCATGATTGAACAGCTTTGATATGAAATTCATTGGTTGTACGCATGAATTGCGAGTATGCAATTTGATATGATTGCCAGAGGTCTTTATAGTTTTGAATAAAGCTATCAACAAAAGCTTGCGGAGCTATTTGAGCATTTTGAGCCGCTTCAAAAACTTTTTGCCCAAACTCATCAGTTCCTGTTAAAAAATAAACATCTTCGCCACACATTTTGTGCCAGCGAGCGCAGGCATCGGCAAGTATCGTTGAATATAAAGTGCCTAAATGAGGTGCTGCGGTGGCGTAATAAATCGGCGTTGTGATATAAAATTTTTTCTTCGAAGATTCGTTGTGCATGCTTTATTCCTTGCTTTTGCAGGATCAATTATTATTTTTTTAATAGTATAGTTTAAAAATTGAAAAGTAGGTAATTGTAGAAAAATTTCTCGAACTCTCGTCATCCTGAGGCGCGATCCAAGCGCCGTAAGGATCCAGGATTTATAAAGCATACTTTTTGATTTTCTGTATTGCCATATCATCTTTTATAATCGATTTTATTTTATTGTATTGCTTCGAAGTTTGGATCCTTTCGTCACTTCGTTCCTGAGGATGACGAGAGTGTGAGATTTTTTCAAAACATTAGCTTTTTTTGTCTCTAAATTGAGATTTTTATCTATAAAATAAGCTTAAATAAGTCCTTATTGAAATTAAAAATAATTAATGTATAATGATATTAGTAAGGTTATTTTTTCATTAAATGGAGTGTATTATGAATATGAAATTAAAATTATTTGTTGTTGGAATGGTATTTTCTGCTGATTCTTTGATTGTTTGTGCGACAAATGAATTGGAACCTTTGCTTGCTCCGATTGAATTAGAAGAATTGGTTGCTGAACAGCCTAAACCTTTAAGAATACCAACAGAACAAGATGTTATAGCGCGAGCTGCTATGTTTTTAACAGAAAAAGTTGTTCAAGGCAAAAATGTTTTTCAATATAAAGATGATCCGGAAAAACTTATTGCTGATTCTCAAGATACAATTCCGCAAAAACATGGATCTTTAATGTTTGGAAAAAATGAAATAGGAGTAGCATATCCTGATGATGAAGAAAGATCTGAATCTTGTTGCGAATCTTGCGACACAATATTTCATGATTTGTGTAGATTTTTTTTCGGTTTAAGAAGATAAAAATTAAGAAATCTTAATTTTTAGGGTTCTTTTTTTGAGCCCTATTTTTTTGTGTTAAACATAACCTTGTGCCTTCGCTTGTGCTTTTCCATCTGCTTATACTACCTTTAAAAAAAGAAAATTTTACTATTTTTATAAAAAGGATGTGTATGAAAGTTAAGATTAATGTTACTAAAATTGTCTGCATGAGTTTTGTTTTTAAAGCTTTGAGCGCAGGATCAAATGTGCAAGAAGTGCAACCAAAGCAACTTAATATCAAACCTATGCATGAATCACATTTAGAGCAAGCACTTTTGAATATGGCGGATTTTCAGGGAATTTTACAAGGCGGTCGTGATTTAGCATCAAAATATTCTGTTCATCCCGATGTTGCGCAAAGATACGAAAGACTTCTAGAAGTAGCGTTTTGTGCAGGTAGGGCTGATGCCATTACAACGATGGGCACGTATTTCCAAGGTGGTTTAAATGCAATGGCGCACAGTTTAAAAGCAACTAAAGATACGATTGTTCAATTAGGAAAATCAGGTGATGCAAAAGGTGGACAGCAAGCAATTCCTATTTTGCAAGTAGGCGTGCCGACAAATAATTCTGCAAATACACCAGTTAATAATCAAAATACTTCTGGTCAAGGAAGACAAAGATATACTTTTAAAGATTGACTTAGAAAAAAAAATTTTGTTACGAATCAATATTAGTTTCTTAACAATAAGGTTAAGATAAAAAAAGGAGTATTGTATGAAAAAACAATATCTACAATCTACGATGCTAGCGTTTTCGTTGCTAGCTATAAGTTCACTACAAGCAAAGCCGGAAGCAAAACCAGCAGCTAAGTTAGCATCTTGTTGTCGTTCAGCTAAAGCGTGTACATCAGTGGCACATCAAACAGTAGCAGCTATGGATAAATGCAGAGAAAAACATTGTGCTGAATGTAGTCATGAACTTTGTAAAATTGCAGATGATCTTGAAGAAGCAGCAACAGATCTTAAAAAAGCAACAGCTGGTAAAGGCAAAAAATCTGCAGATAAGAAGAAGCAACCGAAAAAAGAACATAAAAAAGAACATAAAAAAGATGAATCAAATAATGTTGCAGAAGATTGCTGTGAATTAGCAGCATCATGTAAAACAGTTGCCGAAAAATGCGAAAATCAATTTGAACAATGTGAAAAATCAAATTGTGAAAAGTGTGCACCTGAAATGTATCATGCAGCAGCAAAAGTTTTAAAGGGAGCTCAAGAGCTTGAAAGAAGTTGTAAAAAAAATAAAGATAGAAAATCTAAATCAGGTAAATCATCAGGCAAAAAAGATTAATTTTTAAAAAATAATCTTAAAAAAATAAGAGAATTTTTGTCATACAAAGATTCTCTTATTTTTTTTAATATCCTTTTACCGTCATGCAAAGATCGTTGACCTGATCGTTAGTTAAAACGTTTTGGAATACAAAAGCACCTGAATTTTCTGAAGTTGCAATACGTGCAAGGCATTCTTTTAAGAGTGGGACTTCTTGTATAAAGTCAGCATCAGATCGAGTTGATAATGACATGCGATGATAAAAATTATGTCTTTGTACTTCCAGTGTAAAAAGATAATTAATAAATTGATAGACAAGATCAGCTTTTGTAGAGCTTTCTAAAATTGCAAAATTTTCTATACCTAAAAACGTTCCTTCTTCCGGAATTAAAAAATCTATAGCAGGATTTTTTATAATAGTTTTCCAGACAGCATTAATTGGAACGAGCACGAGTGAGCAGTTTCCTGATTCTAATAAAAAATCGCCTCTAAAATCTGTGTATGCTTCAACCCATTTTTTTTGATGTATCAAAAGATCTTGAATACACAGAGTTTCTGAATCAGTAATTGGTCGCAATGTTTTAAAAAGATATTTGGCAGCAAGACACGCCATTTCTCGATTATCATTTAAAAGACCTATTCGATATTGTGTCGAAAAATAGGGCTTAAAAATCGTTTCCCAACTCGGTTTTATGATAATGCCAGTATTTTTAAAATGATTGGTATTTACGCCAATTCCTAAAATGTACCATTCAGCCGGTATCGAATACGTGTTTTCGGGATCGAATGAGTGATGCAAAAAATGAGGATTAATCTTATCCCAAAAATCTAATTTAGTTTTATCTATTTTTTTAAGTAATCCGTTTTCTGCAAAAAAACTAACGGCATAATCAGAAGGCATAATAAGATCGTAGCCAGAGCCTTTTGTTGCGAGTACTTTTACCATGAGTTCATCATTAGTTTGGAAATAATTTACCAAAACTTTAATGCCCGTTTTTTTAGTAAAATCATCGATAAGTTTTGTATCAATAACGCCTGACCATAGAAAAACATTAATAGATTTTTGATGATGCAAAAGATTAAAAAAACGGGGAACATACAAAACACTAAAAATGATGACAATCCAAAATAATAATGTTCCTGCGTAGTACGATAGTTTTGAATTTACCATATGCGTTCTCGTATTTGTAATGAACAGAATGCAATAACAAGAATGCTACTGACAACGAGCATGATTGTTGCAAGTGCGTTTACGATAGGCGATACGCCAGAACGAATCATCGCAAAAATATACAAAGGCAATGTTTGAGCAGAGCTTCCAGCGCAAAAAAAGGCAATTAAAAAATCATCGAGCGATAAAATAAAAACTAATAATCCTGCAGCTAAAATTGAGGGCATTAATGCAGGAACAATTACTTTAAAAAAAGTCTGTTGATACGTCGCTCCTAAATCAAGTGAAGCTTCGATCATTTTTTTATCAAGGGCGCTAAAACTTGCGTGCAAGATAGGAATAGTATAGCCAAGTCCTAATAATGAATGGCCGATAATCACGGTCATAAGGCCTAGAGGGACATTAAAAAAAACAAAAAAACTTAAAAGCCCAACAGTTAATACAATTTCTGGAACAATTAAATTTGAATAAAAAAAAGTTAAAAGACGATCTGATTTTTGTTGCGCATTCCATAAAACAAACAGAAGGCCGATGAGTAAACTTAAAAAAACCGCGCATATGCCAACGATAAAAGAATGGAAAGCTGCTTGCCAAATTTCTGATGAGTTAAATAATTCATGATACCAGCGCCAAGAAAATCCGACCCATCGATAAGGAAATTCAACCTTATTAAACGAAAAAAGTATAAGAACAAAAAGAGGAATATATAAAAAAAGATAGACTCCAAAAACCCAACAGGGAAGGAGTAAAGAAGAAAGCCATGATTTTTTATGCATTTTTTTCTCCTTTGACAAAAAACGTTGCACATTTAAAAAGAATATATAAAGCAAAAGCTAAAACAATAGTGCTAATGCACGTAAAAGCTGATCCTAAGGGTACATTGCGCATGCTTAAAAAATAGTGCGTAATGACTGTTCCAACATACATTGTTTTATCGCCACCTAAAAGCGCAGGAATAACGAATTCACCAAACGCAGGCACAAAAACAAGAATAGAACCGGTTTTAATACCAGCAGATGTTAACGGAATGATAATATTTTTGAGTGTTTGCCAAAAACTTGCGCCTAGATCAGCAGAAGCCTCTAAGAGTCGAGGATTCAATTTTTCTAATGAGCTATAAAGTGGTAAAAGCATGAATGGCAGATAACAATAAAACATGCCAAAATAGATTGCGCCCGTTGTGTTCATTAAATGGAGTGGTGTCGCAATCAGACCTAATTTTAAAAGCAGTGTGTTAATGATGCCGTCGTTTTCTAGTAAAAAATACCATGAATAGACGAGCAATAAAAAGTTAGTCCAAAAAGGTAAAATTAAGAGTGCAAATAAAATAGATTTCCATTTTTCTACTTTGAGTGCCAAGTAATACGCAACAGGATAGGCTATTACGAGCGTGACTATCACCGTGCAAACCGCTGCAAGCAATGATCGCAAAACAATGTATCCATACACAGGATCTAATAATGTTTTGTAGTAATCAAAGGTAAAATAGGGATCATGTGTTGAATAAGCATATTTAATAAAGCTGCTCGTGATCAAAAATGAGATAGGCAAATAAAAAAAGAGTCCTTGCCAGACGAGTGCAATGACTCCATAAAAAAATGAATTGTCGAGATTATTTTTATTTGATTTCATCGTTCTAACAATACCGCATTTTCTTTTTGCCATTGCAAAAAAACTTCATCATCATAATCAATTTTTTCTTTAGGAAAATGCTCTTCGTTTTGTTCAAAAACTTCGATACGCATTTCATTTTTCAGACGAACATTATATTGTGTTGCAGGTCCATGATAAACGATAGATTCAACTTTTCCGGTTACATAATTAGAAAAACCTTCCTGCAATTTTTTTCCGATCCAAATTTTTTCAGGACGCACGCCCATCAAAAGTTGTGCTTCTTGAATCATCCAGGGTAATCGAGTGGTTGAGGCTACTTGAAATGTTCCTAAATTTGTTTCTTCTTTAAAAAAAACTTCATGTTGTTGCAGTTGTAAGGTTCCTCTAAAAAGATTCATTTTGCCAACAAATTGCGCAACAAATGCAGAGGTTGGAAATTCATAAATTTCTCGAGGTGTTCCGATTTGTTCGATGCGACCATCATAATTCATAATGGCCATCTGATCAGCTAAAGTGAGCGCTTCGGTTTGATCATGCGTGATGTATACAAATGTTGTGCGTAATGTTTCTTGCAAATCCATTAACTCGATAAGCATCTGTTCGCGTAATTTTATATCAAGTGCTGCTAAAGGTTCATCAAGGAGCAAGACTTCAGGTTCGTTAATAATAGCACGAGCAAGAGCAACACGTTGTTGTTGCCCGCCAGAAAGTTGATTAATTGATTTGTAAATATGTTGTTCAAGTCGGACTGATTTTAAAATTTTTAAAACTTTATTTTTAATAATTTCTGGATCAATTTTCTTAATTTTTAAACTGTAGGCAACGTTGTCAAATACATTCATGTGCGGGAAGAGTGCATAATTCTGAAAGACTGTATTAATTTTTCGATGATTAATAGGAGTGTGCGTAATGTCAGTATCACCTAATAAAATGGTACCATTATCAGGAGTTTCGAATCCCGCTATGAGTCGTAAAATAGTAGTTTTGCCACAGCCGCTTGGTCCAAGCAGAGCAAAAAATTTACCTTCTGGAATCGTAAGATTTATGTTTTCAAGTACGATTTCGCCATTGAATGATTTTTCTATATTTTTTAACGTAATATTTCTCATGATTTTTTACTGAACCGAGCGATATACATTGGAATAACTACATCAGAAAGTGTGCAAGGAACAACGACTGCAAGCACTAAAAGTACAAACAATATTCCCATAGAAGGCATCCAGTTATGCATCCCGTGAGAAATGATATACATCATCGAAGCAAGGGAGCTGATAAGAATGTGTGTAAAATGAGACCAGAGAGAATAGAAGCTTTTTTTGCCACTTCTATGTTTACTTAATAAGAATCCATTGCAAATGCCAATAAGTAAAAAAGGCAAGATGTTATGCATTTCGTGCATAAAACAAATGTGCAGTTCCATGCTAAATCCTAACAATTCGCCAACAAGATAGGGCATAAAAATATCAGAAAGAATACAAAAAAATGTTGCGTTAAAGACACCCATGATGAGGCCTTGTATCCATTTATCTGAGTATCTAAAAAAAGTTAAAATAGCTCCAGTGGCTGCAAAAACGATATGCAAAAAATGGAATGAGTGGAATAGAACTAATGACCCAGATTCTACAACTGTTGCAGATGCGCCAAACGAA
The DNA here is from genome assembly GCA_964547785.1 of uncultured Pseudomonadota bacterium. Classification (GTDB taxonomy): domain Bacteria; phylum Babelota; class Babeliae; order Babelales; family CAIQNR01; genus CANNBR01. The sequence goes on along the minus strand of CAZJPB010000020.1, from coordinate 7,060 downwards.
AAATAGCCTAAAAGTGCGGCCCCTATAAAACTTAAAGCAACTGAAAAGACTGCGTAAGGAAAGTGATGTGCTAGTTCATGAATAAGAAGTTTTTGAGTGTCTGATTCTTTGTGTAATTGCATGGTATGCTACCTTTTGTATAATTTCTTGATAATTTTTATTGAATATAAACATTTCTTGTCTGAATGAAAAGAAATGACGTTTAAAATGAGTTTCCAAGTGTTAAGAACCATGCGTAAGAACTTTCTGTTGGATAGTTTTTATGCCATTTCCAGCCTATATCAAAGCGCAAGGGTCCGATGGGACTTATATATCTAAAACCAAATCCAGTAGCGGCTAATGGTTGTATGTTGGTAAAAATATCATGCGGAGTTTCTAGCAGGATGCCAAAATCCTGAAAAATAGTGGCCCAAAGAGTTTTTTTATAGGTTGGAAATCGTAATTCAGCATTTCCATTCAGCATTGTTTTGCCGCCTTGCGGTACGTGCGTTATCTCATTTTTATCATTCTGATAGGTTCCTAGAGGAGGGCAATAATCTTGTAAATAGCCACGTAACGAAAAAGGTCCACCAAGAAAAAAACGTTCTGAAGGCATAATCGATCTAAAGTCGTGTCTAAAAATGTGGCCAGTTCTGACGCGCAATGCAAGTACAGAAGAAGCGAGTGAAATAAAATGCGCTTGTTCTAGCGTGCATTTTATAAAATAGGAACTTTCTTTAAACGGAAACATTCCTTTGAGTGAGGCACTTGTGTAAAAACCTTTTGTTGGATTAATTTTATCATCTAAAAAATCAGCATAAATCATTGGTTCAATAAAAAAATAAGGTATTTTTTTATCAACCAAATCAGTTTCAAAATTAAGAGCCTGAGCAACGTTCAAGGCAACATCATTAATTTCCATCCATTCAAAACCACTCGTGACGCCGCAATCATAATGTTGACCAGATTTGCTTAATCCCATCAAAAAGCCTTGTTGTAAAATTCTATACAACGGCTTTGATGATCCAATCACGATCGGCTGAATATATTTATTTGCATAACCTTTAAAAGTTGTTGCAAGAGGAATGTTGCCAAGCAAGGGAAGTCGGTACGCAACATTTATTTTTTGTTCGTAACGATTAAAATCAAAATCGGCAGAAAATCGATCAGCTCGTGCTGTTGGGTTTTTCCATATAAAAGAACCACCAATTTTATACGTAGAGCCCTTTTTGAAATAAAAATTTTTACTAACTTGCGCAAAACCCATGCGTAATTTTATTTCAAAAGGATCATCATCTTTTACAAAAAAAATAATATCTTTTTGGTTATCGACACTAGTTTTGTAAGAAGGAAAAAGATTTATTTTATCAAAAACACCTGTTGCTCGTAAGGTGAGTAGTGATTGTTGTATTTTTTCTTTGTTCCATGCATCACCTTCTTTATAATTTAATAATTTCATAAGATAAGAATATTTTATTTTTGTTTGTCCTTTTAAAATGGTCGTGCCAAAGGTCGTTTTGTGTCCTTTGATACAATTCCAGACAACCACAAGCCCCTTTTCATTTGTAGCAAGTGAATGTAAAAGTTGCGGTTGTAAATAGCCAAGATTTTTTAATTTTTTAAGTAAGAATGTTTTTTGTAATGCGAGTAAATCGGCAGGGAAAGGAATCGGTGTTTTTTGTATTTTTATTTTTTTGTATAAAGGCAGCTCTTCTAAAAGAGTATCATCGATTCCATGCGTTATGATGTCTGATATACAATATTGTTTCCCTTCTTCTAGCACGATCTGCAGGCAAAAAAGATTTTTTTTATTTTGATACGAAAGGTGGCGATGACGAAAAATAGAGGCATCCCAAAAGCCTTGTTTTTTGTACCATTCAATAAGTTCATACAAACTTTCGTGTATTTTTTTTTGATTAAAATAAAAAGTTTTTTCTCTTTTTTTAAAAAATTTTTTTATTAAAAAATCTGTATCGTACGATTCAGCGCCTTGTAACGTAATTTTTTTAAGAGCGCATCGTGGTCCTTCGTCTATCATGAATAATGTTTTGCAACCGATGTCTTTGCATGTTACCGTTGCATAATAAAAACCAGAGTGCATGTATTCTTGCTCCAGTTCTTGCGCGAGTAATAAGGGAGGGAATGTGATATCAGTTTCTTGCAATCGTTTTATGATCTTGTCTAATGCGCTCTTTGAAAAAAAATTATTTCCCTCGTAATCATATGTTTTTATGTCTTGCACAGAGATCAGGCATAAAAGATCAATAGTGCCATCAGCAAGGTCTGTTTGCTGTATGGTTACGCTTGGATTCTGATAATGATGCTTTTGTAGCAAGGTTACAAGAGCCTGTGTTTCGCGTTCAATAAGTGCTTTAGTGCAAGGTTTTGCAAGTATTTTTTGAAGTCTTTTTTTGACAGCATGTTCTTCTGCAGGAGTAATTTTTTTTTCTGATGAGCATCTATATTTTGTTGATGCAATTTTAGAAAGACTTCCTTTTGTGATCGTGATGAGAATATCGATCCATTTATGCTGGTCATCATAATACAGATGATCTTGTAATGATGCTTTTTTATATCCTTGCTCTTCTAATTTTTTTTTTAAAGCAATAAGTGATTCGGCATGTTTTTCATCTTCAAAAGGCTGACCAGTGCTTAATGTGTAACATTGCAAATAATCATCTTTTTCAGTAACAATGCCCTCAATTTTTATAGAACGAATAATCCAGTTTGTTTTGATTGAGCATGATATTTTTTGTTTATCTGTAGGTCCAGAAAATATAAAATGCAACGACTCGCAACGCTCTGTTTGGCGCACTCGCTCTAGCGCTTGTAAAAATTCTTTCCGTGTAATTGTTTTGTGCGTATCAAAATGCGTTAAAGCAAGCAAGGTTTCGTGAGAAAATGATCCATCGCTTTTGCTTTCAAAAGTATCGATAGTAAACAGTTCTGGAATGCTTTGTATGTCAGATTCAGATATATTTTTTTTAGTAAAAAAAGTATATTGATTTTCATCTGAGCCACAAAGTTTAGTAATAAAAAAATGGGAAGAGAAAAGGATTATAAAAGTAATGCCTTTTTGTGACCATGATTTCACTAGAAAAATCTTTCGCAGTATCGTGTTTAAGAAAGGATTATAAGCATATTATAGTCTAGCACGGTCTTTGCAAAAAGTGTTTTTATAAAAAATCAAGCCAATATAAGCTTTAGGAAGTCTTTTTATATGAAAATCTTTACATTTTAGGCGCATTTGTTACAGTGATCATTGTGTTGTGGTCTAAGTTACTTTTTGTAATTAGTTTTACTTGTTTTCATTTAAATAGAGGAATCTTACATGAAAAAAAATCTGGTTTTTATATTTTTAGCATTTTTTAATCTTAACGCATTGCCTAATCCAGCTGAATTTATAGAAATGGACCCGGTTGAATTTGTCGATTCATTGGTCGCTAATGTGCAAAAAGTTTCTTTATGTTCTTTTAGGCTGCCATTTTGGGCACAAGTTCGTTATGCAAGTGCGATAGCGCTTGGAGCTGTTTTAGGCCATGTTACTGCCGTTGCAATTGTTAATTCTTTAACAAGTTATCAAAATAGAACTGAATTAGATTTTTTACAAAGTCCGCTTCAGTGGTCTAAAGGGGCAATTGCAGGAACAATGATTGGTGGCTTGCTTGGAGAAAATGTTTCTCGTCATCTTGAATTTCCAAAATATAGCATTGCAAAAATGAATAAGGAGCTTTTGGTAATAGCAATAGCACATTATGGCAATGAGCAAAATTTTATAGAAAAAATTAAATTTTATTATGCATCAAGTCGTTTTGCATTTGTTGATTCTTATGCAGCGTTAGAACGTGTTTATCAGACATTGTTGCTTTCTTATACCATTTTTAAATCTACCAAAAAAGAAATAAACCAACTTGTTTTAAGTCAGCTTATTTTTGCATTAGATGTAGTAAAAAATGCATTGCTTGTTATTAAAAGTGATGCTAATTATGCAGAAGAAATGAAAATGCATATTTTATTATTAACGCAACAAAGTCTCAGTGCGCATAACCAAATTCAGGTTGGTGCAATAGTAGGCAATATGGCGCACAGATAGAAAAATTAATTTTTTAAATATTAAAAATGAGGCACAAGATATTATGCTTGGTGCCTCATTTTTTTTAAAAATTATCGTGAGCTGTGACTTTTTATATGATTCCAAAGCCATCCTTTTTTAGCGTATGTTTTATTGCAATGAGGACAAAAAAAACTTTCTTTTGGCCTAGGGGTAGGTTCAAATTGGAAAGCTTGAGGCGTTGAACCGGCACGAAGAAAGCTTGGACTAGGAGCGAAAGCTGCTACAGTAGCATATAACTGAGCATCAATAGCTGCATAAGGATCATCGGCAGGCGTTGCAGCAGCTTGTGCAGTAGGCGCTGGTTGTAGTGTATAAGGAGCTACAAATGTTGCGGTAGGAGCATAACTTGGATCATAAGCTAGTGCTGGTATAGGATTTACAATTGGATCAGCTTGTGGAAAAAAAGCGGTATTCTGTTTTGTCGCTTTTTTTGCTTTGTTTTCGTCTTTTAATACTTTATGTCTTTCTTCTGCTAGACGCAATGCATTTTCAAGTTCAGTTAGTCTATCTTCTAATGCTTGATCTTGTTGTGGGCTTTCAGCTCTCTTTTCTTTTATTGTTTTAATTGTACGTTTTATTTTTTTAATATTCTGTGTTGAGGCAAAAGTCGTCGGATTGTTATGGCGACTTCTTTCATCTGTTAATCGTTTCCTTTCTTTTTTTAGTGCGTAAATAGTCTTTTCTATTTGTTCGGGAGTCAATACAGTAGCATCTGTGGTAACCACTGGTTGTTTAGCAGTCAATGCAGCATCAATTTCAGCTCGTAATTTAGCATCAAGATCTGCATAAAGATCATCAGTTAATAGTGTAGTAGTCTGTGCAGTAGGCGCTGATGGTTCTGCAGGGCCTACAAAAAGTACTGCCAGTTGTTCGGGCGTAAAATTAAGAGAAGGGTCAGCTACTTGCGCAGCTTCTCTAAGTGCAGCTGGATCAGCAGCAAACAGTTTTAACCATTCATCTATTGAGGATGGATTTGGAGTAGGTGCTGTGGCAGGTGCAGCAGGCATTGGTTGCACAAAAGCAGCTGCAGAAGCTCCATAACTTCCTGGTTCAGTGGTAGGAACAATAGGTGGCATAGGATTTTCAAACATATCATATTCAACAAGCTCACTCGGTGGCCGTTGTTGAGCGATAAATTGTTGAACAAGAACATGATGAGCAGCTGGAGCTGGAGGAGTTTCTTCAGTTGCTGTAAATTCAGCATCAATAACTGGTTCTGCAGGGTCTGCCGAAAATGCTGCCCAATGTTCGGCAGTTAAATCAAGAGAAGGTTCAGCGGCTGCTGCGGCAGGTGTAGCGGCAAGTGCAGAAAGTTTTTGCAATTCAGGTGCAGCGCGTACCATAAAAGGCAAAGACACATAAGGTCCAAAAGCATTTCTTTCTGATGATGACATATCTACAGTATTTGGAATTTCAGCTGTAAATTCAGGATTATAAGCTGCTGTTGCAGGATCTTGAGGAAGGGTTGTCAAAAATGCTGCCCAATGTTCGTCAGTTAAATCAAGAGAAGGTCCAGCGGCTGCGGCCGAAAATAATGCATTCGAATAAAACAAAATGCATAACAATAATAGTAATTTTTTCATAATAACCTCATATTTTTTTTAATTAACCATGTTTTTCGCTCGCTAATTCCTGTTGTCTTCTTTCTCTTGCTCTTTCTTTTGAAGCTTTGGTTTGTTCTTGCTTTTTTCTTAATCGTGCTAGCGCACCAGGGTCTTTTTGAGCTACCAGAAGCTTGAATTTCGCCTGATATCTTTGTTGAGCTAATCGACCGGATTCAAGTTGTTGCTCTTTCTTAAGTCTAGCTTTTTTTTCTTCTTCGCTTTCTTCTTCTTCTGAATGAATACCTCTTCTTTGATCAGCAGCAGTACTTCGTGCGCTATGCTCTTTTGCTGTTTGTGCTTTTCTTCGCGCATCTCTTGCTGCTTGAGCTTTGATTACTGCTACAGGTGCTGGCACTACTTCTTCTACGATCTGTGTTGGTGCTATAGGTTGCATTTCTAGTAAGCTTGGATCGATAGCTAAAAGGAATGCAGGATCCACTAATAATGCTTGAAGACTTTCTAAATGTTCTTGATAAAGTTCACGAATTTGCGCTTTTTGTCTTTCTGTTAATTCTTGATCAGATTCTTCGAGAGACTGAATTTTAAGAAGACGTTTTTCTAGATCTTCATCATAATACGCATATTCAATAAGAGCGGTTAGCATTTCATCTTCACTGCTTATGTGACTACTTACAGGAGTTGGATTGGCTGCAGCTCCAGACTCTTCAGGAGGAGTTGCAAAAAATGCTTCCACTTGTTCGTAAGTTAAAGGTTCATAAGGGTCAGCGGCTGCCGAAAATAATTCATTCGAATAAAACACAATGCATAACAATAATAGTAATTTTTTCATAATAACCTCATTTTAAATAATGATAAATCTTTATACTATAAAATATACAAATAGAAAACGTCAAAAAGCAAGGATTTATTTTTAAGTTAAATGTTTTGAGCTATAAAAATCTATTTTGGTTGTGAGTGTTTTGCTTGTATATGCTTAGTAAGATTTGCTTTGTGATTGTATGATGTGTCGCAATAAGGACAAAAAAATCTTTTTTGATTAGGGTTAGGTTCAGATTGGGCAGCTTGAGGCCTTTCTGCTTGTGCAGCAGGATACGCTTCTTCAGGTGTTACTAGGTAAAAAAAAGTTGTGCCAGGAGGGAAAGCATAAGCGGGAACAAGAGCTTGCGCAGCTTCGAGACCTGTAGCAGCAGGTATTGGTTCAAGATCATCATCTAAGCCAATTAATTGTGAATCTCGTGCAGCAGCAGCTAATTGTTCTGGAGTAGCAGGAATTGCAGCAGGCGCTCTGGCAGCCAATTCTTCTTGGGTAGGTCCTTGATAAGTCTCAAGAAGGGGTATTGCGTCTTCGAATTCACTATCATCTTCAGATGATAACTCATCAAGAGGAGGTGGCGCATCTTCT
>CAZJPB010000019.1:0-15785 GCA_964547785.1 uncultured Pseudomonadota bacterium | reverse complement strand
AAAGCAGCTACTTTAGTTGCCATGAATCCTACAAGTCCTAAAGTAGTTGCTGCAGCACCCGCACCTATAGCATATGGTTTATATGATCCCCAATCGCTACTTGCTGACTTTGATGCTTGCTGCAATTCTTTTTGCACTTCTTGTGCTGATTTTTTATCAGCGTCTTGTGCCTCTTGTGCAAGCTTTTGACTCTTCTCTTCTATCTGTTTTCTTTTCGCTCTTTCCAATGCTTCAAGAAATCGATTATTACCATCACTAAATGGTTTTTCAAGTTCTGATCCATTGGCGCTTGGCGTCTCAGCACAGACATTTGCAGCGACCAAAAAACTCGCGATTAGAATTTTGTATAATTTCATAAAAATACCCTAAAAATAATTCATGGATGCGCACTTGCAGCACCTGCAGCTGCAACAGCTGCTGCTGCTGCTGCAAGTGTATTTCTATCCCTTTGTGTAGGTGCTATAGGCCTTAAAAGATGCGATGTTGCCATGCCGCCACCAGCAAGAAGTACTGTAACAGTAATCCATGCAAGCGCCTTAGAACCATATTCTACAACCATTTGTTTATAAGTTAATGGCGCAGCTGCTAGTGCTGAAGTATCTACTTTTCTGCCTCTCAATATAACTTCTGTTTGGCTTGCTATATACTTATCACGCTCATTTTTTTGCGCTTGTTCAGCACTTGGCGTCTCAGCACAGACATTTGCAGCGACCAAAAGACTCGCGATTATAATTTTGTATAATTTCATAAAAATCCTAAAAAATAATTCATACATTAACTCAATAAGTACTTTATTATAAAGACTTTTTAAGATTTGTAAAAGAAAAAGGGGCCTTTAAAAAGCCCCTCAAATCTTTATTCATTATTTCGAATCATTACGCTTTTTGCTCTGCAGGTTGTTGTGCTTGTTCTTGAGCTTGCTCTGCAACTTTAACAACTTCGATTGCTCTTGTTTGCACTTCAACTGCTACTTGTTCTGTAGAAGAACATTCTGATGCTGCACTAACAGCTACTTTTGTTTCTTCTTTTTTTGAACCGCAGCAAGATTCATTTGCAACGACCGGTAATGATACGATAGACAATAAAGCTAAAGTTTTAATTGAAAATTTCATGGAAAACTCCTTATTAAGGTAAATTATAACTACCACACGGATTATAAGAAGTTGTTTTAAAAATGCAAGCAATTTTATTGTAAGCTTAATCCAAGCTCAAAGGCTTTTGCAAAAAGTGCACCACCGCAATAACCAAGCCCAACCGCTGCTAAGCGCGTGAATATTGTGTTTTTTGTGGTTATTACCTGCGTTGCGCCATCAGCTAATGGTTCACCAACGACATCAATATCGGCAACTGCTTTTAGTTCTGTGTTTCTTGCTTCCATCAAATATCCACCGATACCAGCGCCTACTAAACCAGAAATTGCAAACCAAGGGGATACGGATGGCATTTTTGCATAGACTAATGCCGCAAGACTCGTAATTCCAAATAATACTGTCCCGTCTAAAACATAATTGAATGCGCTTTTTTGCTTGAATTGTCGATCGACAGTAGTTTGAAGGGCTCTACGTTCTTGCTGCATTGCTTCAAATCTAGGCGCTGTTTGAGGCGTTAAAGCTTGACTTTCTTCTGCTGTGCTTGAAACCATTGCGGGTTGAGCTGGCGATTGAGTCGCTCCTGATGCTGTAGATCCTGATGATGGCCCGACTGATGAAGGTTGTTGAGAAGCAGCAACAGTAATAAACCTTCTAGTAATGCTCCCAAATCTATGAATAGCATCAACCTTATCTTTCAATGCTCTGCGTGTCTCAGTGTCTCCCGCAGGAATCAACTGATCTTTAAAAGCGTAGCCATATAAAGTTGCTGTTACACCGCCAAAGCCTAAGCAACCAGCGGCAAAAAGCGCTTTAGAATAATCCATACTTTGTATTTTTAAAGATGGACCAAACGCGCAAACTAAAAGAAATAAACTATATTTTTTTATCATAATAACCTCATTTTTTTAAAACTTTTTTTAAAGTTCATTACATAATATTAGGTTATCAAAAAGCAGGATAAGCGCAAAAGGCTAGGTTTTAAGCTCTAATAAACCTGGATCCTCACGGCGCTTGGATCGCGCCTCAGGAAGACGAACTGAGAAATAAAGCGTTATTTTGCTAGCTAAGTTTTTACTATGCTTCTATCTCTAAAGAACCGCCAAGAGCTGGTTTTTGAGCATCAGTTGCCTGTTCAAGCTCAGTTTTTACAGGCACTACTGGAGCGCTTTGAGCTTCTGATGGCTTTTCAAAAGTAACAACTGGCCTTGCGCCTTCTAAAGTTGTCGTAATTACTTTGCTCACATCTTGTAAAAATGTTCCGCAAACACGCAAATGGGTTGCTGTTGTTTCTGCTACAGCTCTACCAAAAACTTTTACTGAATTTTTAAATTTTTCTGATTGATTTTGTTTTGCTTCAATATCGTATTGAATTTTTCGTTGATAATTTTTAATAGTCATGCGTGAAAAATTAACTACAACTGCCGCTGGAATCATAACTCTTGTGATTAATCGAGCTCCTGACATTCCAGCAAAAACAGATGTTGATTGTGTCAATAATAAAAAAAATAGAGCAAAAAATTTGTTCGAAAATGCTTTGTTCATCATAATAATGATTCCTTAAAATTATATAAAATAGCTTTAGATCATAGTATCAGAAACAAAGGCTATAGCAAATTTATAAAAAAAAAGCGCACATGAAAAGCTTCATATGCGCCTATAAACTCTATTTACTATACGATGCAATTTTATGTCGCTGGCAAAAGAAGCTTTGAAAGAGCTTCATCAGCGTGCTCAACCCACAAAATATCTATTCCATCAAGAATTTCATCGCTATTAATTAAGTCACCTTTATTCGAAAATGGGCAAATCACTGTTTTGATATTGTTTCGTTTTGCTGCAAGAATCTTTTCTTTAATTCCGCCGATAGGCATCACTTTACCGCGCAGATTAATTTCTCCCGTCATTGCATAACGTGAATCAATAGGGCTATTCGTTAAAACGGAAAGGATAGATGTCAAAAGTGCCATGCCGCCAGAAGGGCCATCTTTAGGAATCCCGCCAGCAGGCAAATGAACGTGAATATCAAATTCAGTAAACTTCTTTTGATCGATTCCAAATTCTTTTGCATGAGCTCGAGCATAACTTAACGCTGCTTGCGCCGATTCTTTCATGACATCGCCTAGCTGTCCGGTAAGAATGATCTTGCCTTTTCCTGGCATCAAGACAGCTTCTATCGTTAACATCTCGCCACCAAATGGTGTCCACGCAAGGCCATTTGCTATCCCAACGGCATTTTCAACATTTTGATCATAATCAATGATTTTTTTCGGACCAAGATGTTTATCAAGATTTTCCGGCATAAAAATCAATGATTGTTTTTCTTCAACTAAGGCACGGGCAGCTTTAGAACAAAGCTTTCTGATAACGCGCTCAAGATTACGAACTCCAGCTTCCCTGGTGTAATGATAGATCAGCTCCTGAAGAACTTCTTTTGAAAATTCAATGCCTTTTCCTTCAAGACCTGTATCGATTAAAGCTCGTTTTACTAAATGCCGTTGGGCAATATTTAATTTCTCTTCAAACGTATATCCTGATAATTGAATGATTTCCATGCGATCTTTAAGCGGCTCTGATATCGTATCAATCGTATTTGCTGTTGCGATAAAAATCACTTTCGAAAGATCAAAAGGTACACCTAAATAATTATCATAAAATGTTTTATTTTGTTGCGGATCTAAAACTTCTAACATTGCTGCAGAAGGGTCTCCTCTAAAATCTGATCCTATTTTATCAAGCTCATCGATAATAATGATCGGATTTTTTGATTCTGCTTTTTTAATAGCCTGAATAAATCGTCCTGGCATTGAACCAACATAGGTTCTTCTGTGCCCGCGAATTTCAGCTTCATCTTTAACGCCACCTAGAGAGATTCTTACGTAAGTACGACCAAGAGATCGCGCAATTGATTTGCCAAGCGAGGTTTTTCCTGTTCCTGGAGGCCCTACAAAACATAAGATCGGCGAATAACCATCTTCCTTAAGATTACGAATCGAAATAAAATCCAAAATACGTTCTTTAATTTCTTTAAGACCATAATGATCTTCGTCTAAAACCTTACTAGCATGCTCAATCGAAAGATTATCTTTAGTTTCTATATTCCACGGCAGCGACAACACCGTTTCTAAATAATTACGCGTTACTGTTGCTTCGACTGAATCTGGCGCTGTCTTTTCAAGACGATTGATTTGGCGCGTAATTTCTGTTCTTACTTCATCAGAAATATCAAGTAACAAGAGTTTTTCGCGCATTGATTCAAGTTCTTCTACATCATCTTCGCCAAGTTCTTGTTTAATAACTTTAAGTTGTTCACGCAAATAAAATTCTTTTTGAGCTTTATTCATAGAATCGCGCGCTTTGTTTCTAATTCTTTCTTGCGTATCGGCAACTTCTACTTCTTTGTTAAGATGCAAATAAATGCCTTCTAAAAATTCAATTTGTGTTTTGGCTTCTAATAATTTTTGTGCATCTTGCACCGATAAATTTAAATGTGAAAGAATAAAGTCTGCAATTTTTTGAGGGTCATGCATTTTAGAAAGAATAATATGAAAATCTGGACTAAAAGAATGAGAGGTTGCGCTGATTTTTTCAGCCTGTTCTTTAATTAACTTAATGTGTTGCGTTACCTGTGAAGAATTATCGTCAAGCAAAGGTTCAATCGGATCAACAATAACTTGCAAAATATCGTTATCGGTAAGAATTTCTCGAACATATGCACGGGCAATGCCTTGCACTAAAATCTTTACGCCTCCTTCAGGAATTTTGATCAAACGCATGATCGAAGAAATTGTTCCAATTTCGTACAAATCTTTTGTTCCAATCGCTCCATTGCTATCATCAACCTTTTTCTTTGACGCGAGCAAAAGTACTTTCTTAGAGCCCTCAAGACTTTGATTAATGCCTTGAATAATCCGCTCATCAAGCACAAGAAGCGGAACAATCATGTGCGGAAATACGACAACATCCATCGTTGGAATAATTGGTAATATTTCTGATGAAACTTCTTCTATCATATTTTTATTAAGTATCCTCATTACTTGGTACCCCCTTGATTAAAAAGCAGTGAGATATTTAAAAATAGTTTAAAAGATCCCTTTTTTTAAAAACAAGATTTATCAGCATTAGGCACTCAAAGAGACCTTTTTAAATAAACTTAAATAGGATAGAATAAAAAGAATAAAAAAAGTTTTAAAAAATAAAAAAATGCTACAACTTATAAAAATTAAAAAAAAATTTACAGCAGATCAAAAAAGCACTTCGGTGCTCACTTCGATAGACGTTACTTTCGAAAAAAATCATAGCTACGCACTTACTGGACCTTCGGGCTCTGGAAAATCAACACTCATGCATATTATCGCTGGCATTGATACGCCAACAAAAGGCTCCGTGCTTTTAAATCATAAAGACTTATCTTTCTATACTGATCTAGAGCGCGCACAAAAGATTACACTCGTTACGCAACACCCTTTTTTGATTAAAGAACTTTCGGTCATAGAAAATATATGCCTTGCTGGAAGCATTTTAAAACTGCCTCAACATGCAACGTATGCTCACGCATGCGAACTTCTTAAAATCATGCACTTGCAAAATCTGCGCGATGCGCCTATTAGAGAGCTTTCTGGTGGACAACAACATCGTGTTGCTCTTGCTCGAGCTTTATTAGTAAAGCCAGCATTTTTATGCGCTGACGAAATCACTGGATCACTCGACGAAAAGACAGGCCAAGAAATTATAATGTTTTTAAAAAAATATTGTAAAGAAGAAGGAATTGGGCTTATCATAAGCTCACACAATCCCAACATTATTGAACATATGGATCTAGTTTTTGCTTTAAAAGATGGTATCCTAACGTTTCATCAATCATCTTTTACTAAAAAGGAATCGAATGAGTTTTCCAGGCACACAAGAAGTTCCATCACTTCATAAAAAAAATATTTTAAAAAAAACAATGCAAGTTGGCAGCAGTACTTTAATGAGTCGTTTTTTGGGACTCGCTCGAGAAATTCTTCTCATGCGTTTTTTAGGGGTTGGCGTTATTGCTGATGCCTTTACTACTGCTTTTTTAATTCCAAATTCATTACGAAAAATATTTGCAGAAGGTGCATTAACCGCTGCATTTGTTCCAACTTTTATTGCCTTGTTCCATAAAGGTGGCAAGGAAAAAGCAAATCAATTAATGGGTTTAGCTTTTTTGCTTTTTGAAGGCATCGTACTTTTACTATGCATTTTAGTAACCTGGCAACCTGAAGCAACGATTCATATGATTGCGCCAGGCTTTTCGCCAGAGCAAGTTATTGCAACGATTCCTTGCCTACGCATCTTGATGCCTTTTATTTTTTTTATATCAAGCAGTTCATTGCTTGCAGGCGCATTGCAATCAGTGAATCATTTTTTTATTCCAGCATTCTGCCCCGTACTTTTAAATATATTTTTTATCGGCGGAATTGTTCTCTGTTTAGCGTATAATTTTTCTGTTGCATTTTTGTGTTACGCCATTTTAATGGGCGGATTGATTCAATTTTTAGCTCATTTGATCCAGTATCTTTATTTAGGTTTTTATGTTTCGTACGCAGAATCTGATACGATTAAGACCTTTGGGTCAATGATTATAAAATTTTTATTCTGTTTTTTGAGTATGAGCGTTATGGAACTTTCGCTCATCATCGATCAACGCTTTGCATCGTACTTGCCAGTAGGATCAGTTACGTTAATTAAATATACTTCGCGATTCATGGGCATTCCGCTCGGTGTTTTTGCCGTTGCTTTTTCAACTATTTTGTTACCACACTTTGCCAGAACACATTTAAGTGATCCTAAACGACTTCATTTTTATCTGAATGAATCGATGAAGTTTGTCTTCTGGGTTACGATTCCCGCAACAATTATCATGGGATATTTGTCAGAAGATATTTTTATTACGCTCTTTGCGTCATCATCATCAAAATTCCCGCAGGCATTAATACCAGAAGCTGGTTATTTATTGATGACTTTTTTATCAGGCCTCTTTTTCTTTTCCATCAATAAAATTTTATTTAATTTATATTATTCGTTCCATGATACCAAGCTTCCAACGATCATCGCTGCACTTGCAACGATCATTAATATCATCAGCAATTATGCATTGGTAGGGCGTTATGGAACAATCGGTCTTGCTGCAGGAACCTGTTTATCAGGAGCCGCGCAAACACTCTTATCGCTCTATTTTTTAAAAAGAACTCATGAATTTGATTTACATTTAAAAGATTTTTTTAATTTTGTGCGCAGTTACAGCCTACAATTAGCAATTGTTTTTATACCATTTTATTGGATCTATAAACTATGCTTGCACAGTGTTTCGTCGCTATGCTCTGGCAGCACAAAATTAACATTCTTCTTTTTAAAAAGCTTCGGATTTTGGCTCTGGGTCATGCCTTTGATGATCGCACTTTTTGTATGCTTGTATCTAGTGCACAAGAAATCTAAAACAGTTTTATATTTCTTGGATTAAAAATTACAGATTAACGATCAGTAGAACTATTATGAGCAGGGGGTGTTGGTAAAACGATCGTGCCATTTTTTTTATTGCCCATTGATTCAAAAAATTCTTCATTGGTTTTGAATTTTTTCATTTTATCCATTAAAAATTCCATACCTTCGATGAGATTCATATTCGAAAGGAATTTTTGTAAAACCCACGCGCGCTTTAATTCTGCTTCTGGCAAGAGCAAATCTTCTCTTCTAGTTCCAGAAAGCAAAAGATCGAATGCTGGATAAATACGACGATTAGCCAATTTGCGACTCATATGCATTTCCATGTTGCCTGTGCCCTTGAACTCTTCGAAAATAACTTCATCCATACGCGATCCAGTCTCGACTAAAGCACTTGCTATAATAGTCAATGAACCACCTTCTTCGGTATTACGTGCTGCACCAAAAAATCTTTTTGGTCTTTGTAACGCATTCGCGTCAATACCGCCCGTTAATACTTTTCCCGAAGCCGGCGCTGTCGTATTATACGCACGAGCTAAACGGGTAATAGAATCAAGCAAAATAACCACATCTTTTTTAGATTCAACAAGACGTTTTGCTTTTTCGAGCACAATTTCTGCAACTTGCACGTGTCTTTCTACCGGTTCATCAAACGTAGAACTCACAACTTCTGCATGCGCTCCTTTTACGCAACGCTTCATATCTGCAACTTCTTCTGGCCGTTCATCAACGAGCAACACGATAACAAAAGTCTCTGGATGATTACCGATTAAACTTTGTGCAATTTCCTTTAACAGGACTGTTTTCCCAACGCGCGGAGGTGCAACAATAAGCCCACGCTGCCCTTTTCCAATAGGAGTAAAAATATCCATAATACGCGTTGAAATATAGGTTGGATCATACTCGAGTGTAAATTTTTTGTTAGGATGCATCGGAGAAAGACGATCAAAAAATGGCCGTTCGTTAAGTTTTACTGGATCTTCAAAATTAACTTTATTAACCGTATTTAATGCAAAATATTTTTCACCATCTTTTGGCTTACGAATAGTTCCGACAACATTGTCACCTGTTCGCAATCCTAATCGACGTATTTGCGAAGGAGAAACGTAAATATCATCAGGGCTGGAAACATAATCATATTTTCCTGATCTTAAAAAACCAAAGCCATCCGGAAGACGCTCTAGCACACCTTCTACATGAATTTCTCGATCAGGATCATTTTGAACTTCAAGAATTTTGACCATTAAATCTTTATGTGACATTAAGCTCGCGCCAACGATACCTAGTCTGCGAGAATGAACATTTAATTCTTGCATCGAGCATTCAGAAAGCTGCTCTTCCGTCATATTTTTTAATGGCGGCATATCCTGTTTATTGTAATTTTCGCTATAACCATGTTGTCGCGGTTGCTGTTGTTGCGCATGGCTCGAAGAACTGTGAGGTCGACGCTGTTGATTATTATCATTGCGTCTATCTTTTGAATGATTATTGCCACCCTGCTGAGGTCGTCTTTCGAACCGCTGCTGATGATAATCTCGTTTTTGCTCATTTCTTGGCTGCTGCTGTTGTTCATTTTTTGGTGCGTCTATTTTTTGGACCTGTGCCTGTTGCTGTGCTGGTTCGGCTTTTTGAACTTCTGCTTTTTCCGTTGCAATAATAACATGTTGCGTATCTTGTTTAGGCTCAGAAGCAGAAACTATATCTTCTTTAACTGGTTCGCCAGTAACTGAAACACGTTTTTTATTCGCAGGTTTTTTTTTATTTTTTTTTTGTTCTGAATCTGCTTGTGCAGCCTCTTGAACAACAGGTAATACGGTTGTATCGTCTTTCATTTATAATACCTCCCCAACACTTAAAAAACGTCCATCATTATATTTTTTTAACAAAAAGAATCCCCAATTTTTGTTCCGTAACAATAGATTACGAACAAAAAGATTTTCATAAGAATTTTATATTTTTAGCGTATTATGCACGTCTTAACGCCAACATCACAGGACTTGCAACATAAATTGAAGAATAAGTACCAATAATAATACCAATTAAAAACGAAAGCGAAAGAGTATGCAATGCCTCTCCACCAAAAAGATACAATGCGCCAGCTGATAACGCCGTTGCAAAACTGGTAATCAATGTTCTTCGCAATGTCTGATTAATACTTTCGTTCACAATAGTTTCGATATTTTTGCCTTTTTCTTTTGCTACATTTTCTCGAATACGAGCAAAAACAATGATCGTATCGTTAATAGAATAACCAAGCATTGCCAAAATTGCACAAATCACATTTGGTGAAACTTCGAGCCTTGCGCAAGCAAAAAAAGCTAAAATAGCGACTGCATCATGCAAAATAGCAACGATAGCACCCATTCCATACGAAAATGACCAAAACCGTGCTGCAATATAAAGCAGCATCAACAAAAGCCCGAATAGAATAGCAAATAAAGAATTCATAAAAAGCATTTCGCCTGCTGCAGGACCAACTGCATTCGCTTCTTGGAGCGTCAACATCGTTCCTGGAAAATCTGATTCTATATTGCTTTTGATTTTTTGAGCTAGACCGGCAACATCAGAAGTAAATTCTTTTACGCGAATCACTACATCAGCATCACCAAGTTCACGAATAACAACATCGCCCCAACCTGCATGTGCCAAAGAATTTTTGAGTTGTTCAGAACCAATAGTTTTATTAAATTTAAAAAGAACTTGTGTCCCGCCGCTAAAATCTACACTATACGTAAATCCGCCGTGATAAACATAGCCCGCAATTCCAGCAACTAACAAAGCGCACGAAAAAATTGCAGCAACATAACGATATTTTAAAAAATCAATACGTGTATACTCAAACATCCTTACTCTCCGACGGATATATAAACATTAATTATAACTTTACGCATACTATCTATGCTCATTATTTTTACTCTGCTGGGTCAACAGAAATATATTTACGACCGCGAGGTCCGTAATGAAATCTCAAAACACCAACGCCTACCGCAAATAATGTATGATCTTTTCCCATTCCCACTAATTTACCCGGATGAATGCGTGTTCCGCGTTGTCTTACAATTATTTCACCGCCAGTAACTTTTTGACCTTCAAAAAGTTTAATACCAAGACGTCTACCTTGACTGTCACGACCATTTTGCGTGGAACCACCTGTTTTACTCGTTGCCATCGAAAATCCTTAGAATTTTTTAGAACTATAGATTTGAATTTTTCACAATTTTTATATGCACATATTTTGATAATACTTTGAATTATGACAATTTAGAGACAAAAGTCAATATCACGATTTTCGCTTAAGGCTAATGTTATCGCATACATTTTTCTACCTTATCCTAATTGTTTAGCCCATTCCTGAATCTGTCCTTGCCATTCTTGCTCCTTAAAATACTTTTTTTGCCAGGCTTGCAACGTAATCGGAAAATGCACAGAAGCAAGCTGCAAGAGCGCTTGAGCATAGACTTGAATTTCTTTCTGCGCTCCAGAAGCCAATCTTAAATACATAAAATGCATTAATGAATGCATATTGCAGGTAAAAATGAACTCGGTATACGTTGCCACGGGCAAAAGAACGCGCGCCTGCTCTCTGCAAACACCGCTTTTAAGCAAATCCTGGTATGCATCGTAACTTGCTTGCAATGATTTTTTATAGACTGCCAATACCTCATCATTTACAAAAGTTCCTCGTGATGACTGTTTGTTGACCGTATCTTGAAATCGAAATTCTTTTGGAATATAAAATTCTGTTTTTGCTTCTACGTACCGATAACTAATTTCGTTATACGAATTCATGCGATGGCGCATCCATTGACGAGCTATAAAAATGGGCGCCTTGATCCTGAAGGACAATTGGTTATGTTCAAAAGGACTCGTATGATTATGCTCCATTAAAAAATTAATTAATTTTTCATCGCGCTCACTCAAGCTTTCTGAAATTTTTCCATACGAAACACGCGCTGCATTTGCAATATCAAGATCTGAACCAGAAACACGCACCAATTCTACTGAACTGATACCATCTTGCAACGGATCGATCGCATCTTTTTTTAAAAAAGTGCTCTCATTTTTATGTTCATTTTTTATAGATTCCATAACATTTCTTTCTTTTTTAAACTTCTTTCCAATTCGTTCCCGAAGAACTTTCTACTTTTAATACGACATTCCACGAAACAACTTCTGACAACTCTTTTTCAATTAATTTTTGCACAACAAGTGTATCTTTTTGTGCAACCGATACTAAAATTTCATCATGAATCTGCAAAAGAATCTCTGCATCATAATGACCATTTTTTAAAGCTTTATCAACGCGTAACATACCTACTTTCATTAACTCTGCTGCTGTTCCTTGTATTTTTGTATTAATTGCAATGCGACAAGCTTCTTCGTATAAATTTTTATTTCTTTCGTAAATTCCTGGAATAGACCGTCTTCTTTTAAAAAAAGTTTCTACGTATCCTACATGTTTAGTTTCTTCTATCACTCGATCCATCCACAATCTTACTTCTGGATACTGATTAAAATAACCTTCTATATATTTTTTTGCATCACTCAAACTGATATCTAAATCTTTTGAAAGACCGTACGGCGTCAGGCCATACAAAATACTAAAATTAATACGCTTTCCTAATGCTCGCTGTTCTTTAGTCACTGCGTCAATCGGTATCTGCAAAAGTGCTGCTGTTGTCTCGGTATGAATATCATGATCATGCGCAAAAAGATCTAACAATTTTTTATCTTGAGAAAAATAAGCAAGAACACGCAACTCAATTTGAGAATAGTCAGCTGATACAAAAAGGTGCCCTTTTTGTGATTTAAAAGCAGCTCGAATCTGTGACCCAATCGCATCATTAGGAATGTTTTGTAAATTTGGATCTGAACTAGAAAGTCTTCCCGTTACGACGCGAATTTGACTATACGACGTATGAATCTTTCCCGTAGACTGATTAATGCATAACGGCAAGGCTTCGATATACGTTGTTTTTAATTTGTATAATTCTCGATACGAAATCAAATAAGCAGGTACTGGATGCACTTTTGCAAGCTCTTTTAAAACAACATAATCAGTTGAAAAACCTTCATTTTTTACATTCTTTTTTTGTGGCTGTAATTGTAAATCAACAAACAACAGATCAGCGATTTGACGTGGGGAATTAAGATTAATAGTCTGCTTATCTTCGCTGACAAAGCTTACGATTGCGTGATATAATGTTTCTAATTTTTTATCAACTTCGATTCCTAGCGTCTTTAAAACACTTACATCGCAATATATGCCACGCCGTTCCATTTGAAACAAAATTTCTAAAAGTGGCATTTCTACATTGTAAAACAAATTCTCAAAACCACCTTTTTGCAACATATCTTTAAACAAAAGATACAATCTAAATGTTTGATGCGCATCTGCCGCAGCATATTCTGTAGCTTCTTGCAACGGAACTTCTGCAAAATTTTTCCGTTTGTGCGCGGTTACTGTTTCTTCGTAACTCATCATTGACTCATTAAGATACTGCTCAGAAAGCTCTTTTAATCCATTTTTTTGCCACTCTTTTTTAACTAATGACGATGCAATCATCGTATCAAAAAAAAGTCCACGCTCATTGATGCCTGCATTTGCTAAAACATGCTTATCGAACTTTGCATGATGCGCTATTTTTTTGATTGAAGCATCTTCAAAAAGAGCTTTGAGCAAAGGCATTATATCACTTAATCTAAGTTGAGTTTCTTCTGTAGCATGATTGCAAGGAATATAATAAGCACTACCATTTTCGTAACACAACGAAATACCAACCAATACCATATCTAAAGGATGATTGCCGTAACATTCAGTATCGTACGCACACAATCCAGCATGTTTTATTTTTTTTATAACCTCTTCTAGTGCTGATTGTGTCGTAATCGTATTAAAAGAATATTTTTTAGTGCTGATTGTTTCAATTGATGGTGATGGTACAAAAATCGATCTTTGCACAGGGTTGCTTTTTATAAAACTTTTAAATCCTAGTTTTTCAAAAAAAGGATACGCATTTGTCCAATTATCTTTATAAAAATCAACCTCTTGATACGAAAGGTCAATCGGATGCTTTTGCAGCATAAAAAGTTGTTGGCTTAAAAAAGCGTTCTCTTTATCAGTAATCAAATTATGCTTCATTGTTTTTTGCGTAATCGTATCAATATTATTATAAAGATCATCCAATGAATCGAATCTGCTTACAAGCTCTAGGGCTCGCGTTTTTCCTATACCTTTTACGCCAGGAATATTGTCAGAAGCATCTCCTAGCAGCGCAAAATAGAAAGGAATTTTTTCTACCGCAAAACCCATTTTATCGATACATGCCTGTTTATCGATAAAGACATCTTTAAAGCTATCGTACATAATCGTATGCTCATCAAGCATTTGACCCATATCCTTATCAGAGGTAATCAAAAGGACGTTTTCGTATTTTTGTTTCCACCACAAAGCGAGCGAATAGATAAGATCATCAGCTTCTATGCCAACACGAGACACTTGTGCAAGATTAATCAAATCAGCACATTCAATAATTAATTGTTTTTGGTCAAAAAGATCGCTAGGAGGCGCTTGACGAGTTGCTTTATATGCAGGAAACATAGCATGACGCGTTGTTTTGCCCGGACTATCCCAGACCAAAACCATATGCTGCGGGTCAAATGTCTGTACTAATTTTTGCAACATACGACAAAATCCATACACCGCTTGCACGGGAACCCCTTGATCGGTGTGCAAAGGCTTTAATCCGTAATAAGCTCGATACAAAAAAGATGACCCGTCAATCAAAATAAGATTTTTTTTAGGATCAATTTTCATAAACATACTTTCTTTGCATGCGTGCTCGACAATTTTATTAAAAGGATACGCTCGACGTAAAAAATGAAAAGTTATTTTTTAAGGAAAGCATAAGCTTACGTAAAAAAATAATATTTTCACAACCATTGCAGTATGCCCTTTGGATCGAGTATCATAAAAAATGAACTTACTTGTATATGCTTTAGCATAGCAGTTCAATAAAGGAGGTTATATGAATATGCGATTATTAGCGCTTTTAGCGACAATATTCTTACTCACTGTTTTTGAAAGTTCAGCTCGTTCAGCCGGTGGCGGTGGTCATGGTGCAGCAGGAGCTGGTCATGGTAGCGGTGAAAGTAGTTGGGGCTATAGTTATGAACACAATAAAGAACCAATTATCGGTGAAGAAGAAAAAATACCTGAAAATATGGATATGGATCCTTCTGATGACAACCTTGATAACAGTACCATGCAAGAATTAATCAGATGGTTGGAAAACAAAAAAAACGCATCATCTGGATTTGATAAATATACTTTATTAGGAGCGGGAACTAATGAAATTATTAGTACCGTTGGAGCAGAAAACGATGAACAACGAGATGCTGCACTTGTTAAAACACTCAAAGATCATGAACGTGCAACTACAAAAATTGCGGGTGCAAAAGTTGCTGCTCATGAGGCATACCGCAAAGCTGGATGTTCTTTACCAAAGCTCAATAACAAAACTAATGATGGCTTGTCAAAAAAATGCAAGGAATTAAAAAGGGAATTTAATAAACAAAGCACTTTATTAAAAAACTATCAAGACGAATTAAAACGATTACGAAATCTTTAAAAAAACTATTTTTTTATACTCTTTATACATAGAAAGGAATACTATGAAAACATCTATAAAACTCATAACTATTACGATGCTCTTATCTGTTGTCGCTCTCAAGGCTGATACGGATACTGCTAGGACGCAAAAAGTTAAAAGTAAAACTAGCACACAAAAAGCCAACAATGATTTTAATCCACCAAAAACATTTGGCCTTGGATTTGAACATTTAGGAAAAAGTGTTGCAGAAATTGGAACATTAGGAGCATTCAATGCTGAAAAAAATGCCGATGGAACACAAAAGACTGGTAATGCTTTTGGCGATGGATTTAAAAATCTTGGCCAAGGTGTTGTTGAAGTAGGAACTCTTGGACTTGGAAACGTTGAAAGTCAATAAAATTTTCAGCGCAGAGCTAACAAAAAAGCAAAAACTTCAACAGGTAAACAGTAAAAACATTTTTAAAATAAAAAGAGAAGGAACCTAAAAAGTCCTTCTTTTTTATTTTAAAAAATCTCAATTTTAATATAAAAACATTAATAATTATTAAAAAATTCTCGAATTCTCGTCATCCTGAGGCGCGATCCAAGCGCCGTGAGGATCCAGAATTTATAAAGC
>CAZJPB010000018.1:0-15891 GCA_964547785.1 uncultured Pseudomonadota bacterium | reverse complement strand
CTGTGTTTTGGTCTGTTTTTTGGCATAAGTATGTTTGAAGGATATTTTTTGTATGTCATGCGACAGCGCAATGCCTATTTAACTGAGCATAACATTTCCTTTGGATCGCATGCATTCAAGCATATTTTTTGGCATAGTACGTATCTTGGGCTTGGTTTTTTACAAAATGAATATGGCATTTATTATGGTGATAGTTGCGGACTAGAAAAAGCTCAAATGATTGATTCTGCAGTGGTTTATTCTTCAATTCATTACAATCAATTACTTAAAAAAGAGACATTAAATTTTTGCAAACAGCATCCACATTTTGTGTTAAGAACGCTGTTTGCAAAAAGTGGTATTCTGTTTTACTATTTTTTACTCTTTGCAAATTTTGGTTTTTTGTGCGCACTTTTTTACAGAAAGCCTTTGTATATTGATTGTTCGTACGCTGCAGCCTTGGCTTTTAGCGCTTTGCCTGCACTGTTAACGATTCCTATTGCGCCTTATCTAACTGGGTTTTTTACATTAGCTGCGTTTTATGGAATTCATTCATTGCTGTGGGCTTTGCAAACTTATTTTTTTAAAAAACATGCAAGTTAGCCTGAACCAGGCCTGAGCCGTTAGGCGAAGTGACGTGCCCGGAGCTACTGCATCGGGCGGATTGAAGGCGAAACCGACTTTATCGTGCTTTCGTCGTAATCAAAAAGGGTCTTGTGCCCCGTCCGACGATAAGTGTACGAGAAAGTCGTAACAGGAAGGTGTCAAGGAAACGTAGTTTCTTTGATGCGCGGGTCAATAGGGCCCTCGCATTAGGGTCCTATGAAAAAGAATGAAATTTTATTTTTAAGTTAAAGATTTTATACTATATATCAGCTGATTTTTTTAAAAAAGTTGCATAAAGAGCACCGACCATCGCCGCACCCGAAATTCAAAATCTTTTTTGGCTGGCCTTTAAAAAATTCTGGCAACCATGCAGCTAGTTTTAAAGCTTTGTATTCAGCAAAAAATTCACTCGTTTCTCCAGTTACGGCAAGCGCATTGCTGTGAATTGTTCGGTAGCCATCGGCAAATTGATCAAATTCGTGCTTGTTCATATGCGATCTTTCCTTTTTTTAAAATATTTTTTTGCTAGAGCCAAAAACCTTCAGTTTCAAAATATCGTTTCATCTCTTCGATCGTCTTCCTGAGGCGCGATCCAAGCGCCGTGAGGATCCAGGGTTACTGAAATTAAAGAGCTAATTATTGTAGAAAATTTCAAACTTTTAAAATCATATTATTCTTCTGAAGCAACATAATAGAATCGATTGTAAAAATATTATAACGTGATGCGATGATACAGCAAATTAAAAAATATGCTTTATAAATCCTGGATCCTCACGGCGCTTGGATCGCGCCTCAGGAAGACGAGAATTCGAAAAATTTTTTGAAAAATTATAACTTTTCATTTCTAAGCTGAAAATGTGTTTTTGCTATTAATAAGCTTAATTTTATAAAAATAATATTTCAATCTGAAAATAGTATTGTTTTTTACAAATATTATATTTTATACTCTAAGTTGAATAGGTTCATTTTTAAAAATGGAAACAATAATGAATAAAAAAGTACTTATTATTAGTTTAATGATAAGTATGGTTCTTCAAGTTACTCTTTTTTGTGCTTCAGGAAGTTCAAGCAATATTGATAATCAAAAAGGAACAGCGCCTTTTCTTTCTGAAGAAGATCAAGATAGAAATTTTTTAAGTCAGAGTTTAGTTGGTAAAGATATACGCTATCTTACTCTTGAATGATTGCAAAGATTAGAAAAAGCAGTACAAAAATTAATAGTTGAACAATTAGTTTTAGATGTCGAATTGGCAAATATGTATTTTGTAAATCACAATATTATTAGAACTGCAATAGAAAGCAAAGCGTAGATTTTTTAATTATTTTTAAGCATCTTTAATTTTTAAAACTATTAAAATTAAGGATGCTTATGAATAAAATGTTGCTGATGATGAAAGTTCTATTTTTTTGCTTATTGTATCAATCGAATTATGCAGCAGATCGTTCTTATTTTGGAGGATTGCAAGACAACGTTTCTGATGAAGAATTGTCTGAAATGCAAAGACAAGAAGCATTAATAAGAGCTGCGAGACAACCAACGAGACAACCAAAAAAAATAAAAAAATCTAAACCGGCACCAGTTGCAGTTGCTTCTGCTGAAGGTCTTTTGGTAAAACCTTCAAAGAGAAAAATATCGTTTAATACAGAAACAGAGCAAGATTTTTTATTAGACAGGGTAAAAGATGTAAGGATTGACATGATTGATGTGCAAGAAGAAATTGCATTTATTGTGCAAGAAATAGAAAAAAATTCGAAAGATATGCAAATAACGATACGGCAGATTCAAGATGTAACGGATGTAATGTTTGCAAGACATGCAAGTCAAGATGAAGAAAAAAAAGCTCAGGATACAGAAATAAGAGCTTTGCGTTATCGCATTGAATATTTAGAAAGCTTTATTCAAGATGTCGCTCTTAATGTATTAGGCGATGATGATCGTATATACGTAGGTAAACTTGCAAAAGAAGTTGTAGCGCGTCAAGCACATTCTATAGATAAGACCTTAGAAAGATTCAGAGATGCTTTAGAGTTTTTAGGTGGCAATGATATTTGGAGAAAAAGTAAAAAACATTTATAATGATACAATTGTAAAAAAACATTTGTTTATTCATTATAAAAAGTACCAAATATGAAATTAAAATTATTGTTTTCTATCGGATTGTTATGTTCAAATTTTTTGACAGTTTGCGCAGGAAATCAAGCTACTAAAAAAGAAGATCTTCGAGAAGAACGGCTTGCTTTATTAGCAGGTCTTGGTTTTCAAATGCAAGTCCCTATGGATAATCAATTATTGCAAAGACCTTTAGCTACGCAAAGGCAACAAAATTTATTTGTTCAACAACAGCCACAGCAACAGCAAGAACCTATTGCATCGTATCAAGGGCGATCATCAGCAAATGAATTACAAGATCAGGCAGCACGCGAACAGGCGCTTTTGCAATCAATCGATGGCGACGATGCATTCAGTGCTCGTCCAATACATTCTTCTGCGAGACAAGCAGCTCCTTCGCAATACGATTCTTCAGATGACTTGCTTCCGTTCACGGCTCCTCAAGGATCTCAGGAACAGCCAAAAGGATTGTGTGCACGAATAGCGGCTTGTTTGGGATGCTTGTGTTGATTCTGTTTTGAAAGTATAACGATGAAATTAAAATTATTTTTTTTTGCGACATTAATTGTTTCAAGTTTTTTAACTATGTGTGGAGACAGAAATGCTGAATTAGCGCGGCATTTTGATCTATATCCATTTCCATTGCCTAATGGAACCGTTGTTGAGCAGCCTCAACGTCAAGCATTGCATGAGCCATTGCTTGCTCAAGCAGCGCCAGTAGCAGCACCAGGTATTGCACAACCACATGAAATAGCTTTGGAAAATAGGGCTATGACGGAATCATCGCCATTCTTTGTAACGGTTCCTTGTGTTTGTTGTTGTTTTTGTAAGCAATTTGTTCCTGGATGAGCTTTTGATAGCTTGTTCCCTTGTACTTGCGATTAATTAAAAGCTTAAGCTTAAATAATTTCAATTTGACATAAGTATTGTTGTGGCTATACTGATAAATGAAAGTTATTTATTTAAAGTATGGAGATATGCATATGAATATGAAATTAAAATTATTTATTGTTATAGCGTTATTACATTCAATGACATTAATAGTAGCAGCTGACGAGGAAACATCTAGTGCTTTACGTGAGCCATTGCTTCTTCGCGATGATCAACAGCAGCAACCAGAAGTGCCAGCAATGCAACCAGTGCCACTAGCCGCAGTTGTAGTTCAAGCGATTGCTCAACAACCACAACCAATTATGCAGCAACCAGTCGCGGCAGCAGTGGTAGTTCAACCAGCAGTAGCAGAACAAGATAATATTTTAATATGTTGTTTGTGTTTAACCGAATGTTTTTTTGCGTCTTGTGATCCTTGCCCATTAGTGATAACAAAGATTTTTTTAAAGCAATTCTGTTCTCGTGAACGTATTCATGAATGTTTTGAGTAATTATTTTTTAGTTATTGCTGTAGCATGACATCATCAGCTTAGAAATAAAAAAGTTAATAATTTTTAAAAAAATTTTCGAGCTCTCGTCATCCTCAGGGAGCAACGCGACCGCAAGGATCCAGGCTTCGAGGCATAAACAATTTTATGATATTCACGATATAGTGCTGTAAGGAGAGATCTGTTTGTTTTTGATTAAAAAATGTTTATAATCTGGTCCTTGTGTAGATTTAT
The DNA here is from genome assembly GCA_964547785.1 of uncultured Pseudomonadota bacterium. Classification (GTDB taxonomy): domain Bacteria; phylum Babelota; class Babeliae; order Babelales; family CAIQNR01; genus CANNBR01. The sequence goes on along the minus strand of CAZJPB010000018.1, from coordinate 11,583 downwards.
TTTATAATTACAAAGGAGTCACGTTTATGAACATAAAATCTTTACTTTTTTTGCAAGTTTTTTTGCTTGCATCACTCATCAAAGCAGCAGATGCCAATAATCAAGCAGTACCATTATTAACTGCTCAAAGCACTGCTCAAGATGAGGTAGTTAGCAAACAGCCAATGTCTACGCAACCAATTACATGGTGTGTGCATCTAGAACCTAAAAAAAAGCAACCAATATTGCGAAACGTAGCATGTATTTTTTGTTGTGGTTTATGGACAGTTAAGTGCTCTGGAGATTAATTTTTTTAAACATTTTTTAAATAAGCGAGTGCATCTTTGTGCCATGTTTGATTGAGAGCTTCTAGCGAAGAAAGAAATGTTTGCAATTCAAATGGTGATGAAAATCTCATGTATCCCTCGAGTGTTTTTTGTAGATACTGTTCTATCGAATGCTGCTGTGGATAGTGATTTTTGATTGCTTGCAATACAATTTTTTTTCTAAAAGTAAGTTTTTCAACAGCATCTAACATATTTTCTAATTTTTCAAAAAGATGAATTGCTTTTTCTGTTGCTTCTTTTTTTAGTAAAAGAAGCAACAATTTTTTTTGATAATAAATAACTTTTTTTTCGTGTGAAAGTTCTTTAAAAAGCGCGACTGTTTGTTCTACATATTCTATAGATTCAGGATTTATGATTGTTAAATGTTGATAGATAGAGACTGCTTCGATGATGTGCCCTTGCATTCGATAGAGATGCGCGGCATCAACGTAAAGATGAATAAATTGTTGATCATCAAAACTCAATAAAATGTCCGCTTCTAATTTTTTGATAAATGCTTTGTTTTGCAATGAATGAGTTAAGAGCCTGAATAGATTAAGTGCGCGTTCTTTTTCTTTTTTGTGCACAAATTCTGCTAATTTGAACCAAGAGAGACTCTGTTTTTCTTCTTTTACTACTTTCATTTTTTTATTCTTTCCTTTTTAAACTTAAGAAGTATTACCATAATATATTCGATGAAAGATGAAAAGATGAATAGTAACAAAAAAATGGTGCCGGGAAGCGGAATCGAACCACCGACACTGCGCTCTTCAGGCGCATGCTCTACCACTGAGCTACCCCGGCAAAAACAAGAAATGTTAAAAAGAATGTTTTTATGGTACCGTTTGTAAGATTTTTGTCAACAATAAATAATCTAGATTGCTAAGATCTTTAGGGTTTGATAGGATCTTTAGCCAAGTTCTTGAATGTTTTCAAAATAAAAGGTAACTCGTGAATACGCTTTTGTTAGCTATAAAAAAGATCCATACTGCCTGCTTAGAATCGCTTGCATTAAGCACAACTTTGGAAAGCTTAGAGCAGGTTCGTGTTACATTTTTAGGAAGAAAAGGCAAAGTTTCTGAGTTGATGCCATCACTGAGCGCACTTTCTTTAGAAGAAAAGCGAGAAGCAGGGCCTTTGATTAATGACCTTAAAAAGAATCTTGAATTTTTATGTGAACAAAAAAAACAGACACTGGTTAAAGAACGATTAAGTGCGCAAGAAGAATTATTAAAAGATTTTGATGTAACTGCTTATACACCCGGAAGAATGCAGGGATCTTTGCATCCATACACGCATGTTACGCACATTTTGACAACACTCTTTTCGTCATTAGGTTTTGCAATAGTTGATGGTCCAGAAGTTGAGACTGATTTTTATAATTTTGAAGCTTTGAATATTCCAAAAGATCATCCTGCGCGCGATATGCAAGATACATTTTGGTTAAAAATTCCCGGTCTTTTGTTGCGTACACAAACATCTAATGTTCAAATTCATGAAATGCAAAAAAATACGCCACCTTTGGCACTTATATCAATCGGTAGGGTCTATCGTAACGAAGCCACTGATGCGAGCCACGATTATATGTTTCAGCAGTGTGAAGGCATGTTTATCGATAAACATGTTTCTTTGTCTCATTTAATCGGAACAATAAAATTTTTTTTGCAAAAATTATTTGATAATAAAACTATAGAACTTCGTATTCGTCCTGGCTATTTTCCTTTTGTTGAACCTGGCATAGAAATTGATGCATCTTGCCCATTTTGTACGCAAGGTTGCTCAACATGCAAATATAATCGATGGATAGAAATGGGAGGGGCAGGGCTTATTCATCCGCACGTTCTTAAAGCTGGAGGAATTGATCCTGAAACATATCGTGGATTTGCATTTGGATTTGGTTTAACAAGATTGGTAATGCTCAAGTACGGCATTTCTGATATTCGGCTTTTACATTCTTGTTCGATGGAGTTTTTGAAACAGTTTTGAATTTTTTAAAAAAAAGGAATGAGTAATGGAAGATATAACTAAAGTTATAATACCTGCAGCAGGTTATGGAACGCGTTTTCTTCCTTATACAAAAAGTATACCTAAAGAAATGCTTCCTATCTTAGAAAAGCCTGCTATTCAATATATCCTGGAAGAAGCATTAGCTTCGGAAATTAAAAATTATACTATTATTACGAATCGGGATAAGCGATCAATAGAAGATTATTTCGATACACATCCAGCGTTAGAAGATTTTTTAAAAGACCAGAATAAAGAAGTTCTTTTAGAAAGTGTTCATAAAATATTAAAAAATTCAGAATTTACGTACGTCAGACAACAAGAAGCTTCTGGATTAGGGCATGCTGTTTGGCTTGCTCGGCATGGTATACAGCCTAAAGAATTTTTTGGCGTTATGCTGCCAGACGATATTATCACGAGTAAGCAGCCAGCATTATCGCAATTGATGCGCATCGCAAGACAAGAAAAAGCGAGTGTTATCGCTGTGCAAGAAGTTCCGTTAGAACATATTTCTGCGTACGGAGTTATTGGCATTAAAAAGCAGATTACGACTAACTTGTTTCAAATACAAAGCGTGGTGGAAAAGCCAGCAAAAAATACAGCACCTTCAAATTTAGCAATTATTGGTCGTTATGTTCTTACGCAAAAAATTTTTAATTCACTTGATCAAGTAAAAAACTATACGATCGAAGAACTGCAGTTAACTGATGGATTGGCACATTTGTTACAAAATAACGAAAAAATGTTTGCTTATAAAGTACAAGGCGTTCGGTATGATGTTGGAACTCCGATAGGATGGATTAAAACAATTATTAGTATGGCGCTACAAGATCCGCATTATCAAGGTCCAATCAATCGTTATTTATCTGAGTTAGGAACGGTCAATTCACCTTTGTATAATCAATCTAAAAACATTATTCACGATACGTTGTAGAGTAATCTATGATCCTCACGGCGCTTGGATCGCGCCTCAGGATGACGAACGCGAAGATGAAGCATTATTTTTAAGCTGAAAATTTTTAGCTATATCACGGCGTGACGCCAACATTTTGATAAGGATTAGCATTGATATTTTGTACGTTTGTTTTTGCAACAGATTGAACGACATTATTTTGTGAATAAGGTGTAATATAATTTTGATTTGTTCCAAGTATTGTTTCGTCTTTGTTTCCAAATGCAAAATTTGCATATAAAACATTGGTAGATGAAAGAACGGTGCCTTCATCATAAATTCCGTAAGCTTTTGAAAGCGTAGCGCTCGTGTTTGCAATGACAATATTGTAAGCAATAGAACATCGTACAGCATTCTGTTTTATTGCAATTCCAATACCAGAGCCAGAAACACCATCATTTGCTTGTGATCTGCAGTATTGAATCGTGCATCCTTGACTATTATCAATAGAAAATCCGCAACCACGACTATTGGCATCACTCGATCCTTTATTGCCAAAAGCATTGCAATGATCAAACATCGTACCATCGCATATTCCCGTGTCAGATAAAAATCCAAAGCCTCCGATTGTGTTAGCGTTTCCAGTAATGATATGGTACGTGCTGGTGCATTCTTTAAAAGTGCTGTAGCTACTATTTTGCGTATAAAATCCTGCAGAAAGTGCGTAAGAAGAAGCATGAATGCTTGAGCACTCTTCAAAACTATTGTTAAAAGAATCAAGTTGATAAAAGCCATAGGCTCTGCCTGTGTTTGTTGTTGAAGTAGAAATAATTGATTTTGTTTTGCATTTTTTAAATGAACACTGTAAAGAATCGGTATCAAGATAAAATCCAGAAGCTATTTTGCTTGCAGTTAGGTCTTCTATAACGCAAGAATCGCATTCGATATTTTTAGAATGTATGGTATAAAAAGCATACGCATTTTTTGCAAGTTGTGACGTTTTGTTGCTGATAAAAAAAGAATGTTGAATAGAAAAAGCATTGCAATATAAAAGTTTTAGTCCGTAAGTATCAGTCGTTATGCCATTGCATTCTTGTATGCAACAATTTTTTATAGAACATCCATTAATAATATTTCCATTCGTGCCTTGGAAGGTAATTCCCGAAGTTACACATTTTAAAAGAGTGATGTTTTCGAGCGTAATATGTGAACAGTTATTATGAATCAAGATTCCATGACCATTCATCGATTCGATAATGCCATTTTTAATGGTAACGTTCGATATTCCTGGAGCTATAGTAATGCCATTGATCGGTGAGCCGCTGCCAGCAATGAGCGTTATGCTTTTGCCTGCAAGATCAAGCGTAACGTTGTCTGTGGTAATATAGATAACGTGATTGAGAGCGGCCATACTTGCAATATCTTCTGTTAAGACATACGTACCAGCTTCTGGAATTGTATAGGTTGCTTTTAAATCAGTATTTGTTTGAGATGGCACTTTAAATTTTTGTTTTCCAAAAAAAGTAACAAGTTGCGGATAATCGGTTTTTACGCGATGAACTTCTTCGCTGGCGGCTAATGAATGTATTAAAAATAAAAAAAATATAATAGGTTTCATGAACGTATTTCCTTATTTAAAAAAGACCGACACATTTAATGCTTAAAAAAAATGCGCAATTATTTGAAAAAGTAATCGGATCATCTTCATCGGGACTAAAATTTGGTAGATCTAAAATCGTTTGTAATTTTAAAGGAATTGTTTTGCCAGCATTACTTTTGTAGTAACTTGCTGGCATAAAAAGTGCGCCTAAAATTGAAAAGGTGAAATCAGAAAATGGTGTAATATCGATACTTGCATTGAGCTCTGTTCCTAAAGCTTTCGAAAGTGATTTGTTCATATCAAGTTGCATGGTATTAGTAAAATCGAGTGATTGTGCTTGCCATAATGAGCTGCTAATGCCTTTTTTTAAAGCAGTGATGGTAAAATAGGTTGCAATTGTTCCAGAAAGATCAATTATTTTTTGTTCAAAGATTTTTTTGTAATGAGCTGTTGTTGCAAAAAAACCTTGATTTGTAAAATTAATCGAAGTTATAGCGTTTCTGCAACTTGAACTTTCCGAAAGTGGATTGTTACATTTTTGTGCTTGTCCAAAAAATAATGGATTCACACTTTTGCTTTCTAAAAGTTGTTGTATACCGATAAAGCCAGCATATTTTTTGTCGTAATCAAGATAGGATATACCGGGCGTTAATCGAGTAAGCATAATTGTTTCGTAAGAATCGTTAGGAGGAGTATCTCCCGAAGCACATCCTCCTGCAAATCCGACAGAAAGATGTTTTCCTGTAAATATTATATCGCTATACACCATCCAGCCTTTGTAGCTATTGTCGTAGCCATTTCTATAACGATCGTATGAATTTTTAAAAATATATTCTGTTCCTGGCTCTATTTCGTATAAAAAATTTGTTCCATTGCCATAACTTTGAGCTATCTGAGTTGGTCGAATAACGAGGGGCGAAAAGGTGAAATCATTATTCAAAGCAGTGGTTACCGTAAGATCGGTATTTGGCGTATAAAATAAATGCGTGTTAGAAAGACCATTTGTTTGAATAAGTTGATTGCGGTCCCAATGTTTGACGTGTTGATGACCGAAATTTTTTGTACATTCAAAAGAATAACGAATAAAAGAAGTTTCATATATTGCTTCTAGTCCAAGAGAGAAAAGTGAGCTGGTAGCATCTTCGGGAAATTCAACTTTTTGCGTGTTGTTATGATTGTAAAAAAAATAGGGATTAACCAATAATGTATTATTTTTTACTTTTTTATTAATAAAACTTTGTGCAACAAAAACAATATTATTTTTGCCAGAACCACGTTCTTTAAAGGGTACTTCTAAATTTTGGAAATTTGTAAATGATCCATTTGTTAACAAAGAATTGCTTAAACTTGTGTTGATGCCAAGATAAAAATCGCTAGAAAATGTTTTGTTTTTAGTGCTTAGTGAGCATAAAAATCCTGGTCTAAATTGATCAATTTGTTCATAAATAAATTGTCCTGGAATCGGTGCTTCTAAAACATATGCATTGCCAAGTGTTAAGCCGTTGCCGATTTTGTAGGGGAAAAAACCAATTTTAAAAAATGAATCATAGTTTTCTTGCGGTTGTATCATGAGTGCTAATTCTCGTATCCACAAGGTATTTGCATACTGTGTGGATACGCAATCAGCTTCTGTGCGCGACCAACCAATTTTTATTGCAGATGATTGACTTTGACTGTATAAACCATTGTTTCCAAAAATGCCTTTAATGCGTAACGTTGCATCAAAATCAATGGTTGGTTTTTTTGCGGTGTTACTCTTTTTTTTTTGATGCGTTCCAAAATCAAAAATGTATTGTACAAAAGAGTAGGAATCAAATGGTTGCGAGCTATTAAACAGTTCAAGATTATTGCCAAAAAAATATTGCATATTGATCGTTGCAAAAAAAGGATATTTTTTCTTTTCGGCAGGGAAAAATGGAAACGTGTACAATAAAAATAAAAATAAAAAATATATGCTGTATGCTCGAAACATTATGATGTGATGCTTACGTTATAAAAAAGAGGTTTGTTTGCAATATCCAAAAGACCATCAATACCAGCTTCTACCCGAGGGAAGTTATTACTCGTAGTGCCACCGATAGGAAGATTAGCTGCATAATTTGTAATGACTCGTGGTGAGGCATTGTCAGAGTTGCAAGCGGCATAACAATCGATAAAAATATTTGTTGTTGCAACGGCTGTATCATAAAATCCGTAGGCTGTGATGCCAGAAGTTGCTGAAGTACAATTGCTGACTGCGCTGCATTCTTTAATTTCTATGAATTTGCACGCACTATTGAGAATGGCATCAAAATAAAAACCGTATGTATTTGCAGCATGATTTGCTGTTGCGCCGTTTCCTAGTGATTTACAATGATATAAGCACGATTGCGCTTCGTTTGAAAAATAAAATCCAGCAGCTCCGTATCCTGCGGTGCTTGCAAGTGTTCCTGCTGTTTGTCCGTGAGCATTGCATTCATGAAAATTATTGCTTGTTCCTGCAATTGAATAGAATCCAGCAGCAATTGCAGTTTGATGGCCGGTGATGATGGTATTTTGTAAAGCTTTACAGCGCAAAAATGAGATGCCTGATGATGTGTTAAGATAGTAGCCAGCAGAAAATAGTTGGCCTTGATGGCTGGTCGAAAGACAATCAGAAAGCGTACAGCCTTTGGATGAAGTTATATGAAATCCAGATGAGCCTTGCAAAGGTGTTGTGCTTGTTGCGTAATCTGTGCGCGCGCTGCAATTGTTAAAATTACAACCAACACAATTAGTGTCTAATTTAAATCCAATAGCCTGTAATCCAGTATGCCCTCCAGATTGAACATTAACGCAATTAATATTATTGCAAGTTGTAAGCCATATTCCTGTTGCAACACTGCTAGAAGCTGTTGTTTGGAAAAATTGTGAATTTTCGATAATAATATTTTGACTATTGCTGAGTTTGCAAGAAGAAGCATTGGTGCCGGTAATTTTAGAAATGGTACAATTTTTTATCAAAGCGCTTTGTGTTCCTGTGCTTACAATTCCGTTTGTGCAGCCTGTGATTGAAAGATTCGAAATACGAATTCCATGCGTATCTGAACCTAACGTAATACCTGATCCTGTTGTGTAGGTTATAGCGCCTTCGTCTAGGATGATGCCATAGCAACCATTTCCGATAGATAGGGCATCGCTTGAACTATTAGTAAGACGATATTTTTGTATTAAAATATCGTAACAATTGGCGCCAAACGAAAGCGCATTATTTGTTCCTGTGCAGGTATCAATGGTAAGGCCATCGAGTTTAATGTTATAGCATGATGTTCCGAATGCTATTCCTTTTCCTGCAACATTAGAAATTCTTAATTTTTTAAAAATCAGGCTATTGGTGCTATTGGCGCAATTAATCGCTGTTCCTGAAGATCCGCCGCCACTTATAATGATATCTTCGAGCGTTGTGGTATTTGATTCAATCTGTATGTCTGTTGTCGTGCCTGGATTCGTAAGTGTTAGTTTTTCAAGGCGTATATTTAACGATCCTGTTGCGCTATGAATGTTGATATTTTGAATATTATTTAAATGACCATTTTTTATTGTAACATTTTTTTTGTTATTAATGATTATGCCTTTTCCGGTAACGTTTGTTCCATTCAATGTATGACCTGCTAAGTCAAGAACAACGTCGTCAGAATCAATCTGAATAATAGCAGTTGTATTGCCAGAAGGGGGCATAATATTTTCCGAAAGTGTATAATTGCCCGGCTGTGATATCGTATAGCCAATAAGTCCTGTAGTTACTGATCCTCGAGAAATTATTTTCCAATTTTCTCCAGCAAGAGATCGTGTTTTTTGCTGTTCTGTATGATTTGTTGCGGTATAATTAAAAAAATTAATTAAAAAAATAAGATATAAAAAACGCATTAAAAGATTCCTTCTTTAGGTAACAATACTGATATTTTCAAGGTGACTTGTTTGTAAAGCTTTTTGTAAAAAGTTTTGTTTGATAGTGGTTTGAGAAAATGGAGTGCTAAAGGGGCGAAGATAATTAGCTTTTCTATTTAAAATGGCATAATTTTTTATAAATGTGTTTGTTTCTTGGTTGCGTGGTTCATCGTCATAAATACCATAATCATTATATTCTGTGTGATTGTTGCGTATGGTAGTGTACGTACTTTCAGAAAGCTTGATGCCATAGGCATTATGATCTTCTGAGTCTGTTTGATTATGTTGTGCATACGAATTTTCTAAAAAAGTTTTTTGAGTATTTTCTAATAAAAATCCACAGGCATCATCTTCTAGCGATCGATGAGCTTGAGCGTTGCATGTGTCGATAAGATTATAAAGTTGTGTGTTTAAAAAATAAAAACCTATGCTTTTTTGTACGCTTTGATGTGCTAGAGAAGCACATTCTTTTACAAAAATCATAGAACTTGATTCAATCAAAAATCCGTATGTTTGGCCATAATCGTTGCTATTGTTGCTCGTAATAATATGCTGCAATCGAACAAGCGTACCATTTTTTATTTTTACGCCAATTGTTGGAGATACTCTGTTTTTGCAAGACATGATGCAGCAATTTTTTATGGATGCATTTTTTATAGTGCTTAAATGTATTCCATTGCCGCAATCTATAATTTTTATGTTATCAATAACAATATTGTGACAGATCGTATTTGAGCCTTTTATAATAATTCCAGTGCCAGAAAATCCAGTAATAATGCCATTTTTTATGGTTATATTAGAAATACCATCTTTAATGATGATACCATGAATAATGCGAGTTTCTGTTGGATTATAGCTAAGTGTTTGATTATTTAAATCTAAAATAGTGTTTGATTGATTAATAAAAATGCCACACCATTCATTTTCGTATGATAAAGGATTGGTAACATTGTATGTTCCTGCAAGAGGAGCCATTTCTGAAAAAGTAGCTGAAGCAAAAGCCGTTTGTGTTGATGATTGTGGCAACGTATTAATATTAGATGGTGCTGCGGTTGTCGTTGTTGTAGTGACTGGCTGTTGTTCTATTTTTACCGTAATAACTTGTGGCGTTGCAGTAAGTGCTGTTGCTGATGGTGCGATGATTTGTGTTGTTTGAGTAATTGTTTTTTGTGCCGTGTAAACATTCATTGGATTAATAAGAGCAGACAGAGGAATGATGGTGATCAATAATAAACATAAGATATTCATTAGAAAGTATCTGTATTAAGAAGTAATAGTAACGTTTTGAAAGGGCTTTACAAGGGCAATGCCGCTTACACCACCAGCAGCTACAGGAGCAGTGGTGTTAAGTTCTCCTTGATTTGGATAGGTAACAGAAAAATTAGAAGTTGTTGAGCCTTGACCATTTCCATAAAAAAAACAATCAATAATGAGCGCATTGCTTTGTGTTGATGTGTCTCGAATACCGTATGCTTGTGATAGCGTGGTGGATCGATTGTTAAAGCTATGACATTTTTTAATCATTGCTTGTGTGCAGTCAGAAAGCTGTATGCCAACTGACCAATAGGATGATGTTTGTGAACCATGAGAATGTGAATAACATTCATTCATGACAGGATACACTTCAGACTGAAGATCAAAGCCAATTGCCGTAGAAGATGCATTAGAAGCATTGCCTTGATTGCCTTTAGAAAGACAGGTTATAAATTCATTTCCGATACCAGCAGTTGCATAAAATCCGCGACTACCATCAGTTGTTGTCGTTGCAAAAGAACCTGCTTTATTGTAATCACTTTGACATGATACAGTATGTGTATAGCGTGTTGCGTTATAGTAAAAACCATAACCATTTTTTGTTCCTGAGTTACCTAAAGCTATGCAATGATTAAATGCGCAAGAATTAATACTTTGCGCATAGAAACCGTAACCATTTCCGCCAGCAGTGCTATTGGTGCCGATGTTATTGGATGCTGAGCAACGGAAAAATGAACATGCAGTAGATCCAGTGTCAGTTCCGGTAATTTTAAATCCATAACTATGCAAACCTTTATTAAGACTTGCATCGCATTGTTCAAAAATAACAGTATTACTATTTTGAATAAGAGCTCCAATTGCATCTTTACTTAAAACAGTTCCATCAGATTGCCCAAAGAGACAGTTTTTAATAAAAATATTATTACAATAATCAAGTTGAAGGCCAACGGCTTGTGTTACTGATGCAGTTCCTACGGTTCTTGAAATACTGCAATCTTCGATAATGCAGTTGCTGATATCATTTCCAGATGCTGATGATCCAGCAAAATAAATTCCTTGCTTGCCGCAATTGCTGATGACAATCTGTTGCAATCTAATATTATCGCATCCTGGACGAACATAAATACCAGCACCTTTGAATCCAACAATGCTGCCATTTTTGATCGTTATATTTTTTTGATTAGCATTGATTTCTATGCCATTTGTGTTTTGATTTGCGCTATTTTGATAAAGTGTTTTTCCTCCTAAATCAATGACAAGATTATCGGAAGAAATAAAAAAAGCAGTATTGCCACCACTGGTAGTTTGTGTGCTCGTGCCCTGAAAGCCGATATGATCAACAAAAATAAAAGTGCCAGGAGTTGTTGGTGTAAAGGTTTTTATTAACGAAGCTTCACCTATTGTTCTGAAATCAGTTTTAGAAATAGGCGACATATAATGGAAGCTAATAATATCGTGTTTTAATTGTGGATGAGCTTTTTGAGAAGCTTTGATTGGATTACAAATAAAAAATAAGGTGATTAAAAGAACTAGCATCAAGTCTCCTTTTTTTGGACTAAGCAGTTATAACTTTTAATCACCTTACTGAAAAATAATAAGTTCGTATATCTTTCTTTTATAAA
>CAZJPB010000017.1:13321-16015 GCA_964547785.1 uncultured Pseudomonadota bacterium | reverse complement strand
CAATAAAAAGCTTATGGCATATAAAAAGTAAGCTAATAAAAGTGGTTTGTAATATAATTTGATTTCTAAGATACGCATGTAGGGCGATAGGAATAATTCGATAACCGAGCAAACCGTGATAACAAAAAAAATAAGTAATAATTCTGATGAGAGTGCGGTCTGGTTTTTTAAAAAAATAAAAATACCTACGCATAATAAAGGTACAGAAAGTATAAAAATTGTTTTATAGAGCAGCATAAAAGCTGATTTTATGTGCGCGGCTTTATTATCAGAAATTTCTATACAAGCAAACAACGTTGTATCGGCTATGCCAATTGTTTTTAAAGGAATTCTTTGGAAAAAGAGTGCAGCATCGTGAGCAATTTTAAATAAATTTGCTACGCTTATCCCTTGTATATAACTGATGCAAGGGAACAAAAAATTACGTTCGGAACATGACTGAACAATATCGATGAACCACATGATGAGAGAATGTTTTAAAAAAGCTGCCGTTTCTATAGTTTTAGAAAATGGCTCTCGCGGCATATCGGGCATTTTTTTATAAAGCCAAGAACTTTTAAAAAATGCTGTTGTGCTAATGCCGATGTTTGCAATAATTTTGGAAACAAAAAGGCATACAAGAAACGATTCATAGGTTGTGCAGTAATAGAATATGCATATAAAATTAATACACATTTCTAGCAATAAAAAAAAAGTTTGCATAAGATTGAATTCTTTTTGCAAAAAATGTGCGTGATAAAATAAAAGGAATAAAGAAGCTATACCTTCCGAAACAAAAAGAATAAAAATATAAACGGGGTTGATAAGATTATGCGTAACATAATGGAGCGCGTAATATAAAAGAGGAATGCCAAAGCTTAAGATTATAGTCTTTGCAATGAGTACGTACTGAATAAATTTTTTATAAAATGGTTTGTTAGTAGTAAAAAGTGGCGCAAATCGAGGGATTGATTTTTTAAGCCCGCACTGTAACCATAAAAGTAATAAAAAAATAATACTGTTTATGAGTGCCCATTCATTAAAATATAAAGCGGGTAATTTTTTATACAGCAAAAAAGTAAGTGTTACAAAAAAAAATTTATAAAGCACGTAAAAAAAAGCATTCCAACTAATGGCCTGAATAAAAGCTTTAAAAAAATAAGCGGTACTCATTAAAAATCTTTCTTAAGCTTTTGGTAAAAAGTATAGTGCATCATACCACATTTTTAATCTCTTGCAGTTTTTATGCAAAATAAGAAATACTAAAAATAATATTATTTTTTTAAAAAAAGACGCATATGAAAAAATATATATTATTTTTTTCCCTCTATCATTCATTGCAAGCGGCGAGTTTTACGAGTCAAGAGTCGCCTGCTATTTATAATGCTCGAGAATATAAAAAACCAAATAAACAAGGGCAACCAAATCAAGTATTTAAAAATCAATTGGGCCAAATGTTTGTAGATCCAAGAACAGGAGATGGAGGAAGATGTTATGGTATGATTTTACAACCAGATCTCAAAATACTATTGATTGGTAGTTCTTTAGTTAATGGTGTTGATCGATTTACTGCTATTCGATTGCATCAAAATGGAAGTTTAGATCTAACTTTTGGAAATGGTGGTACATTTTATTACAACAGCACTATTGCTTCTAATGGACTAAGCGATGAAGCTTATTCTGGTGCATTACAATCTACAGGAAAAATTATTTTATATGGCATTACGACACTTAATACAGGTGAAAATAGATTTGCGTTGATGCGTTTGACAGTAAATGGTGAACTTGACCGTTCTTTTGGAAATAATGGTGTAATATATATTGTCAATCCAATAGCTGGCGGAGGGGCCGATCAATTTGATTTTCCAGGAATTAAAGGATTAGTGATTAGGCCTGATGATAAAATTCTAGTGGTTGGAACTTCAACGCGAGGTGCAGAATTTTTTTATGCAATCGCTCAATTTACTAAAGATGGTCAGCTAGATACTACGTTTGGAACTAATGGAACAACTTATTTACCAATTCATTTTTTTACTGGTGGCACAAGAGATGTTGCAAATGCTGTGATATTACAATCTGATGGAAAAGCTATTGTTGCAGGAAAAAGTAGAAATGCTGCAACACAATACAGATTTTCTTGTGCTCGACTTTTAGTAAATGGGCAATTGGATACAACATTTGGAATAAATGGTTATATGACTTTGCCGTATGCAATTAGCGGAAATATTACAAGCGATTCTTGTAATGATCTTGTTTTGCAAAGAGATGAAAAAATAATATTAGCAGGGCAAACTGATGGAACAATTGATGATACTAATAGATTTGCATTAGCTCGTTTAACTAAAGATGGACTTTTGGATATAACTTTTGGAAATAGTGGAACAACATATATACCGCAATCAATAAGCGGGGGAAACAATAACAATGATATTTTGCGTTCAATTGTGTTACAACAATATGGCAATAAATTAATAGTCGCTGGTTCTAGCAATAATAGATTTGCTTTAGCTCGATTTAACAAAGATGGTTTTTTGGATGCAACTTTTGGTAACAAAGAAGGATCTGCTTATAAATCAAATTATATAAATGGTTTAAGTGATTTTTTATATGATATAGCTATCGATCAAAACAGTTATATTTGGGCTGCTGGATCTACTGGTACAGGAGCTGGTGGTTATTTTGCGCTTGCAAATTATGAAAATATACCAACAACAA
>CAZJPB010000017.1:0-13221 GCA_964547785.1 uncultured Pseudomonadota bacterium | reverse complement strand
ACAGGAGCTGGTGGTTATTTTGCGCTTGCAAATTATGAAAATATACCAACAACAACTGATATTATTGATTATATTACTTATTTTAATCTGCCGATGATTTTATGATGACGATTAGTGGCTTCAAAATCTTATCCTAAAGCCATCATCCAAATCGAATCAAAATCAACAAAAGATTTTATAACTCATCAGGTAAAACAATGATTGCAATAAAAAACGTTTGTTAATTTTGATTTTTGTTCGCATGCTTCAAAAGCCCTTCTGAATCGTTCTTTTCGAGAGCAATATGTCATACAGCAGCACAAAAAAGAATAAAAAGCGTATAAAAAAGCATCCTGCGACAAGATACATAAAGCTATAATCAGCTTGTATGAGCAAAAAACATATTATACAGGTTGCAAGATTCATAATCGTAAAGATGAGAATTTTTTTTCTTAGTAAGAAAAATTTTTCAAATAACGCAAAGACTGTTTCTAGTGCGTGAATAAAAAAGAAAAATATAAAAATAGTAAGTGTAGAGAGCGACATGTTTTTTATTTGTAAAAAAAATAAACTTCCTAATGCAAAAGTAAAGATTGCAAAATAATGCACGATAAAAGTAAAAGCTTGATAATGAATAATTTTTGACAAAAAAGTAATGCGACTTAAAAAAGCTTCGGTTGTTGGTATAGAAATTTTATAAAGAAAAAAAGTTGCGGTATTAGTAAGATAATGAATAAAAGTCATGGTGCCCGCTTGAGCAAATCCTGCATGCATGGCAAAAAGAGGAATGATGCAATTTCCAGAAAAGAGTGTTCGACATAATTGATTTATAAAAACTATCATACGAATTTTAAATATAGAAAAAAAATGAGGTAATGTTTCTGGCGCTATAGAATGTTCAGAAAGTGTTGCTTCGTATTGTTTTAGCAAATTCCAATACATACAACATGAGACTAACGAACAAAATATAAAAGGTACAAAAAATAAATATAACGAAAATGTTTTTGTAAAAAAATAATAGATCCATAACGTTAGGCTATAGGTAAGCAGTTGGAGCACTTCGATATAAGCGGTATATTTATTGTAAAATGCTAAATACAACATATGTTTTAAAATTTTTTTAAAAGTTTCTATCGTAACAAAGCATCCTATGATGACACATAAGAGAAAAGAGGCAGAAGTATTAAAAAAATAATAAAAACAAGGCACGCAACAAGTTACTAAAAAAAGTATAAAAACAAAATAATGTACGATATATTTTTTTATAAACATGCTAAACATGTTACGCGATGCATTGATGGTATTAAAAAAAGGAACGAGTCCTCCTTCTATGCCCAACAAGAGCAAAGGAATGCACGTATAAGAAAATGCAAAAAGAGCTCCTGCTTTGCCATATAACGATCTATCGCATAAAAAAAACAATCCAGTCTGATGACTTATAAAAATTAATTGATAAAAAAAAGATTCAAAGATATTCCATTTTACTGCTGAAAAAAAAAGTTTTTTATAAAAAATTAAAAAAAAATGTTCAATCTGTTTACCTTGTTGGGTGCTGATTGGTAAACTTTTAGGGTCTTTTGTCATTAATAATAATCCTTTCAGGCTATAAAAGGGAAAAGCTCAGCAAGTAGTTAGTATACTATAAACAGTGGTCTCTGGCAGTGTTTTACATAAAAACTGAAAAATTTCTTATTTTACAAGTCTTTTTCAAAAGACGAAAGTGTCAAAATGTATTGTATAGAGTATACTTCTTTCTAATGCATGAACATGTTGTTATAACGTGAAAGAAGTACCTTTGTAAAAAAGGGAGTCGTATATGTTTTCACTCAATGATAAAGTAGTTTATCCAGGACACGGAGTAGCATCAATTTGTCGAGTTTTCGAACGACATGTAGGCCAACAAATAATTGTATTTTACGAACTTAAGTTTCAAAGTAAAGATATGACCATCATGGTTCCTAAAGATAAGTTGCAAGAAGTTGGCGTAAGACATTTGAGTTCTCATGCATCTATTAATGATATGCTCGAAAATGTAGGAATGCCAGCGCGACATCTTAAAACAACAGAACCGAATACGAATAATTGGAATAAACGTAATAAAGATTATCAAACAAAATTACGCACAGGTTCCTTAGAGTCAATTTTAGAAATTTACAAAGATTTAAAGTGCGTCTCTTTTTATAAACAACTTTCATTCGGAGAAAAAAGTTTGTTATTAAAAACAGAAGCTTTATTAGTTGAGGAGATTTCTGCTGTGCAAAATATAGATGCACAAAAAGCTATGGAACAATTACGATCTTCTGTTTTTATTGTACCAACTACCATGAATGCTGCGGTAAAGACTGCGTATTAATACTATTTTTTAGCTTATTTTATAATGGTAGAAAAAGTTTTTTTAAAGAATTTTTTCTACCATTATAAGCTTTATAGCGTTGATTTCCCTTATTTTTTAAAAATGATATAATAGAATTATTATTATATTTTTAAAATGGTGGATACAATTATGAAATTTTTTATTAACGTTATATGTTTTTTTAGTTTTTTTTCTATGAATGCTGGACAAAATATTGATGGTGGCGGAGCTCCAATGCCTTTAGATCCTGCAGGTATTCCAATAGTTGCTCAAGCACAACAACTAATTATTGAAAATCCAAATCATCCGCAAAATCAACCAAATTTAGAAATAGAAAATGGTGCATTTCTGCCTATTTTTTCAAGACATATGCGTGGTCAATAAAATTATAGTATATGTCTCATAAATTAATTATTTTGTACGGTCCAACAGCAAGTGGTAAATCTGACCTTTCGCTTTTTTTAGGGGAACATTTTCCTGTAGAAATTGTCAATGTTGATGTTGGTCAATTTTATAAACCACTTTCTATAGGAACGGCAAAACCAGATTGGCAACATCAAAAAACACCGCATCATTTTTTTGATATTCTTTCTGAGCCTGTTGATTATTCTGTTGCTGCCTATAGAAAGCATGTTTTAGCATTATGCGACAGTCTTTGGAAAAAAGGAGTGACGCCCCTTTTGGTTGGTGGCTCTGGTTTTTATATTCGATCACTTTTTTTTCCTTGCAAAGATATAAAACAAGAGCATCATCACACAACTATAACGTATGAATATGCGACTGATAGCCCAATAGCAACAGAAGATTTGTGGGATCGTTTGCATATGATTGATAAAGCGCGAGCTTTACAGATTCACAAAAATGATCGCTATAGAATTGAACGAGCTTTGATGCTTATTCAAAAAACGGGTTCAGCTTCTCTTGCTAAACCTTCTTATGAAAATTTAAATATACCAATTTTGGTTATAGGATTAATGCGCGATCGACACGATCTTTATACTCGTATTAATCAAAGAACGGAATCTATGCTTGCATCTGGATGGATAGAGGAAGTAGAGGCTTTAAAAAATTCTGAATGGTTTTCTTTTTTTAAAAAGAAAAAATTAATAGGCTATAATGATATAATAGATTATATTGAATTACGTGAACCTAAAAGCAAAGAGGATTTAAGTAAAGTTATAGCTCAAAAAACACGACATTATGCAAAACGACAAATGACTTTTTGGCGTATGCTTAAAAAAGAATTATCATATAATTTTATAGATTCTCAAATGGTATACGAACTAACGCAAGATGATGAAGAAAAAAATGTAAAAAAAGTGTACGAACTTGTGCTACATTTTATGAAAAAAGATTCTTTATAAAAAGGCTATCGATATGAAACATTGGATACAACGTATAAAAAATTATATGGCCTTTGATATCCTTTTTAAAGACGATGCTCAAGGTCTTTACATTCCTAATCGACAAGTAAGTTGGCTGTTAGCAGGAATATTTTTTTTAGGTGGCGCATTATTTGTAACAGGATATTTTTGGGGTCACAAACGAGCGCTTGATAGATTCGTTGCAAAATTAGAAGAAGAATCATTTGCCGATCGCATTAGTTATGCACTTTATACGATGAATGATCGCGATAGTAGCGAATTTGAACAAGATAATGATCAGGATGAAACTAATCAAACAACAGAAGATCATAATGAAGCAGAAGAAGAAAGCGCTACTGATCAAGCAATTGAACAAGAAGAGACAGAAGAAGCAAATAATCAGTCGCATTCTGATGAAGAAAAAGTTGCAGTGAGCGCAGAAAAACAAGAACTTAAAAAAATATTTTTTGCACCGATTGCAGGATTTGGCACACTACAAAAAGCGGAAGAATTTGTTAAAAAAGTACAGTACATTGAACCGCATATGTTAATAGAAAAAAAAGTAAGTAAAAATGCAAAAGGTCGCATGGTTACGTGGTATCAAGCAATTACTGGAGAATTTGCAAGTCGAGAAGAATTAGAAAAAGTATTACAAAGATTACGAAAAGAAGCTCACATTAAAGAAGAATTAAAAATTACCGAAAAAAGAAAGGGTTAATTATTATGTCAATTATAGCATTGCGAAAAGCTGCACAGGGACCGCTAGGTAAGTTTTTTTTAGCGATCTTATTTTTTAGCATGTTTGCAGGATTTGGTCTTACAAAATTATTTTCAAAATTTTTTAAAGGATTAAGTTTTGATGGCATTGCATTAGTCAATAATCAAGAAATTACCAAAGATGATTTGCAAAAAGCTACGCATGAACAAGAACAGCGCATGATGGCTATTCGACAAAAATATGGCGTTAATGCAGATCTATATTTTTCATTACTAGGCATCAATCAAGATCCGCAAGTTAATGCATTCATGGAATTAATTCATGGATCGCTCTTAGAAGGGTTTGCAGAAAATCTTGCGATCGCTATTTCTCCTGAATATCTAGAAGCATCTATTGCAGATCGAAGATTTTTAATTCAAGAACTTGGTCATATCTTACCTCAAGAATTATTTAGTAATCGTGATGTTAATGTTGCAGGAGCATTAGCATATCTCAAAGAGAGCGGCCAAATGCCGATGATCGAAAAAGAATTAAAAATTCGTCTCAAAAAACAATTTGCATTGCATATGTTGCATGCAGCTTTTTTGCTACCAGAATGGATGCTTAAACAATTATATAAAGAAAAAATGGTTGCAAAGAAATTTTCATATCAAATATTTGAATTAGAAACATTTATAGCGCAAGAAAAATCAAAAAATCTTACTGATGGTGTTTTGCAAGCATTTTATAATCAAGAAAATACAAAAACTAAACGTTACTGGACAAAAGAATCTCGTGATGCGGTTGTTATGACCTTTGAACCAGAAGATTTTGGTGTTGTAGTGACTCCAGAAGAATTATCAAATTATTATGCAAAACATAAATCAACACAATTTATTAAAGATGGAATGCAAGTAAAAGTACGAGAAATAGTATTTGGCAATGTAGAAAAACGTGGACTCAAAGCTCTAAAACAAGAAGCTGATCAAGTGCGCGAAGAACTAAAAAGTAATCCAGATGCATTTATCGATATGGTTAAAAAATATTCTACGCATAAAGAATCTGCTGATAAAGATGGATTAGTCGATTTTTTCAAACGTTCAACAAAAAGCAAAGAATACGAAAGAGCAGCTTTTATGTTAAAGGCTGATGGTGATATTTCAGAAGCTTTTGAAACATCGCAAGGCTATGTGATTCTGCAAAGAGTTGCTCGCAAAGAACCAACGTTCGAGTCTTTTGAAACAGCAAAATCAACCATTCAAAAAAAATTATTAGAACAAAAATTTAAATCTGAATTTACAAGACAGTCGCAACAATTAATACGATCAGGCGAAGCAACGCAAGAAGCAATCGCATCTTTTGTTGCAACTTATAAAGGCAAAAAGGATCTTTTGCAAGGCGTACAAAAAAGCGCTGATACGATGATGAGTCAACGACTTTTTGCGTTAAAAAATACAGGCGATATGACAAGTTTTATTAAAGATGGCAAAGGAATTATGATTGAACTTAAAGCGGTCAGCAAGCCTAAAGCGATAAAATTTGAAGATTGCAAGACTGCTGTAAGCCAAGATTATGTTGAAGTGCAAGCAACTCAAGCGCTTGAGCAAGCGTTAAAGCAAGCAAAAATTGATGCAGTTGTGCAGAATAAGCTTGTGTCGAATCAGTTAAGCACGATACAAACAACGGGTTTTGTTGGACCAGATGATAAAAAAGTAAAAGAAGAATTGACCAAAAAAGGATTTACCAATTATGCTTTTGAGCTTGATTGGCAAGGCGCTGTGATCACAGGGTTGTCTGAAAAAGGTGGTCTTGTCATAAGATTGGATGAACTAGAACGGATGAGCGGCGAAACCTTTGAAACTAAAAAAAGTGAGTTTTTGCAGGCCCAGTACCAAGAAGAGACTAATAAATATGTGCAGGCATTTATTGCGTCTTTATGTAGAAATGCTACAATTGAGATCAATGATGAATTATCTCGTGTGAAAGAACAACTATGAAATCCAAACCAACTATAACTGTTGATGATGCGGTGAAAGAAAAAGATTTACAGGCCGTTTCGGCAAAGCAAAAGGCTCTTGAAGTCACGTTTGCTCAAATTGATAAACAATATGGAAAAGGGGCTGTTATGCTCCTTGGCCAATCAGCCGGCCATCGCGTTGAAGCTTTAACAACTGGTTCTATTTTGCTTGACCATGCGCTTGGCGTTGGCGGGTTTCCAGTTGGAAGAATTATAGAAATTTACGGTCCAGAAGCTTCTGGAAAGACAACGTTGGCATTGCAAGCAATTGCTCAATGCCAAAAAAATGGTGGCACTTGTGCTTTTGTTGATGCTGAGCATGCACTTGATTCTGAACATGCTACTAAACTTGGCATTAATATTGATGAACTTATTGTGTCGCAACCAGATTACGGCGAACAGGCGCTTGATATTGTTGAAATGCTCGTAAGGTCGAACGCGGTTGATATTATTGTTGTTGATTCAGTTGCGGCTTTGGTTCCAAAAGCTGAGCTTGAAGGCGAAATGGGTGACACTCATGTTGGCTTGCAAGCACGTTTAATGTCTCAAGCTTTAAGAAAATTAACTCCTGCGGTTCATAAATCAAAGACTGTTTTGATTTTTATTAATCAGATTAGGCATACGATTGGCGGAATGGCGTTTGCAAATAAAGAAACGACCAGCGGCGGTAATGCGCTTAAATTTTATGCTTCGGTTCGTCTTGATGTTCGTCGTATTGCAAGTCTTAAAAAAGATGAAAATCATATTGGCAACAGGATAGCGGTTAAAGTTGCAAAAAATAAAGTTGCTCCTCCTTTTAAAAAAATAGAAGTTGATCTTCTGTTTAATGAAGGCATTTGTCGTGAATTAGATCTTTTAGATGCGGCGATACAATATGGCGTTGTTCTGCAATCTGGTTCATGGTTTGCGTATGAAGGCGCAAAAATAGCGCAGGGTCGTGAACAAGTTCTTCATTATTTAAAGCAAGAAGTATCAGTCGCTCAAGACATGCGTGCAAAAGTTTTAAAAACTATTGCGGCATTATAAGATTACGTGATTAAGGTATAGTGGTTATAGGAAAGATAAATTCATTGAAAGAAAATACTACACATAAAACTAATAGTCAGTTGATTAACGAAGCTATTCGTAGTCCTCAGCTTCAGCTTATTAAAGCTGATGGTACAAACGTAGGTATTGTAACAAGGTCTGAGGCGCTTCTTTCTGCAAAGGAAGCTGGGCTTGATTTAGTGATGCTCTCAGAAAGTGGAGCGCATGGAGTTCCTGTTGTAAAGATTATGGATTACGGCAAAGAGCTTTATAAAACTAAAAAGAAGCAGACAGAAGCGAAAAAGAATCAAAAAATTATTCTCGTAAAAGAGATAAAAATTCGTCCCAAAATTGGAGAGCATGATTACGAACGTAAAATTAAACAAGCAATTGAGTTTTTGCACGAAGGCAATCGTTTAAAAATTACGGTTCAATTTCATGGACGAGAGGTCGCCTTTAAAGCAGAACAAGGTGGCCAATTATTTGAAAAAATAGCACGAAGTTTTACGCAAGCTGGTTTTTCTGATCGTCTTGGAGAAGAAAAAGAAGCAAATGCGGGAAAAACATGGTCTAAAATATTTTTTTTGAAAAAATAAATAGGTACAATTATGCCAAAAATGAAAACTAATTCAGCAGCCAAAAAACGTTTCAAACGTGTTGGCAATGGAAAAATAAAGCGCGCAAGTGCTTTACGTCGTCATATTCTGACAAAAAAGAGTCGTAAAAGAAAACGTCAATTACGTGAAGGTGGTTACGTTGGTGAAACTAATATCAAAGCAATTAGGCTTTTAATTCCTTATTAATAAATGGATCGAGCATGACAAGAGTTAAACGTGGTGTGAACACCAAAAAGCGTCATAAAAAATTATTAAAACAGACGAGTGGCTTTTGGGGTCAACGTTCTAATATATTTCAACGAGCAAAAGAAACATTACTTCGCGCAATGGCTTATGCATATGTTGGCAGAAAATTAAAAAAACGTGATGCACGTGCTTTGTGTATTACGCGTATTAATGCTGCTGCAAAAAGCGCTGGTATTTCTTACAGTGTTTTTATGCATGGTCTTAAAAAAGCACAGGTTGATCTTAATAGAAAAATGTTAAGTCAGCTGGCTATTTTTGAGCCACAAGGCTTTTTAAAGATTGTAGACATTGCAAAACAAGCACGTTCTTGACAATAAAAGTTCCTTCTTTGTACACTTTGATTTCAATATTTTAGTAAATTCAAAGAGGGAGATAATATGGAAATGATTGCTGCATTAGAAAAAAAAATTGAAAACTTATTAGGTTTGGTTAGAAAGTTAAAAGAAGAAAACCTTTCCTTAAAAGATGAAAATTTTTTATTAAAAGAACGTATTGTTCTTTTGGAAGATTCACTGCTTAAAGATAATAAACAATTTGAACAAAAATTGAGTGTTACTGAACAAGCAGTGAATGATCTTTTAAAGAGTATTGATGAGATTATAGAAAACGAAGGATGAGTTGAATATGGTCAAAAATAGAGTAAAAGTCTCTATCTGCGACGTTAATTATTCTTTGGTAGCTGATAATGAAGAACAATCGCATGTATTTGAAGCCGCTGCGAATGTAGATGTTGCTATGAAAACGATTTTAAAAGAAGCTCATAATCTTGTTGAAAATGAAAAAGTTGCTGTTCTTGCTGCGCTACAATTTTCAAGTTCTTGTTTAAAATTAGAACATGATAAAAATTATTGTTTTAAAAAAATTTCAGAACTTACTGAAAAAATAGATCAAGAACTAGCATTTTTAAATTCTTTTTAAATGTCCTATCTTTTTTATAATAGTTATTGTTAGATGCCTGATGTTGCATTAAGATAATAAAAAGTTTTTGTCTTATAAAAATATATGCATAAAAAATAGGAAAAATAATGTTGATAGGTTTAGGAGCATTTATAGGGCTACTCGGTTCTGTAATTGCTGTTGTCATGCTTATGTATGCACAAAAAAAACTTGCTGAATCTCATGCTCAGATGGCTCGTATTGAAGATTTTCATAAAAATGCAAAACGTGAAATTGATAATGAACGCAAAGAAGTTTTATTAAAAACTAAAGATGAAATTTATAAAAGAAGAAATGAATTTGATCTCGAGATTAAACGTGAGCGGCTTGATTTTGATCGTCAGTATGCAAAATTACAATCAAAAGAAGAGTTAGTAGAAAAAAAAGAGACACAGTTAGATGATCTTAAGCGTGAGTTGCAAGATAAAGAGCGCAAATTATTGCGTATGAGCGAACTCATGCATTCTAACGAAGAAAAACTTAAAAATCTTTATAAAGAATTAATTACAAAATTAGAAAATGTTTCTGGATTTAGCGAAGACCAGGCAAAACGAGAACTTGCAGATATTTTATACGCAGAAGTAAATCTTTCTCATCAAAAATGGATTCAAAAAATCGAAGAAGAAACAAGACAAACGGCAAAAGATAAGTCGGCATCAATCATTGTAAGCGCAATGCAACGATATGCGGTGGATCATATTAGCCCTAACTCATCAAGCGTCATTCACCTTCCTAGCGAGGATATGAAGGGTCGTATTATCGGAAAAGAAGGTCGCAATATTAAATCACTCGAGATGGCGACCGGAATGGAATTTGTGATAGGCGAAGTTCCTGAAATTATTACTATTTCAGGGTTCAATCCAATTCGCAGAGAAGTTGCGCGCAGAGCATTAGAGCGATTAATTGCTGATGGTCGTATTAATCCAACGCGTATCGAAGAGACTGTTGAATTGTGCGAAAAAGAGATCGAAGAAATTATCGAAGAATACGGCAAGCAGGCAATTTTGGAATGTAACTTGCAAGGAGTTCATCCAGAAATTGTAACATTGTTAGGAAAATTATATTTCAGAACGAGCTTCTCACAAAATGTGTTAGAACATTCAAAAGAAGTTGGTTTTTTTGCGCGTATGATCGCAGAAGAACTTGGACTGAATGGTAATTTAGCAATGCGTGCAGGATTGTTCCATGATATTGGAAAAGCCGTAACTGCAGAAGTTGAAGGACCGCATGCCATGATTGGTGGCGAGATTGCAAAACGTTGTGGCGAAAATCCATTAGTCGTAAATGCAATAGCAGCGCATCACGAAGAAGTTCCCTTTCTTTCTATTTATGGACCACTCGTAGTTATCGCTGATACTATTTCTGCATCACGTCCAGGAGCGCGTCGAGAAACATTAACGGCATATGTTAAGCGATTAGAAAAATTAGAAGAGATAGCTCATTCATTCAGTGGCATCAAAAAAGCATATGCTTTGCAAGCTGGTCGAGAAATTCGTATCATCGTAGAAGAAGACTTTCTCGATGATGAAAAAGCATCGATGTTAGCACGCGATATTGCTAAAAAAATAGAAATCGAAATGAACTTTCCAGGTCAAATCAAAGTAAATGTTATTCGCGAAAAAAGGTCTATAGAATATGCACGATGATAGTAATGCAAAAAAAGAGACCGTACGTATTATGATGTTAGGGGATGTGGTTGGTGCAACAGGAAGAGCTTTATGTGCGCGTCATATCAAAACTATCAAAGAAGAACATCACATTGATTTCGTGATAGCAAATGGAGAAAATGCTGCAGATGATGGAAAGGGAGTTGTTCCAGATGATGCGCAGTTCTTGTTGTCTCATGGTGTCGATGTTATAACATCAGGTAATCATATTTGGGATAAAAAAGAAATTATTCCGTTCATAGAAAAAAATAGCATGCTCATTCGTCCTGCAAATTATTCTTTTGATGCGCCTGGATCAGGTTATACGATAAAAAAAAGTGCAGGAATTTTGTATGGTGTTATAAATCTTATGGGTCGTGTTTTTATGCCCTCTTCTACCGATTGTCCTTTTTTAAAAGCACAAGAACTCATATTTTTATTAAAAGAAAAAACAAATATCATTTTGATTGATATGCATGCTCAAGCAACAGCTGAAAAAATGGGATTAGCTTATTTTCTTGATGGCATGGTTACCGCAATCGTTGGAACTCATACGCATACACAGACTATGGATGAACGAATATTGCCTTCTGGCACTGCGTATATCAGTGATGCAGGGATGATCGGATCGCAACATTCAATACTTGGTTATAAAGTACAATCGTTTAAAGACCAAGGAATGCGCGTTGCAAAAAAAGTAGAAACGATGCAGCCGTATTGCATAAATGGCGTTATTATTACGGCAGATGTTGCAACCGGAAAAGCGCTTGCAATCGAGCGATATAACATACTTGATACGCAACAAGTTTGATTAAAAAGGTTTAAAGATATGTTGATACTAAAAATAGCAATGATAGGTGATCTTTTTGGTCGAACGGGATGCGCACTCTTTGCTCGTCACAGTGCTTCTTTAAAAACAGAACATAATCTTGATGCAATAATCGTGAATGGCGAAAACACTGCGGATGGAAAAGGTATCACACACAAAATTGCAGCGTTTTTGACACAGCATGGCGCTGCAGTTGTTACGACAGGAAATCATGTGTGGGCAAAAAAAGAAGTCATTCCACATTTTAATGAGCAAGAAGTTATCGTAAGGCCTGCAAACTATCCTGATACCTGTCCAGGAAAAGGCATGACTTTTTTTATGTGCAAAGATACAACTGTGTGCGTGATTAATCTTATGGGTCGTGTTTTTATGCCTTCTACGCTCGATTGTCCTTTAAAAAAAGCAGAAGCATTATTAGTTGATGCGCGCAAGATAACGCCAATCATTCTTATTGATATGCACGCAGAAACATCGCACGAAAAATTAACACTAGCATATGCGCTCGATGGTAAAGTTACCGCGGTAGTAGGAACACATACGCATGTTCAAACAGCAGATGCACGTATGTTGCCTTTAGGAACAGGTTATATGAGCGATTTAGGAATGGCAGGTTCACTGAATTCTATGATCGGTGCGCAAAAAGAAGGATTGTTGCAAAAATTTTTAACACAAATGCCGACAAAACACGAAGAAGCAATCGATGCTCCCTATGTGTTGAGTGGTGCTATTATTACGATCGATGGTTCAACAGGAAAGACTCTTGCTCTTGAACCATTTAGAATTATTGATCATGAACCGCTATCCATGAAAGAACGCAAATGGTAGATATTTTACTTTTTTATGCAATTGTTGCCGCTGTTTTTACGTTTGGCAAACAGGCATTGTCTAATGGAGCGCCCTTTTTTTTATGTGCTCTTAGGCTTATTCCTGCAGGTCTTATATTTTTAACAGGTGTTTATTTTTTTGATCGAAAACATTTTTTTATTAAAAAAGATGCACTCAAAAGCTTACTAGGTCTTATAGTCTTTGTTTTTTTTATGGATGTTTTCAGGTTCGTAGGATTATCGTACGTTCCGTCTTCGTATAGCGCGTTACTGAGCACGCTTTCTCCCTTTGTTGCAGCACTTTTTGCGTGGCATTTGTATCAAGAATCTTTAACTTTGCAAAAAATATTAGCACTCGTTTTAGGAGCCTGTGCAGTTTTGCCATTAGTGGTAAGTAATCTAACGCATGCAGCCGCAGGTTCTCGCGCCATCATTGCAATAGGTTACGGTGCTTTATTTATTTCAACAACGTCAGTAGTGATTCGAACCTTTTTTTTAAAAGATTTAATCGATATAAAAAAATATAATACTTATTTTATTTTAGGAATCACTTTTTTAAGCGCTGGTCTTTTGTCTTTGTGTTGTTCGTTGTGCGTAGAATTGTGGAATCCAATTCCGTGCGATAATCTTACAATGGTTGTGCCGTATATTCTTCTTTTAATGTTTATCTACAATATTTTTGCGCAA
>CAZJPB010000016.1:0-17710 GCA_964547785.1 uncultured Pseudomonadota bacterium | reverse complement strand
TGTGCGCGACGGCTGATGGATCCTTGCGGTCGCGTTGCTCCCTGAGGATGACGAGTATGAAGAAGAAGCTTTATTTCTTTTAAGCTATATTAAATCAAGAAGTGGCGGAAGTGAGTCTATTTCAGTATCAGGTGAGACTTTTGGAGGATGAGCTGTTGTGATATGATTACGAATGTATGGTTTAGGAAAATGTTGTACACAATAAGGGCATAGTTTAGTTTTTTTACTTTCTTTGTAAACATCTGGACTGCTGCCTACTGGTCTATGGCTTACTATTCTACTATCTAAACGTGAAAGTTTTGGTGCTGGATGCTTACTTTGCATATGAGCATGTAAGGCGCTTTTTGTAAAAAAAGTAGCAACACAAAAAGAACAAGATGGTGTTTTGCTTGAAACGGCAGAGGTATTTTGAGAAGCGCTTAATATAGATGAACTTTGAAAACACAATAAACTAAGCGTGATTAATATTGTAATATTTTTCATAAAAAATTTCTTTCGTTAAATTTATTTTTCTTTTTAATATATATTATACGCTAATAGAAAAATAAATCTATAGCATGAAATTTTAGCTTAAAAATTAAAATTTTTATAACAATTTTAATTTTAGTAGCTTTTTTTCTAAACCGATTTTTTACTTTTTTGTTTAGATTTAGGATGTGTCTTTTGGTGTTGAGCAAGGGCTTGGCTAGAAGAATATTTTTTATCGCAATCTGGGCATTGATGGTGGTGCCTAGTTCTTTCATAACCGCTTGCAAGAGCGTTGCAATGTGTGTTTAAATGCTTTAGGTATTTCGCTCTATCTGCTCTAATTGGGTTAGGTGTTCCGTTAGCAAAAGTACATGAACAAAAAGGACATAAATATTGTAATGGCCTTGGTAGACTTTTTGTAAGATCTATTTCTTTTTGAATCTTTTTAAGTTGTTCTTCTATTTCATCACTAAGTGGTTCAGGCAAAAATACAGGGTTAGGCGGTAAATCAGCAGGAGGAACAACGCGTGCAGGAGGCAATTCGGTAATTGGTTTTGGAATTGGTTTTGGATTTTGCCTTCTTTTTTCTATGCTTGGCATAAAAAATTGACCGGGTGCTGGTTTAATTTGACTTTTTTGTGCTTGTTCTGTGGGTAAAGATTCTGCTTCAGCGCCTTGTAAAAATATGGTGTTTAAAAGCAAGATACAAATAATAATCATGTTTTTTTACTTTTCTTTGTTTCTAATTTTTGAGCCCCTGGACGAGTTGTTATTTTTGATGGACGAACTGATTTTGAAGATTTCAGAAGAGCGCTTGAAATTAAATGTACAAAAATATCTGAATCAGGGCGATTTGTTATTGATAAACGGCGCAGCGTTTTTTCATGTTTATCTGAATCTTTATGTAACTTAGCTCTTTCATCACCAATGTATAATTCATTGCAAGCAGTACATTTTATTTGTTTTTCATCTGTATGCATTCTTTGTAAATGTTTATCGAGTTGATCAAGTCTAAATATGTTTTTTTCGCAAAATTCACAACAGAAAGTTTGAAATAAGCTTTTTTTTGATTGGGCTTTATGTGCTGAGGCAAGGTGTCTCTTATAATTACGCGTATTTTGAAAAGTACGTGGATTTACGCAAAAAATACATGTTACTCTTTGAGAAGAATGTGGTCCTGACTCCCAATATTCTATGGATTCTTGTGGAGTTTGATGCATTTGTGGTTTAAGTTGAGCATGCAAACTGTGTGTTGTTGGTGTAATATGGTCTGTAGGATGCCCTATTGCAATTTCATCTTGTTCGGCAGCTTGTTCAGTAGCTTCTGTTGGCACAGTATTTGTTGATGTTTGCATAACTTCTGATTCTAGCTCAGCTAATTCTAGGCTTAAATGATAAGGAAGACTTTGATTCATGCAAAAAGATATTTTGCATGACAATAAACTGAATACTAGCAAAATAATAATCATAACAATCTTTCTATTAATTAATTTTTAAATTGAATTAATTATACAAAAATACTTTATAAAGTCTATATTTTGTTGTGTGTTTTTTGATCACAATGAGAGTGTTCTTTGATATAATGCTTTGCCCGCAGATAATTTTTCACAATCTTCTTTTCTTAAAAATGAAGGAGAATATGTAGCCAATGATTGAAGCTTATCAAATTCTTCCTTAGTAGGTTTGTGCTGTAGGAGGCGGTAACGCAGTAGG
The DNA here is from genome assembly GCA_964547785.1 of uncultured Pseudomonadota bacterium. GTDB lineage: Bacteria > Babelota > Babeliae > Babelales > CAIQNR01 > CANNBR01. Next base: position 15,529 of record CAZJPB010000016.1, on the reverse strand, counting down.
TATAGCACTAGCTTGATGTTTTTGTGCTGAGTTAGGTTGTGTTGCGTGACAAGAATTAATGTGTGCATTTAGGATTGTAAAGTTTTTGAATGTTGCAAAACAACCTGCATGCGTGCAGTGCACATTTCTTTGAGGTGCGTCATATGCTCTGGATGCTGTGTGAGCTGGATTGTGAGCTTTGACAAGAGATAATGCGGGGGCAGCGGCTAACGAAGTCGCTGTTGAATGAGCAGTAGAAAAAATGGGACTAGGAGCAAAAGTTGTAGCGCTTTGTCTAGGAGTCTGTATAGGAGTCTGTAATGGAGAAGCTAAATTTGAAGCCGGTGAAGATGCAGAGCCTGCAGGTAATGGAAGTTGAGGACTCAATGCTAAAGAACTGAGCGGATCCAATGGATCATCCATCACGAATGGCGTGAATGTAAAAGCATCAGCTGCAGAAGCATGCAGATAAGTAGGTGCAGCAGTAGCTTCTTGCGCGCGTTCTTGCGCAAGTCTTTGAAGTTGAGCCTGTGATTCTGCTAATTTTTGTTCAAGTTCGATTTGTTGAGCTATAAGTGCTGTTTCTACTTCCCCTAAATGTTTTGCGCTTATTTCTACTGATGCAGTTGGAATAGCTTTAATTTCTTTTGTTAATACTACGGTGCGTACATAGTTGAGTTCAGCTTGTTTTATTTCTTTCTTGTCACCTTTATTCTCTGCGTCAATGCGTAATTGATTTGCTTCGGTGAGTGTGGCAATGCTGTCTGGTGAAAATTTTTGAAGAAAAAGAACTAATTTTAGTATCGTTGGATCTTCTTCTAACCATTTTGTAGCGTCTTGAGGTAGCGCTCCTGTGGCGATTGCATTCATAATAGTAGTGCGTGTTTTTTTTAGTTTGGCTTGATAGGTTGTTTCTTGTTCTGTAGCTTGAGACAGAAGTTGTGGCTCAAAGCCTGTGGCGCTCTTTAATGGGCATGCATGCATGAATAGCAGAAGGATAATAATCATACGATATTTCTTTTACGGTGCATTGTTTTTTGAGAATATAAAGTACATGCTTTGCCACTAATGAACTATTATTTAAAGCTGAAGATTTTTATCATTTCGATAACGCTTTTCTATCGCTTTCGGTTAAAGCTTCTAAAAATTTAGGAGCATGTTTAGCCAACGAGTCAAGAACATTTTTTTTCTCTTTTTTTCTCTTTTTTTCTCTTTCTTCTGGGTGATGAGAAAGAATATGCAAGTTTAGTGTTGCTATGCAAGCATATTTTCGGCTACAATTTGGTGCCAAACAATTGAATTTTTTATCGGGTAGATGCGCTGTTCTTAAATGTGCTGTAACTTTTGCTTTATTATGGTTTTTTCCGCACCCAATGACTTTGCCGCATGGACATGAAAATTTAAAGGTATCGCGATTATAATAATGGTCAACATTAGGATTCTCTGCTAGTCCCTCCTGATCTATTGTTTTGAATATATCTTCATATACTTCCCTTTTTTCTTCTTTGGGTAAGATAGTAATTTGTTCTTCTTCGGGTAAGCTTCTAAATTGTTCTTTTGTTATTGTTCTGTAGTCTGGTAGAGCAGCATGGGTTAATCCATAAGCAGGGGCGAGAGGTAATGCGGGACCAACGGCACGAAAAATTGGACCAGGAACAAAGGTTGTAGTCTGTAATGGAACAGGCAAACTTGAAGCCGGTAAAACAAAAGGATGACCTTGTTGATGCATAACTTCAGCGACATAAGTAGGATTGTAAGCAGGGGCTTCAGGGTAAGCAGCGACATAAGCAGGAGCATAAGTTCCAGGGTAAGGTCTAGGATAAATAGTGACATAAGTAGGAGGAATATGTCCAGGAGGATAAACTGAAGCAAGAGCATGCGGATGCGCAAGTCTTGGAGCAAGTCTTGGATGAAGAAATTTTTGTTGATCTTTTGATTCTGCTATTTCTGCTTCAAGTGCTATTTTTGCTTCCCCTGAAAGTTCTTTGCTTATTCCTTCTGATGCACCTGGAATAGCCAGAATTTCTGGCATTAACGCTACGGTTTGTATATAGTGGCGCCTAGCTTGTTCTATTTCTTCCTTGTCACCTTTATTCGCTGCGGCAATGCGTAATTGATTTGCTGCGGTGAGTTCGATAATGCTTTTTCGTGAAAATTTTCGAAGAAAAAGAGCTAATTTTTGATCTGCAGCTAATTGATCTGCAGTTCGAAGCGAAAGTTGTGTTTCAGGATTTGCAGCGCTTTTTAATAGACACGTATTTAACAATAACATAAGAATAATAATCATAATATCTTTCCTTTTATAGTACATTAACGTAAAAAAAAATTCATACGCAATAAGTATTATTTGTAAAATCATTTATATTTGAAAAACATTATATGCTATTTTTTTAAAATATAAAGCATATGTTTTTTTCTGTATACTGTTTATCGTACATTCGTAAGTAAACAGTGTTAGGTAAAGAAGGCGGAATGAAGCATTCAATCGAAAAAGATTTAATTTTTTTACAAGAAACTCCTTCTGCAGAAGAACAGAGTTATGATTTTATTCCAAAAACTTTTGATGACTATCTTGGACAAGAAGTTTTAAAAGAAAAATTAAAAGTATATACGCATGCTGCAAAAATGCGTAACGAAGCACTTGATCATATGCTTTTGTTTGGTCCTCCTGGACTTGGAAAAACCACGCTATCGCAAATTATGGCGCATGTTTTAGGTGTTGGAATTAAAATTTGTAGCGGTCCGATGATGGAAAGAACGGGAGATTTAGTTTCTATTATTTCTAGTTTAGAACCAAAAGATATTTTATTTATTGATGAAATTCATCGTATGCCTATGCATGTTGAAGAAATTTTATATACAGCGATGGAATATTTTCGTGTTGATGTGATCATTGGGCAGGGGCCGGGTGCAAAATCAATTAATTTACCAATCAATCCATTCACATTAATTGGCGCAACAACACAGTCGGGAAAAATTTCTGCGCCCTTGCGAACAAGATTTGGTATCACAGAACGGCTTGATTTTTATTCTGATGCGGAATTAGAAAAAATCATTTCTCAAGCAGCGAGTTTTTTGCATGTACGCATTACGCAGCAAGCGGCTTTTGCAATAGCGGTCTGTTCTCGCGGTACACCACGAATTGCAAAAAAAATTTTACGACGTGTTCGAGATTTTGCGCAAGTGCAAGGGCTTGCAGAAATTGATCAAGAAATGACGCACAAAGCGCTCGCTTTTTTAGGAATTGATCAGGAAGGATTAACGATGATCGATAATCTTATTTTATTAAAATTATTAGAACATTTTAATGGTGGTCCAGTTGGTTTAGAAACGTTAGCATCGTTGATTGCAGAAGATAAAGAAACATTAGAAACGGTCTATGAGCCATTTTTATTGCGCAAAGGATATCTCGAAAAAACACCAAGAGGTCGACAGATTCCTTATAAAAAGTTACCCTTTTTACAAAAGAAATATTTTGGACAAAATACAATAGTATAGCATTTATAAGTATAAGGATAGAGCCATGTCAGGTCATTCAAAGTGGGCTAATATTAAACACAAAAAAGCAAAAGAAGACGCACTGCGCGGTAAGGCTTTTACAAAAATTATTAAAGAAATAACCGTTGCTGCTCGTGATGGCGGCGGTGATATTAATGCAAATCCTCGATTGCGTACGCTTGTTGAAAAATCAAAACATATTAATATGCCGCAAGAAAATATTAAACGTGCTATTCAGAAAGGCACAGGAGAGCTTCCTGGCGTTTCATATGAACAACATATGTACGAAGGATATGGTCCGGGCGGCATTGCCGTGATGGTTGAAATGTTAACGGATAACAAAAATAGAGCTATTGCAGAATTGCGTCACGCATTTTCTAAAAGAGGCGGCAGCCTTGGAGAAACAGGAACAGTTAACTGGATGTTCAGTCTTAAAGGGGTTATTAAAGGAACTGGAACATTAACAGAAGACCAGTTGCTCGAAAAATTGCTAGAGTTTGATGTTGATAGCATCGTAAAAGATGAAGATTTGTTTATCGTCACAACGGGCATCAAAGCATTAGAAGATGTTAAAAAAGCAATGACAGCAGCAGGCATCAAAGTTGAACATGCTGAAATTGAATGGCTTGCAAAAGATCCTGTCAGTCCCGATGTTGAACATGAACAAAAAGCGATAGATTTTTTACAAGCGCTTGACGAGCTTGAAGATATTCAAAACGTTTATTCAAATATGGCGTAATGCAATAAAAAAAACGTTAATAACAGAAAAAATTATTAACGTTTTTTTTAATTTCTAAGGTTAAAACTTTTAGCTTAAAAATAAAAAAATTAATAACTTTTTTAAAAAAATTTCGAACTCTCGTCATCCTCAGGGAGCAAGGCGACCGCAAGGATCCAGACTTCGAGGCATAAAAAGTTTTATCGTATTTTATTTGATATAGCGTTCTAAAGACAAGTTTGATTTTTAATATGTTCTTTTTTGGTATAAAAAGCTTCATACTTCGAAGTCTGGATCCTTGCGTCACTTCGTTCCTGAGGATGACGAGAGTTGTAGTGTATTTTTTGAAAAATTTCTAAGGTTGAAGAATTTACTCTAAAGGAAGTGCGCCAGCTCGATTTCCTGTGAATAACCAAGCGGCATCTTGAGCATGTAATGTTGGTTCTCCGATAGCGTATCGCATGCGACTAACTATTCCTGTAATTGTAGCTTTTTTTGTTGCGACTTCAGTTTCAAGAGCGCTAATGGTTCTTTCTAGACCAAGCTTAATGTCTTCGTGAATACTAATCGAGCGCTTTATTAGTTCTAATTCTTCGTTGCGAGTAGCTAATATTGCTTGCAAATCATCACGTTCTTTTCGAAAGCTGTCGCGCTCCATTCTTGTTTCTATTAGATCTTTTCTTGCTCCATCACGATCTCCTCGTGCTCCCTCTATATCACTTCTTAATTGTGTTATGTCTGCCTTTAATTGCGCTATTTCTGCTTCGGTGCTTTGAATTCTTGCTATAAGAGTTCTTCTTTCAGCATCGTATGTGTGTAATGCGCCTTGAGCAGCAGCTCTTTCAGCTTGAAGTTGTGCTTGTAGAGCTGTCATTTGTTGTATTAATTGTAATCGATCGGATTGTGATTTTTGTAATGCCTCTGATGTGCGTCTTAATTCGAGTAATGTGTCTAAATATAAGGCTGAAACGTAAGCTCTATTTCGACGTATTCTGGCTACTAATAGATGATCAGGTGGACGTACAAGCGCATCATCTGTGTATGCTGGTTGACAATTTTGTCTTCCTCCTACAGCATCTATCCAATTTGTTGCAGCGATTACTGGCAGAATTTCTTGTCTATGCGCGACCATTCCTGCGGCAGCACTCATTATTTTATTGCTGAACGAAAAAGCGAGCAAAAACATTATTGTTGTAATCTGTTTTTTCATAAAAATCCTTTTGAAAAAAAAGTAAATATCCAACGGCAAATGGTACGCTATTTGCATTATTTGTCAATGTAATTATTATGAGTGCGCGATATATGGTGAGAGACAGGTAATCTTTTTTGTAATGCAAAGTTTATTGTAAAAAACTAAATTCTTTAAAAAGACAGTCTAGAATTATAAGTTTTTGTTCAGGATTCAAAGTATTTTTTTGCAGCTCTTCGAGGTACTGTTGATAGGCATTTTGATGTTCTGAAGAAAGAGCGCTTATATATTTTTGAAGTTTTGTGATTCGATAAAACGAAAGTCCACAATATTCAACATCACTGTTTAAAAAATCGAGCGATTTGTAGCGATTTTTATTTAAAAGCAGCTGAAAAAGTATAATGTCTTTTTTCATTTTTTTTGCAAAATTTTTATTGGTTACAAGATTATAAATCTCTGAACATGTTTTGTAGCCAATAAAAGTAGCAATGAGCAAAGGAATCGTTGCGCTCAATTCTAAATTTAATTTTGCCTGTTCAACGATGACGCTCATTTTATGCATAGCGGCAGCTGCTTGTAAATCCCGCTGTTGAATCCGCAGTAAAGCAATTTTATAAATAAAAGAAAAAAGGTCAGGATAATGATTTTCAGAAATGGTGCTGATATAATGCAGGCTATTTTGGAACAATAAAAGTAGGCTGTTTGTTTGCTGCATGCCTTGCGTTATCTGTGGTAAAACATCTTCGTTTAATTGTTGAATGATCTTTTTTGTCGGTGGAATCATTGTTTGCACTTCCGATAATGTGTCATCAATATCTTCTAAAATTGGTTGTGCGTTTGCAAGCGTGCGATTAATATTTTGAATAACTTCTGGAGTTGACCAACTTGGTGGCGAAACAGTGATAGGCAGTTGTGGCTGTCGTGTTCGCGCTACAGCTTGAGCTTCCGGTTCGTGTCCATCTTTAATTTGTTGAAACTTTTGATGAATACGAGCTGTTGTTTCGTGGCTCTGTTTAATGCGTGAAGTTATTTCTTTTGCTATGGAACTATGCGCAGCAACAAAAGATTCTGCTTGAGGTGTTTCAGCTTCTGCGCGTGATGCATCTTTTTGAGCATCAAATGTAAAGGTAGGAATGTGTGGAATAGCGATCCCGTTAGGGATTTCGGCGTTTTGCGTGCTTTTGATAAGATCAGAAAATACAGCAAGGCCATCTTTTAACATTACCGGCATTATCTGCCCTGCATGAAAAAAAAGCGCGGTAAAAATATTTTTCTTTTCGGGAAACGATAGTGTATCGAGCGATCTGCCCTGTGTTAACGTTTCGATTGTTGGCGCAAATTCTTTGAATTGTAATCCATCCTTTAAAACATTCGTTAATTGTTCTTCGAAAACCTTTTGATCATGTTGCGTGTCGGTAGAAAGCATAGGAGTGTCATGTGAAGATTCGTTTTTTAAAATTTTAATAATTTTTTTAAAAGGTGCAATGCCGTGGATATCGATAAATTCATAAAATTTTGATTGTCCTTTTGTGTTATAAAAACTTAATTGCATTTCAGGATTTTGTATCGTATAGGCAACTTGCTTTGCAGCAAAATAGGTTTTTGCAATTTCGATCTGATCATTTTTAACTTGTAAAAATTGCTTGCCATCATTATAACGAACATAATCATGTCCTAAAAAAGGACAATCATCTTCAAAGGTTGCTTCAAGGGAAGGTGCATTTGGATCGATCACAAAGAGGGTATAATGCGTATAAAAATAAGAAAGATACGCAGCAAAGCCGGTAATCAATGCTCCTGCGCCGATATATTTTATCCATTTTCTGGCAAAATGTTGTGGAATGCCATGTTTTTTTAAAAGTTTTTTTTGTTTGGCAAGTGTTGCAACATCGCACGTAAAAGGCTTTTTGCTATCGCTTCCATAATAATCAGCAAGTTGAGAAATAAGATCAATTTCTTGCTGTGCTAAGATTGCTTGATTTTTTTTAATCGTATTTTGCCATGAACGCGTGTTAAAGCACGAAGTAAAAGCAGTCAATGGTTGTTTCCAAAAATAGGCTCTATTCGTTGCTGCAAGGTTCGACCAGTACTGTTGAGCTTCGTACACTTCATCGAGAAGCATAACAAGATCGGCAGGGCGCAAAGGTGCAAAAAATAAGCTTAACGATAAGAATAATAAGCTGATAAATCGCATGCGATACTTCCTTTTAATAATTTTGATTTTTGCATAGAATTCTTTAATAGCATATAAAAAAATCATTTTTTTTCAATTTTAAAAGACAGACGGTAAAAGCTGTGGTATGATGACTACTTTAAATTAAGTTTTTTTAAAAAACGAGGATATGCAAAAATGTCAGTTGTTACAGAATTTGATCGTTACGCAATTTTTAAGACAGGCGGGAAACAGTATCAGGCTATTGAAGGCAAAACAGTAGCTATTGAGAAAATAGAAGGGGAAGCAGGAGATACGGTAGAATTTTCTGAAGTGCTTTTTCGTAAGACTGGTGACCAAAAATATGAAGTTGGCCAACCATTACTTAAAACATCACTCAAAGCTTCTATTGTTAAACAGATGAAAGGTCCTAAACTTATAGTCTTTCATTTCCGTCGTCGCAAAAAATCTCGCGTCAAAAAAGGTCACCGTCAATTAATTACCGTTATTCGTATTGAGTCTATCGGTAAATAAAATAAAGTGTTAAAAATAGACAAAAAAATAAAGGCAGTTTCTAAAAAGACTGCCTTTATTTTTATTATAGTATAACGCCATCAGCTTAGAAAAAAAAGTTAATAATTTTTAAAAAAATTCTCGAATTCTCGTCATCCTGAGGCGCGATCCAAGCGCCGTGAGGATCCAGGATTTATAAAGCAAGAACCCTTCAGCTTAAAAAAATATCGTGTTTAAAAACATGCTATAACTCTCGTCATCCTCAGGAACGAAGTGACGCAAGGATCCAGACTTCGAGGTATAAACAGTTTTATAGTATCTTGTTATGATATAGAATTATAAAGATAGGTCTGATTGTTAATATTCTTTTATATGTTTTTGTTTTGTGTTGATGCGAAAAGTTTGATTCTTCGAAGTCTGTCCGTCTTCGTTTCGCTATGGCGCGACATCTGGCCATAGCGCTTTGCGCGACGGCTGATGGATCCTCACGGCGCTTGGATCGCGCCTCAGGATGACGATCTCGAAGATGAATTATTAGTTTTAAGCTGAAGGTTTTTAGCTATAAAGGCAGTTTTTAAAAAGACTGCCTTTATTTTTTGTAAATTAAAAATTTAATATTGTAATTGCTTATGCAAAGTTTCTTCCTTCAGTAGCTTCTTGTCTTGCGGTCCATACGCGTCCAAAACATGCAGCTCCAGCGCCAAGTGTAGCGCCAGTAAGCAATCTAAGGCCCATTCCATCAAAGTTTCCACTAAGACCACTGAATAAACTTGCGCCAAGTATTGCGCCGCACGTTGCTACTTTTTTAAACGAAGGCATTGTTACTGATGGCCAACTTTTACCTAGATACCAAGCTCCTGTTGCAGCAGCTAATCCAGTTGCAATTTTTGCTGCGGTGCTATCAGCTAATGATGGCATAACGGTAGAAAAAATGCTGCGACCAATAGTGAAAACGCCAAGTCCAGCGCCTAATCCTAAGAATCTGTTTGTCATGCTTCTGTGGGCGTTTTGAGCAGCTTGTTCAGTTTGTGCTAAAGTAGTTCTGTGTTCTCTTTGTGTTTCTTCTAAAGTAGTTCTGTGTTCTCTTTGTGTTTCTTCTAAAGTAGTTCTGTGTTCTCTTTGTGTTTCTTCTAAAGTAGCCATTGCCTCGACATTTTGTTCTTCTTTAGTTTCTAATGTTTTTTCTAAAGCAACAATTCTTATTTGTCTCGCAGTAGCAGTAGTTTGCGTTTCTTCAAGTGTTTTTTGTTGTGCTATAAGAGCTTCTTTTGCTCTTGCTATTTCCACATCTTTTGCTCTTAGTGCTGTTTGTTTTTCAGCATCTTTTGCTCTTAGTGCTGCGTTATTTACATCAGTAGTGGCGTCACGTTCTGTTCTGTGTTGGGCTATCAGGATTCGTATATCTTCATTGCGTACTGCAAGATTACTTTCAAGTTGAGTAGCTCTTTGTTGCTCAGCAGTAAGCATTTCTTCTTTATTTCTTAATGTCTGGTCGCGTGCCTGTATTTGTTGAAGAAATGTTGCTTGTGCGCTATCTAATTCAACTTGTTTTGTAGTTAGTTGAGTTAGATGAATGCCTTTGAGTCCTTCTAGAGCATCTTCTGTTGATTGAATAGCGAGCATATTTCGATCAGTTTGTGTTGCTCTGTCTTGTGTTGTAATTTCTGTGATTGATGGCATGGTTATTGAAGATGTATTTTCATTAGATAATGGTGCAACTAAAGCTAAAGGGCTGTTCGATTGAGCGCTATCTAATTGTTTTATTATAGGATGAAAGCGAGGCTCGTTGCGTAATGCACCACTTTGCATTTTTTGTAAAAATTTAACAAGTTCATTACTTTTTGTCACAACACCTGCAGGTTTTGCGACAGGTTTTACTGCGACTAAGGCTAACAATTCTTCTGCAGCATGTATTAACGTTTGTAATGACAATAAACATGCCATCAATAAGATTTTTTTATTCTTCATATAACTTCCTTTATGAGCCTATATTGTAAAATATTTCTATTGTAAATAATACACGATTTATATATTTTGTCAAAAACTTTATTAGAAATAGATTTTTTGTTTTTGTTTAAGCTTAGAGATAATTTTTTTCGGCTTGTTTTTCGCCTCTAAGTCTAGATCCTTGCGTCACTTCGTTCCTGAGGATGACGAGAACTCATGTATATTTTTTAGGTCCCATAAAATATCAAAAGCTTTTTTTGGCGATAGATTATCATAATCAATAGAGGTTAAAACCTTGTATACTGTATCAGAGAATACGTGCGTTGGATAGATGTTTTGTGGCGTTTCGTGCTGTGGAATTGGCTTTGGGCTATTATTTGTAAAATTTCTTACAAGAAGATGAGCTTTTTTAATCACTGAATCGGGAAGTCCAGCGCGCTTTGCAACTGCAAGGCCATAGCTTGATGCAGCGGCTCCGGGGATTAACGTATGCAAAAAAGTAATATCAGATTCAGTGGCTTTGCTTGCAGCGTGATAATTTACAACGCCGTGCAATGTTCCTTCTAGCGCAGTTAATTCATGATAATGTGTTGCAAAAAGTGTTCGTGCGCCGATTGATTCATGAATATGTTCAACGATAGCTTGCGCAAGGGCTAGGCCATCATGCGTACTCGTTCCTCGTCCAATTTCGTCTAAAATAATTAAACTTTTTTTGGTTGCATAGTTGCAAATGTAGGCTGTTTCTTCCATTTCTATTAAAAAGGTACTTTTGCTCTGCGCTAAATTATCGCTTGCACCGATTCTGGTAAAAATAGCATCGAGTAAAAAAAGATCTGCTTTTTGTGCAGGAACAAACGATCCGCACTGAGCCATCAAAGGGATCAATGCCATTTGCCTCAAAAAAGTTGATTTGCCGCCCATATTAGGACCAGTGATAATCCATAGCGACTCTGCATCAGTAAGGGCGCCATCATTCGGTACAAAAGATGCTCCTAATGCGTGCGCAATTACGGGATGCTTGCCGTGGCTTATGATGATATTGCGTGATGCATTAAATGTTGGTCTTGTATAATCGTATTCATAGGCAGAAAGAGCAAAGGATGTTAAAACATCAAGCTGTGCAAGCACGTGCGCGAGCGCTCTTAGTTGTTGTTTATAGGGCTGCACTGATTGGATAACGATTTGAAAGATCTCTTTTTCTTTATGAGTAATTTCGTTCTGCGCACGTATAATATCCTGTTGCAAATCTTGCAGCTCTTGACACATATACCGTTCTTTTCCGACTAACGTTTGCTGTCGTTTGTAATGAGCAGGAACAAGTGCGGCATTTGCGTGCGTAATTTCTATATAGTAGCCGTGAATCGTTGTATAGCGAATTTTTAAAGAAGTAATACCAGTTGCTTGTTGCTCTTGTTTTTCTAAACGTTGTAATGCTTGATGACTTTCTAAAACCAATGATCGTATTTGATCAAGTTCTTGACTGAATCCTGGTTTGATGAGCCATTCTTGTGCAGGATTGTCATTCAATGCGTTTTGTAAAAGATGTTTAAGTTGTTCAAATGTATTTTTAAAAAGAGCAAATGAACTAAAAAATACAGGCGTATGTTCTGATAAATTGATAATGTCTGGCGTTAAATATAATGTTTTTAAAAGATTCAGATAATCATCAAAACGCGCTTTTTGTAAAGCAATTCTGCCGACAATTCGTTCAAGGTCGCCACTATTTTTTAAAAGTTTTTGCAGATCAAAAAGAAGGCGAGGGCTTTTTTTTATATACTCAACGACATCGAGCCGTTGTTCAATCACCTTTTGATCGAGCAAGGGACGAACAATCCATTTTTTAAGTAATCGAGAACCCATGCCTGTTGCTGTTTTATCTAAAGTTGCAGCAAGCGTATGTTTTTCTGTGCCATCATAATTATTTTTTAAAATTTCAAGATTTTTTAACGTTGCAGCATCCAGTGCTACAAAATCTTCCGGATTGTAAAAATGAATGGACGTAAATTCCGCAAGTGCTTTTTGATTATTATGTTTGATAAAATACGTATACAAAGCATCCAGAGCTTTTTTAAAAATTGCATGATTTGTAATGACGCTTTGTTCTGATTCTTTGAATTGTTTTTGTATCCAAATATCTGATGCAAGGGGCGTATCGATTAAAGAAGTATGATAGCCCTGTTTTTTAAAAAGGTTCTGAAACATAACACTTGCAGATTCTTTTACCAAAAGTATTTCATCAGGGAAAAAGCGAGCCAGTTCTGTTTCGAGTGATTTGAGTGTTTCTAAAGAGCATTCAGTTACATAAAGCTGAGCAGTCATGAGTTCGGTAAAAAGCAGACAGCAGTTTTTTTGATAGGGTATAAAGGTAAGCAGGTACGAAGCTTTTGATTGCGCAAGTAGTGTTTCGTCAGTTAAAGTTCCTGGAGTTAAGACGCGCGTGATTCCTCGTTTTACTAACTTTCCCGGAGTTGCTTGTTCAAGTTGCTCGCACATAACAACAGAAAAGCCACCCTTGATTAATTTTTGTAAATAATGATCAATCGTGTGAACAGGAACGCCGCACAAAGGAATATCATTTCCTAAAGCATCTTTGCCGCGTCTTGTGAGCGTGATTCCTAAAAATGCAGCAGCTTTTTGTGCATCATTAAAAAAGAGTTCAAAAAAATCTCCAACTTGGAAAAAGACGAGCTCTTCGGGGTATTGGTTTTTGATGTCCCAATAAGATTGCATTAAAGGAGTCTGTTTTGCAGTCATTTGTTAGTCTTTGGTTTTTTTAGAAAGTTAATGAAGTGTAGTTTACAAAAAAAAGAATGAGTACACAAAGTGTATTAAAATAATGTCGAAAATAATTTTATCAATGTAACGACTGTAGTTATTAAAATTCCTCCAGTAACGCGTCTTTCTGTAAGGCCTATTTTTGTAAAATCAAATTTTTTGGTTGCGCCTCGGTCACGAAGGTATTCTGTTATTTTTTGATGTTGACGCTGTTCTGCAAGTGTTAAAGCTGTTGGAGTCCAACGATTCCATTGAGCGTTGATATCGACTCTAAATCCATATACAAGGATTTTAACAGCAGCAAGATCACCACGTTCTGCGGCGTATTGTAAAGCTGTTTTTCCATGATCATCAAAAGCATTAATGTTTAAAATTGTTTTATATTGTCTTAAAATTTCAAGAGCTTCTGTATGGTTATCCCACATGGTAAGAATATGTAAAACTGTTTTATCTTGTTCGTCGATAAGCGTAATGTTTGCATTCCGTAGTAATAATTCTTTAAAAATTTTTAGAGCTTCAGCGCCTTCAGGACCATTTTTTGCTAATCGAGCAGCTCTAAAGAGTGCAGGTCTTCCCCCTTGTCCGCGTTCATTAATTCTAGCGCCATTATCTAGAAGTAATCTGACACAATCATAACTACCCTTGTTATTACTTATTGCTGCAATTAAAGGAGTTGTGCCATTTTTGTCAGGAAGATTAACATCAGCGCCTTCTTCGATAAGAAGGTTAGCCATCATAGCACCTTGCTTACCCTGCATTACTGCGTGTGTTAAAGGTGTTCTGCCTTCAGAATCTAGTTCATTTGGATTTACGCCACATTTAGCGATGAGAAATCGAACGATGTCTGGGTTGCCTGCTTCTACTGCTTCGTATAATAATTTTGCGCCATTTTGATCTTTTTTTAATAATCCTGTTGTCAGGTCAGCCATTTTTGTTAATGATTCAAGATCATTACGTTTTATAGCTTCTTGCCAAATATCGAATCTATGAAAAGCAAGATAAGCAGCAATTTCAGCGGCATTTTGAGTTTCAATTCTGTTTCCTGAATATAATGCTTGCATTGCACTATAACGAGAGTCAGTCATAAAGGTACGTCTGCTTTTAGGTATGATTGAACTTTTTAATTGAGAGGACATAGTTTGGAATCCTGAGCGTAATCTTTGTAAACCAGCACGCGCATAAATGCCTACTGATGCATGTGTTGTTACTATGTGTGTCGCACATAATAAAAATATGGTATACTTCTTCATTATTAAACCCCATTTTAAAATTTCCATTTTTTACGTTATATTCAAAAGAAAAAATGCTTTTATCATTGAACATATTGTTATTATAATTCAATTAGAAGTTTTTGCAAGGAATTTATGAAAAACATTCGTCTCAACGCTTACCTCTGCCAATCAGGATTATGCTCACGTCGCAAGGCAGATGAGCTTATTAAATCAGGTGATATAACAATTAATCATTGGCCTATGACAGACTTGAGTTATACTGTTCAAGAAAAAGATACAGTTCGCTATAAAAAAATTATTGTAAAGCCTGAATCTTTATCCTATGTTCTTTTGAATAAGCCTACTGGCTACGTAACAACGATGGATGATCAGTTTAATAGACCAACAGTCATGGATCTTTTGGGCAAAGAAATTAAAAGTAGAGTCTATCCAATCGGTCGATTGGACTATGATACGACGGGTGTTTTGCTTTTGACCAATGATGGTCAGTTAGCTCATACGTTGGCTCATCCGCGTTTATCTGTTCCTAAACTATATCTTATAAAATTAAAAGAAGATTTATCTCTTGATCATTTAGCTAAAATTAAAAAAGGTGTTTTTCTCAAAGATGGTCCAGCCCGTGTTGATAACATTAAACAAGCCTATGATGCAAAAAGTGCTTATGTGACGATTCATAGCGGTCGCAATCGAATTGTGCGCCGTATTTTCGAAAGTTTTGGTTATACCGTTAAAAAACTTGAACGAGTCTCTTTTGCAGGCTTAACAACAAAAGGAGTTAAGCTTGGTGATTGGAGATTTTTAACACCAGCAGAAGTTAAAAAATTGCAAAGTCTTTCTCCTGACGCAAAGCCTAAAAAAACAATTAAAAAAGTCGCAGTATCTACAAAAAAACAAGAAGATTAAGCTCGTAAGGCTTATTTTTGTGTAATTTGACAAACTATACTTTTCGTATATAATTTCAATTAGAAATATATAAAAGTTAAGCTTATAAAAAAATAAGTTTAATACTAATAATGGAGGTTATTATGAAAAAGGTAGGAATAATTTTGTCTTTAGGATTGCTTTTGCAAGCGAACAATGTGCGTACATCTGTTTGTGAAGATGCTTTCTTAGGTTGTGTTGCATATATACAAGATGCAATAAGCCCAATCATTGATCAATATCGCAATACATTTCCTAATAGTATCGTTTTAAGAAATTATGCTTTTTCTGTTGCACAGCAATTAATTATTGCTGCAGCACCTTCGCAAATCGTAACAACAGAACCAATTGTAGATGAAATTGATATGACAAGACTTACAGATGCAGAAAAAGCTATTGAATATCCAGTAGCTTTAGTAGCTTTTGTTGATTTTATTATTGAGTATGATGCGAAAGTAATGACTGCAGCTTTAGAAAGAGAAAGACTAAAAAGAAACGCGCGATTCAAGCAATTAACAATAAAGTTAGAAAACAGAGGAAAAAGAGCGCTTTTAGCAAGAAAACAACGCGCAATAGAATTGGCGAGAAAAAAAGTAGTAATAATA
>CAZJPB010000015.1:0-18450 GCA_964547785.1 uncultured Pseudomonadota bacterium | reverse complement strand
ATTGAGTTCTTGCAATAAAATCTTTTTGCTTAACAACTTGCATTTCGATAATGTAGTGCTTATTTTGAATATCTTTGCATCGTACATCAACGATAGACTCTTTGCTCTCTTTATTATCTTTAATATTAGACGTATCGTTAATTTCAACATCAATTATTTTTTCAGATTCTTTTTTTTCTAAAATACTATTTAAAAAAAATATCAAAATATCTTTGTTTGCAATCGTGCCAAATAATTTTTTAAAGACAAAATCTATTTTAGGATCTAAAAAAACCATGGTTATTCCTTTTTGTTTTGATTTTATAATAACAATAGTAAAGAGAATCTCTTTTTTGTAAATACTGTCAAAGACTTCTAGCTTATTGGCCAATGTTTTGCTATATTGAATTTTAAAAGTTCAATCGGTCAATAAAGGAAATTCGTATGAAATATAAACGTTTTTTAACTTCTATCATCGAACGATATACTGCTTTATATCCAATTATTAGCGTTACTGGCCCGCGTCAATCAGGAAAAACAACACTTGTTAAACATATGTTTCCAGAAAAACCTTATGTTTCGTTTGAAAATCTTGATACAAGACTTTTGGCTGAAAAAGATCCGCGCGGATTTTTAAACTATTACGATAAAGGCGCTATTTTTGATGAAGTCCAACATGCTCCAGAATTATTTTCTTACTTACAAGAAGTGGCAGATGCGTCGCCAGAAACAGGAAGATTTGTTTTAACGGGCTCTCAAAATCTTGGTTTTGGCAATCTTATTTCTCAATCACTTGCAGGAAGAATAGGATTGGTTACTCTCCTTCCGTTAAGTATTAAAGAAATTCAAGAAAAAAATAAAAGCATCGAATATATTTTTAAAGGGGGCTATCCACGATTACACGAAAAACAGATGACTTCCTTAGAATTTTATCCAAGTTATTTCCAAACATATATTGAACGTGATGTGCGAACTTTACAAAATATTGAAGACTTACGATTATTTCAGCTCTTTTTAAAACTCTGTGCTGGCAGAGTTGGCCAAACCATTAACTATTCTTCACTTGCTCAAGATTGTGGAATTTCTCATACCACCGCTCGAAAGTGGCTTGCAATACTAGAAGCTAGTTACGTTATTTTTTTAGTACAGCCATTTTATAAAAATTTCAGCAAACGACTTATCAAAATGCCAAAACTTTATTTTTTTGATACTGGTCTTGCATCTTTTTTATTAGGAATAGAGATAGAAAAACAATTAGAAACGCACTATCTCAAAGGCGCTTTATATGAAAACATGATCATCTTGGAAATTATTAAACATCGCTATAACAAAGGCCTTCCTGCTCATGTCTATTTCTGGAAAGACCAATCAGGAGCAGAGATAGATCTTATTGCAGAATGGGCTGGAGAAATTAAGGCTATCGAAATTAAAAGTAGCGCAACTTTTCATCCAGAATTTGTAAAAAATCTTGAATACTTTGCACATATAATTTCAGATGATATACCGGTAAAAAAATATGTCATTTATGATGGCAGTCAAGGTGGGACCTATCATGATATCAAGCTGTTGCCATTTCAAGATGATTTTTTACAAAACGCACTCGAATAAAAAATAGATTTTTGAATAGAAAATGCTTGCGTGTTACACTAAAGTAAAAATTCAAAAATAAGTTTTAAAGCATAAGGAAAACGTTATGCAAAGCGCAAAGCAATACAAAGTAAGTGACGTAGAAAAAAAATGGCAAGATCGTTGGCAAAAAAATCCTGATGGCTACACAAAAACAGATTATGCTCAAAAAAAATTCTATTGCCTCGATATGTTTCCGTATCCTTCTGGATCGGGCCTTCACGTTGGTCATTGGCGAGGATACGTCCTTTCTGATGTGTATGCGCGCATCAAATGGTTGCAAGGTTATGCTATTCTGCATCCAATGGGTTGGGATGCATTTGGACTTCCAGCAGAAAATGATGCTTTAAAAAAAGGCATTCATCCGGAAATATCTACCGCTAAAAATATCGCAACATTTAAAACACAATTACAGCAAGTAGGCGCTCTGTATGACTGGACAAAAGAACTCAATACCACTGATCCTGATTTTTATAAATGGACACAATGGATTTTTATAAAAATGTTCAAAGCGGGTCTTGCGTATCAATCGAATATGCCAATCAATTGGTGTCCTTCGTGCAAAACAGGACTAGCAAACGAAGAAGTCGTTGCAGGATGTTGTGAGCGCTGTGCAACAGCTGTTACTAAAAAAAATATTCCGCAATGGGTCTTAAAAATCACTGCCTACGCTGAAAAACTTTTAAACGATTTAGATACGCTTGATTGGCCAGAAAAAGTAAAATTGATGCAAAAAAATTGGATCGGCAAAAGTGAAGGCTTACTTTTTTCAAGCAAGGTAAAAGGTTCTGATATCGTTTTAGAAACATTCTCTGCACATTTTATGACCTGCTTTGCAGATACTTTTTTTGTCATTGCTCCCGATCATCCACTATTGCCAGCATTGATTCAAAATGCTCCTAACAAAACAGAAATTCAAGATTTTTGCGCAATGCTTTTAGAAAAGCGCATGAAATATCATAATGATCAAACGACCGAACTAGAAGGAATATTTACCGGTGTTTATGTCATCAATCCTTTGGACAACAAAGAACTGCCTCTTTGGATTGCCAGTTTTGTGCTTGCAGATTATGGAACAGGCATCGTAAAATGCTCTGCGCACGATCCTCGCGATTTTGCCTTTGCGCAAAAATATACTATTCCTTTAACGGTTGGTTTAGTTCCTGCAGATGATGAAGAACTTAAAGCTCAAGTTCTTGCGCAAAAAGTTTGTTATACGGATATGGATACTGGCATACTGCTTCTTCCGCAGCCATTTGCTGGAAAAATTGCAGGTCAAGTCAAAGATGAATTTGTAGATTATTTAGAAAACCAGGGATTTGTAAAACGAACAACGTCCTATCGCTTGCGAGATTGGATTTTTTCTCGCCAACGCTATTGGGGCGAGCCAATTCCATTAATTCACTGCGCATCGTGCGGCGTTGTGCCCGTTCCAGAAGCTGAGCTTCCTGTATTGTTGCCAGAAGTTGAAAAATACGAACCAACAGGAACAGGGGAATCACCTTTAGCAGCTATTACCGAATGGGTTAATGTACCTTGCCCTGTATGCAAACGCGCAGCCAAACGAGAAACTAATACGATGCCTCAGTGGGCAGGATCAAGCTGGTATTTCTTGCGTTATCCAAATCCATCAAACAATACTGAACTGTGCAGCAAAAAAGATACTGATTACTGGCTACCAGTCGATTTATACGTTGGTGGCATCGAACATGCTATTTTGCATCTTTTGTATGCGCGCTTTTATGTAAAATTTTTGCACGATTGCGGATATCTTTCGTTCAACGAACCCTTTACCAGACTCTTCAATCAAGGCATGGTGTGCAAATATTCAGACAAAAGTGGTCACGTTGAAAAAATGTCAAAATCAAAAGGGAATGTTGTCAATCCAGACGAGATCGTAAAGCAGTATGGATCCGATGTATTACGAATGTATATATTGTTCATGGGGCCACCAGAGCTAGATTGCGAATGGCAGGATACAGGACTTGAGGGCATTAAGCGCTTTGCACAAAAAGTTACCACCTACTGCTTGAACACAACACTATGCAAAGAAGCAGATGAATCAAAAGAAGCAAAAATACTCGTGCATCAATTTTTAAAAACATTCCAAGATCGTCTTGATCATTTTAAACCAAATACAGCACTAGCAGCTTTTATGGAACTTTTTAATGCTTTACAAAAACAGAACATCCTTCTTTCGAAAGATAGCATGATAATGATTTTAACGAGTCTTTCTATTTTTGCGCCGCATATGGCAAGCGAACTGCTTGAGCAAGTATGTGAAAAACAATTGCGTGATTGCACCTGGCCAACCTATAATCCCGATCTTGCGCAAGAAACATCGATTGAACTCGGTGTTCAAGTGAATGGAAAAATT
Source organism: uncultured Pseudomonadota bacterium (assembly GCA_964547785.1). Classification (GTDB taxonomy): domain Bacteria; phylum Babelota; class Babeliae; order Babelales; family CAIQNR01; genus CANNBR01. Next base: position 14,468 of record CAZJPB010000015.1, on the reverse strand, counting down.
CGAGCGCATATCAAAGTGCCTGCAGGAGCGACGCAAGAAGAAGTGCAACCGAAAGCTGAAGAACTTATTGTTGAATGGATTAAGAACAAAAAGATTACAAAAATCATTTTTGTCCCTAATCGACTCATTAGTTTTGTAGTGGTGTAAGGTTAAACTTAATCTAAAACACTCCATGCTGCTCGTGGCGCTTCCCGTGTTGTTTCTTGAGAATCAGGTGCTGATTGCATAGAATCAATTTTTGACTCAACTACGCGATCTCTTTCATTCAAACCAAAAGCTTTTTTTGCTCTTTGTAAAAAACTTTGCCGAGGCAGAGTTGCAACTGGTTGTGAAAGTGCTTCTTGTTGTCTTGCTTATTCAGCTATGAATGCTTTTGTTTGCTCACGGAATCGGGTTGCTTCTTCTAAAAAAAGTTTTTCCGTAGCAAAATAATCAGCTTTTTCTAAAGAATATTTTTTATTTTTATAAAAATCATCAAAATATTCTTTAGCCTTTTCTAGATCATACATTTTACTTTTAGCATTAGTTAAAAATATTTTTAACGCTTTTTGATATTGACCTTCTTGAGTTGCAAGAGTAGCAATTTCTAAAGCTCTTGCAGCGGCTACAGCTTCTAGCACTGCTATATTTCTTCTTTGACCTTCTTCATTTTTTCTTTGAATTTCTTCTCTTTGCACTAATCTTAAAGATCTGGAATCTGATGCTTTTTTAATTGCATCAGAAGAATAACCTAACTCCATAAGTTCTTCCATAGTAATCATTTCCCCTCTTGTCTTAACCAAATCTTCAATCATCATAATTTGTTGATCTATTGGATTTCTTTGCATAATTCGCGCTACTGGTACTTGCAACGTTTGTGTTTCAATAGGAATGTCTGCAAAAGTATTTTGAAATAAAAATAAAGCATAAGTTTCTACTGTATGACCAAAAGGAATTCTGTTTTCATATTGAGCTTCTAATGAACGTTTAAAAGATTCTTTTAAATTATTTTCTAATATATTTTCATACATTTTACCTTTATAAAATTCTTGATTATTGAACATGAAAAATTCATATCTACGATGAATTTCTCTTAATATTCTTTGAGCTTCACCATTAATATCATTAGCCAGATAAGGATTTTCCATATATTTTTCCATCGCCTTTAAATATGCATATTGTGCATTTCTATTACCGTACTGACGATGAAGACTTATAAAATCTTGAAACAGAAAATCAAAGCCATTTTTGATTAAATAAGAATATGCTAGATACTGTCCTGATGGATCTTTTTTTAAAAATGGTAAATCTTCAAAAGATTGCACTACTGATTCCATTTTACGTAATACAATTTCTAAAATATCTTCAACAGGTGGATGTCCTTTTGTAAAATAAATATCATCAAAAATTTTTTCTGCGCGGCCCCTGTCAAAACCTTTTCGCGCAGCCGCATCTGAACATGCTTGTTTTTGAATAGTATATACAAAGTCCCTTGGCGATTCATGTTCTGGCAGTCTTCCTCGCATACTATCAATACACTGTTGATACGCAGCACCTTCTGCTGATGGGCCACCTTTTAATTCTGCATCAAATGCTTGGATAAAAAAATCTTTTTGCTCTTTCTTCTGAAATTTTATAATTATCAAATTCTGCTTTATGTCTATCTAAAAATGCAATGAATCGCGCTTCTTTTGTATATTGTTGCAAACCAAACCCCCCCGCTGCAGCTCCAGCAGCATAGATATTACACAAAGGGGCAAAGAGCAAACTTACTATAAATATATTTTTAATTTTCATTGTTTTATCTCCATTTTTTATTAAATTATTCAAAGATATATGATTGTTCCATATCAACTTCAATAGGCCTCAAACTCATTAATTTTGCTTTAGCAATCAATAATTTTTCTCGCAATTCTTGTAATTTTTGCTGATCTTTTTCAGACCTTACAAGTATCTTTAATAAGGCTTTTTCAGCTTCAACTAATGTTGTTATTTCACTTTGAGTCTTTGCTAATTCAAATTCTCTTTCTTCTGCTTCTTGTCTTCTTTTGCTTTCTTCAGCTTCCCCTGCAGTCTTAGTCATAAGACGAGCCATTTCTTCTGCTTCTGCCTCATCCGTCATAGTTGGCTGCAATTCTAGAAACGCTCCTGGCAAACTAGGTTCATCAGATTGTGTTTTTGAAGCTGCTGGAACTTGAGGAGCTACTGCAGGAACTGCTTGAGATGGCGCTACAAGAGACATATCAACACCAGTTGCTTGAATGGAAAGATAATTCGGCACTAACAATGAATCTCCTAAAGAAAAAACTGGTTGCCGAGCTGACTGTGCTTCTTCTGCTCGTGGTGCTTCTGCTCGTGATGCGGACCAAGTTGCTGGTTGTGCTACTGATGAAGCTCTTGCAGACAACGGTTTTGAAGCCATCATTGCATCTTCTTCTGCAAATATTGTAGTTGCTAATTCTTGAATTCTTGCTAATTCTATATTTTCTACTATTAATGCTCTCCTGCTAGAATTTAATAAATCTTTATATGAATATCCAGCATCTAATAATCCATTTATAGATAAGCCATGGCTCTTTAAATCTGCTTCCACTGCTTCTGCTGCTACATTTCTTTCCGCACCGTAATTACACAAAGGGGCAAAGAGTAAGCCTGCGATGAGTATATTTTTTATCTTCATTGTTTTTATCTCCATTTTTTATAGTTACATATCCCAAGCACTTTTTACAAACTTTGCACCAGTTAGCTGACGACGCTCTGTTAAATTTTGTGCAACTTTTGCATTAACTTGATTTAGTTTTATTGTACCTGCAGCCACTTGTTGTTTAACTATTTTTATTACTTCCATTATTTCATCATCTGTAAAATCTATAAACTTAGGATATTCTAGACGAAATGCTTGGACTGCTTCTTTTATTTGTCCTTCTATTGCTCTTTTTTTTCCTTGAACTTTAGCTTGACGAGCCTCAAGTTCTGCTCTTTCTTTTTCGTTTTCTTTTGTCATTCTATCTACTTCTCTTCGTTCTCTTTCTGTTTCTTTTTCCAGATCTGCTAAAGATGGTGCTGCTGCTGGTTGCGGTACTGGAGCCACTGCTTGCCATTGATATGCTGCTGCTGGATTCGCTGCCCAAGGATTTGCTACCGGTGCTTGTGCTGCCGGTCTTACAGGCTGTGATGCAAGTTTTTCACCTAGCCTATCTTTAAGTTTTAAGATCCTTTTTTGATCTGCTTGATTACGCAGTTCTGCTTGTCGTGCCGCAGCTTCTTGCGCTGCTGCTTGTTTTCTTTGTTGATCCAACATCATTTCTTGATCTCTGTACGCGATCTTTTGATGTAACATTTGTTTAGCGAGAACCATAACTTCTTGATCTGACCTTATTCCCATACCAGGAGTTATTACAGCAGCTGTCAGAGCTTCTTGAGCTAATACTTCATTATTGCCAGCCCCACGATTAAATCCACTTCTTTGAATATCCGCTATAAATGGTTGATACAAGTTAGAATATCTTTGTTCCGGTGTTAATTGTTGCACTGGAACTGGCATCACAGGTTGCGGAGCTTGAACAGCTGGAACAGCTACTTGCGCTATCGGTGCTGCTGCTGGTTGTGCTTGTTCCCATTTTTGTTTCCTGTCGGCTATATAATCGTTCAACAGTCTTGCAGCATAAGCTTCACGCTTAAGGCCGCTCGCTTGCAAATGCCCTGAAATTTCTTGTTTAATAGCTTCTAATATAGCTATTCGTGCTAATTCTTCATTATTCCAGTAATTACGATCAAATCCATATTGCTCTTTCATCAATGCCAAAAAAGCTTCATACATTGTAGAAAATTGTCGTAATAATTCTTGAGCCTTTATTTCAGCAGTTTGTCCATGAGGAAGCTGACCTTGATTTTCCATTTGCATTGCTATGTTCATATATATTTTCGCGTCAACTGGATTATCAGGAAGTCTCCAGCCTGCTTGCCTTAATCCATATATAAAATTATCTATTCGTTGCTCAGGTGTTAATTGTTGCACTGGAACTGGCATCACAGATTGCGGAGCTGGAACAGCTGGAAAAACTGCTGCTGGTGCTGGTAATTGTGTCGCTGCTTGTTGTGGAGCTGCTGCTGTTTTATCACTTACAACCCCTAACTGACGATTAAGATCCATAAGCTCCCTTATTAATGCGAGCTCTGTTTTCTTACTCGGCGCTACTGGCACTGCTGCTATCGGTGCTACTGGTAACGCTACTCTTCCATATCCTCCTTGACGTCGTACTGAGCTGGCTCCTAGTTGTCCTGCTGGTTGAACTGGCAAAGCTGCTACCGCTGAAGGCTGAACTTGAACAGCTGCTGCTCTTAATCGTTCCTCGTGCGCTAATTTTTCTGCAGGTAATAATTGTCCTGCTGCAAGCGCACCTAAACCACCACCATAAGTTCCTTCTTGCGTATCAAATGGATTCCATCCTGGCACTGGAGTAACTGGCTGAACAAAAACTCTTTGAACAGCAGGAGCTTGCGATACCGGTGCTGCACTTTGAAACTCACCAAATTCATCTTCTCGTGCAACATTTTCTTGTCCTTCTATGCTTTTTCTTTTTTCTAATGCTCTTGCTACAGCTGCATCCATTTGCTGCCTAACAATATCAGCTTGAGACGGTTGAGCAACTGCTGGCGCTACCGCTGCTGGTGCTGCTTGTTGTGCTTGCTTTCTTTGTTCTTCAGCTTTTATAGCTTCTTCAAGTTTTTTCCGAATAATTCCACCACTAAATGGATCTTCTTTAAAAAGTTGATTAAAACGTTCCTCAAATTGTTTGCTATCCCATCGATGTGTCGTTTTTTCTTGCCATGCTCGCGCAAAACACTTTTCAAAGCTTTCTCTTAACCCTTGATTAGTTTTTAAATCTGAAAATAAAGGTGCTTGCCATCTCAATAATCTATTGTAAGCATCCAACTTCTCTCTTTCTTCTTCTGATAACACACGCTTAGGCGCTTGTAACCATGCCATTCGTTGCTCTAGCTCTGCTCGATAAGCTGCTTCAATTTGTTGTCGTTCTTGACGCCACTGATTTCTTTGATCTTCAGTCATAGCCATAAATGCTAGATAACCAGCTTGTCTTCTTGCATCATCAGCTTGTTGTATCTCTTGAAGCGTAAGCAACGCATACAAACGTTTCATTGCCTGTCTTTTGTATTGATCTTCTTGATGAGAATATTTTCCTAATTCATCTTGAAGCATTCTTATTTCATCAACCATAGTCGGTGCCACTAAGAAACTACGCAACATCTCACCATTATCATGTTCTGGTAATTCCGCTGCAGCTGCGGCTGCTAAAGGTCTTAGCATTATTCCTGATTCTCTTATTGCCGATTCTCTTAGTTCTTTCTGTTGGGCAGATTTTTTTACACGTCTAGCACCAGCTTTTGCATCATCTTCTACTTGCACTATAACAGCTGTAATATCATCTTTAGATCCTCTTCTAGGATCAACATATCTACAAAGTTCTTCTGCAACATTTTTATTTTTTATTCTTTGAACAATATATTTTGCAAACTTGCCTTCATTTTGCCATATTGGCCGAGCCTGTTCAGCATAATCAGGAGTCCATGGTGTCGATATTGCGCCATCAGAAACAACTACGATGATATCTCCAGATTTCACCTTCATTTGATGAATTTCTGGTTGCGCAGAAAGAAGTCCTTTGCCATGTAAATAAGTATCTCCTAAAGATCTTGTCATAGATAATGCTGAAGAACCAAAACCCGGTCTTTTAATAGACACTTTGTGCAGGGCATCAAAATTACCCACAATCTCTCTATCTCTCTCGTCTTCTGCTACATAAACCACACCAACTCTCTGCCTTTCTGCTACATTCTCATAATCATGATCTTGCGTTTGTCCAACTACTATTCCATCACGAATAACCATAACTCTGCTATCGCCAACTGTTACTGAATAGATATAACCTAATTCATCACAAATTACGGCAGCAAATGTTGTTCCTACTTCGGCATATCCTACTTGTGACTCAAACCATCCTTGCATGTACCGAACTGCTGATTGTATTGCTCCAACCGTCGTTAATCCCTGGCGCTTATAATCAACAAACAATTTTGGAAAATTTTCACAAACGTATTGCGCAGGAACTTCACCACTTACAAAATTTCCTCTGTGCATATCTTTATCGCCATGACCATCTGCAACAATAATAATATACCCTCCAGATGCAATTGGTTCTTGAAAGAAAGCATCCTGATTAACATAACCAACCTTTGCTTGATCTCCTGATTTTTGTAATGAATGATAACTTAAAACATGCAACTTTACAGGTGCTATATCATCAGGTTGCTGTAAAGGACTTTCAATTTCTGGTCCCATTACACTTTGATCAGCCCATGCATCACGAACTACTTGTTGTGCAGCTCCCGCAACTGCTGCTGCCCCTGCAGCTGCTGCTAATGGTGCGACTTGCCTAGCTGTTGCTTGAGGAGCTTGAGTAGCAGAAGGCATTTGTGAAGGTGAAAGACTTCGTTGAGGTAGTTGAAATATCTTTCTTCCTGCTTTTAAATTTTCTGCTATTAGATCTTCTACATTTTCGCTCAGTCCAATCTTTATTCCATTTTGAAAAGCTTTTCTCGCTATATCTTGATATTGCTGATCATATTTAGCTACAAAATTATTTTCTCGTTGTTGCGCAGGATTTACTGAACCTACTGCAGCTTTTGACAATTCATATCCCATATCTCCAAGATCCTTTAGACTCAAATCTTGCATCCAATCGGGCTCAAACCAAAGTTGCGCCCGAATCAATGCCTTTTCAGCTTCTTCAGACATAGCACCATAAGACATAGCACCATACGCATTATTGCATGATAGTATTAAAAAAATACCAACGAATAGTTTTTTGATTAAGCTTACGTTCATAATAAGCCTCCACTTTTAAATTTAACAATATTCCTAATTGAAATTATATTAAACATAAGAAAGAGAAGTCAATGCTTTTTATAAAATTTTGATTTTTATTATTGTTACAGAATAAAACTGGATCCTTGCGGCACTGCGTTCCTGAGGATGACGAGAGTTGCTTTTTGTTTTGTGCAAATTTTAAGTTCTTGATACGCTTTTAGATAAAATTATTTTATAAAGGTTTATTCTATGCCACTTTTTAAACTGCACTCCCCTTTTCCTGCTGCTGGCAGTCAGCCTGATGCTATTAAAAAATTAACAAAAGGGCGTCCTGGCAAATCAACTTTATACGGCGTCACCGGTTCTGGAAAAACATTTACGTTGGCTCACGTTATTGCACAGCAAGAGTGTCCCGTATTGATTTTATCACACAATAAAACCTTAGCGGCTCAATTATACGAAGAATTTTCGCTTTTTTTTCCTGAAAACAAAGTCTGTTATTTTGTCAGTTATTACGATTATTATCAACCTGAATGTTATTTGCCTGCGCAAGATATGTACATTCCTAAAGAGACCAAAATCAACGTAGAAATCGAACGATTACGCGTTGAAGCAAGCGCTTCTTTGATCAATAGAACAGATACGATTGTAATCGCGTCCGTTTCTGCGATCTATTCACTTGGCGACCCAAATGCGTATCGCGAACTTGCCCTTTCATTATCAGTTGGTCAAAAAATATCACGCCTCAATCTGATTCGCAGCCTTATTCATATTCAATATGTTCGCAATGATGTTGAACGAATGTTTGGCACCTTTCAGGTTATTGGCAACACTATTGAAGTTGTGTTGCCCTATCAAAAAGATCGCCTGCGCATAGAATTGTTTGGTGATGAAATCGAAACTTTGCAATGGATCGCAAAAGACGACAACCGCGTAGTTACAGCACTCGATAATACGCTTATTTTTCCAGCAAAACATTTTGTTATCACTGATGATAAAAAAAAAGAGGCATTAAAAACAATTCGCGCTGAACTAGAAAGCTACGCGCCAACATTGCAAGACGACATTGTTCGCGCACGCTTGATTCAGCGCGTATCGCACGATCTAGAAATGATACAAGAAGCCGGTTATTGCAGTGGCATAGAAAATTATTCCATTCATTTTGATGGTCGTTTACCGGGACAGCCGCCTTCGTGCCTTTTTGATTTTTTTCCAGAAAAATTCTTATGCATCATTGATGAATCGCACGTTGCCTTACCGCAGTTACGCGGCATGTATAGCGGCGACAAGTCTCGCAAAAAAGAACTCATTAATTGGGGCTTTAGAATGCCCTGCGCTTATGATAATCGCCCTTTAAAATTTGAAGAAATTGAACGTTATTTTAATGACGTCATTTTTGTTTCTGCAACTCCTGGTGATTACGAACTCACGCACTCTGATCAAGTTGTTGAACAGATCAATAGGCCAACTGGATTAGTCGATCCGATCATTAAAATTATTCCTCGCATCGGCCAACTCGATCATCTCGTGCATACTATTAAAGAAGTTTCTGCAAAAGATCAACGAACGCTCATTACCGTACTGACCAAAAAAATGGCAGAAGAATTAGCGCGTTATTTAGAAGAAAAGCAATTAAAAGTCTGCTATTTACACAGTGATATCAAAACACCGCAACGAACTGAACTTTTGCAAAAATTGCGCAGCGGGGTCTTTGATTGTTTAGTCGGTGTCAATTTATTGCGAGAAGGACTTGATCTTCCTGAAGTTTCACTCGTTGCCATCATGGATGCTGATATAGAAAGCTTCTTGCGAGATAAGCGATCGTTAATTCAAACCATCGGCCGCGCAGCTCGTAATGTTGACGCAACAGTATTGATGTATGCCGATAGAATAACCAAATCAATGCAACAAGCAATTGATGAAACCAACAGAAGACGCGCCTTACAAATCGCTTTTAACGAAAAACATGGCATAGTGCCACAACCAGTAACGCGTGAAGTCAAAAAAAGCATTGCGCCGATGCAACAAGCAATTATGGATGCTTCAAAACAAAAAAAGAAAACTGCGCATAAAGATAAAGATCAATCACTCACGCCACAAGAATTGCAAAAAGTCTTAGCCGATTTAGAATACGAAATGAAAAAAGCTGCAGAAAACCTTGATTTTGAAAAAGCTGTAGCGCTTCGAGAACAATGGTTTTTGTTGCAAAAAAAATAATAGTAAAAAAAGGCCTATCATGCTTTCACCTGAAAAATATAACGAGATGATTCTCGTTGTAAAAAGCAAAACTCTTTTTGAAAAAACGCATTGGCAAGGATTATTAAAAACTAATTTTGACGAGTATCTCGCTCTCATTCAAAACAACCAAGAATTCATGCCGCGCGGATTAGCAGAAACCAACACCGACTATAAACAGATTATTCCGTATCTTATTTTTGCACATCAAGAACGTTATTTTTTAATGCAACGCAAACAAAATTCTTCTGAACAACGACTTGCACAAAAATATTCGCTAGGAATTGGCGGACACATGCGAAAAGAAGATCTGCAACATACATCCATTTTTAGTTGGGCTCAGCGCGAATTTTACGAAGAAATTAGTTATCAAGGATCGTTTTCTATCGAGCCACTCGGCCTTTTGAATCTTGAAACAACGCCCGTGGATCAAGTACATCTTGGATTGGTTTTATTGCTTAAAGGCGACTCTGAAAATATTCACATAAAATCTGAATTGCAAAGTGGTCATCTTGCAACGCTTGATGAGTGCAAAGTGCGGGATCTTGAAAACTGGAGCGCTGTTGTCATGAAGAAATTGGTGTGATAAGTTTGTTATTTTGTTTTCAAAGCAGCAAAATTATTTACCCATATTATTCTAAATAATTTTGCTGGAGTTTGCTCTTTACTATCATCAGTTGACCTTAAAAATGCTTTTAATTTTTTTATTTTATCCATAGATGGATTAATACCTAATTTTAAAAATTCTTCTACATTTTTATCAATTACCAGATTAGTTAATCTATTAAAAATATCCCAAAGCTTAAAATCATCAAAATATTTTTGCACTAAACTACTTGTTTCATCAGATCTATTTAAAGCCGCTTTAAAAATCACATCTAACACAAAGCGTTTTTTTTCATCTTCTGTTACAGGTTCATCACGCTTTCCAAAAAGATCATTATTCGTTTTTTTAAACATATCTATACGTTTTTTTAACTTTTTAAATGTTTTCTGTTTTTGTTCTTCAGTTTGACGAAGATTAACAAAATTCTCTATCTCTTCTTTACCTATTCCCATACGATCAGCCATATAAAGAATAAGTTGACCATAATGAACATGATTACTTACAGTAAAATCAAAGCTCTTGTAGCGCTCAAATACTGAATCTTTTAATCCTCTCTGCCAAGTCTCTCTAAATTTTTCTATTACTTGATCAGGATCGTCAACACTATTAATTAATAACTTAACTTCTTCAATCATATGATTAGTGATTGGTGTTTGTTTAAATCCTGTTATCGCTTCTAATTCTTTAGCAATAGTAACATAAGGAGCTTCATTACGTGGAACTTTTTCTCTACTGTGTTTTAAGTCTATCGCTTCATCTCGATCAAATACATCTTCATCTAATTCTTCTGGAACAAAAATTCTTCCCCTAACACTAAAACCTTTAGCACTTAAATTTCTACTTTGTACTTTAAATTCAGGCGCATCATCAACTACTGCCCCTATTGTTAACACTCTTCGCTTTGGCGCTGGATCCGCTGCTGCTCCTCCTGGCTGGTACGCAGGTCGATCGTCAGATGCTTCTTTTTTTGCCGCTGCACGACCTACAGCTGCAGCTGCCATTCCAGCTGGAACAGGTCTTGCAGCCTGTGCAGCTTCTGTAGTTTTAAGGCTTAATTCTTTTCTCTTCTTTGTTAATTCTAATTCTCGATCTGACCTTTGTTTTTTTAATGCTTCAACTTGTGGATTTAACGCAGCCTGTTGAGCCAATAAAGCATTATATGCATTATAAAAAGGTAATAATTGGATAAATTCTTTATAATTTTGAGCAATCAATGGCTTTGCTTGCATAAATTGATATTTTAGTAGATATGGTTGATGTTGTGATAATTGTTGACTGATTCCATATAATTCTTGCATAATAGGGCTCGTTGGAATCCATTCATCAAATCTTTTTAGATCAGCTTCCTGCAATGCTATAAAATCTTGCAATGCTTTAATTTCTTGTTCTTTACGTGTCATTCTTGCAGTAGGCGCAGATGTTCTCGCTGCCGCTGCTCCTCCTGGCTGATATTCACCTGGCGCATCCCATGCAGACCTTGCTTGTGGCACAGATCTTGATATTTGTGGATACATTGGTGCTGCTACAGCTTCTTGGTATGATGGTGGCATTTGAGGTGCTACAACTGCCGCTGCTGCACCTCGAACTGGAGCGCTTGCAGCTGCAAAAGAAGGCACATATCCTTCATGTCTTTGCGTTGAATGATATCCTTGTCGGCGAGGAGCTGGCTTTATTTTGTCTACAGGAGCATCTGACGGTCCTCCATCTAATCTAACGACATGAACTCCAGGAGCACCTGTTTGCGGTACTGTTGAAGCTGCCGTTGTAACCCGAGGGCTCGGAGCCGGCTCTGGTGCTGGCACTTGTCTCCCGAGAATATCTAAAACCGCAACTTCGGCACTCTGACCTAATCGAGCTTCCACTTCAAAAGCATTTGTAAAAATTTCTAATATTAATGCTCGCTCAACTCCTGGCAACTGCGCTACAAGTTTTTCGAACCGTGGTCGGAATTCCCTTCTGCGCTCTTCTTCTCTTGCTGCTGCTTCATATTCAGCCCTTTTTTGCGCTGCTTGACGCCTTGACTCTGCAGCTTTTCTTTCTAATTCTGCTAAACGAGCTGCTTCTCTTGCTTCCATTTTTGCTATAGCCGCAAGATCTGCTGCTAATTGCTCTTTTTCCGATAAAACTGCTCCTGGAAATGCTGGTTGCTGTCCTCCTCCGCCACTTGCATAAGAACGAGTTCCTGATCCTGGATTATAACCTAAATTTAATTTTGGTTGATCAGCACCTTGCACAAAAAAAGTTTGCGTCACAACAAGTAACATCACTATTATTTTTATATATTTCATATGTTGACCTCGTTTGATTTTTAATATTCTTTAATCAAATTCTAATTGAAATTATAACAAACTCAAAAACATAAAAACAATACTTTCTTTCTTTTGCCGTTGCTGGCGCCTCGAAGCGTTAAATGTAAGCGCAACACAAAAATAATTTGAAAAGCTTATCCTCGGTCACAAGAATTTTGGCGTATCAAAAAAAAATACGATCCCGAAAACATATTTTCTAATACTTTTTTAGAAACATACAAACCATAAAACCAAATTTACCGCTCAAAATATTCGGCTTAAAAATAAATCCTTGACTTTAATGTTTTCTATCCGCATATTACATGCCATAAAGCCTTGCGGTTACTAAAAGAAAGTTTTTATGAAAAAATTACTATTATTATTATGTGTTGCGCTTTGTTCGAATACATTATTTTCAGCTAATCAATCTAGTGTTGCAGAAAGAGACTCTCAACAAACTAAAGTCGAAGGAAAAAAACTAAAAAGGAAAACTACAGATGCGAGATATCAAGCTCAACGTAAGCTTGAAGCTAAACAAGGTTTTCCAAATTTAAATTCAATCATCCTAAACGAAAAACGTTTCCTTATAACGGCAGAAACGAGATTACGAAGAGACCAAACTGATTCAATATTCTTAGAAAACGTAAAACAGATAAAAGCCGATATCGCACAATTAGAAAAAACACGCGATGAAATAACCGAGGCAAAACGTCAGCAAAAAGATACTAGTCAATTAATAAATACACCACTCGGTCTTCAACTACCACCTCACCCAACACTACCAGCCAGCGCTTCTGCTGCAATACCTGCTGCTCCAAGACAATTAACTGCTGTCGCTGGGCAAGCTTTTGCAGATCTTACCCCATTAACACCCGAACAGATCGAAGCACTTGAAGCTGATGCTTTACGCGCAGGAAGAGATTATGGAACACTCGATGCTAAGTTGCGCGCTGCAGCCTTCGCTTGTGACCCAAGCCTTCCTTTTGCTGACTCAACGTCTCAAACTCTTGAACAATTTAAACCCAAAAGACATATTTGTACTCATTGCAAAATTCGATTAAGTCGCGGTGACTTATTAACTTTGCATATACGAGCAAAACATCCACAATCAAAATAGATTTTTATAGTTCAAAACATTCGACTTAAAAATAAATCCTTGACTTTAATGTTTTCTATTTGTATATTTTATACTATAAGGTTTTATGATTATTTAAAAGAAGATTGTTATGAAAAAATTACTACTATTATTATGTATTGTGTTTTACTCGAATACATTATTTTCGGCAGCAGCGGCTAACCCATCGAACGAAGAAGAACTACAAATTCCTACTGAAGCTGATATTGCTGCAGTTACAGCATTAGAAGAATTACCAAGACCTCAAAAAACCAGAAAGCAAATACAAGGATTCATAGATTATGAAAAAAGGGAAATTAACAAGATATTAAGAAAATTAAAAGACGATTCACATAATGAAGCTCTACAAGAAACGCTAAAAAAACGTCAAGAGAATTTGACACAACAACAGCAAAATCTCGAACGTCTGCCTAAACGTACGAGACAACGCAAACAAAAAAAACTTCAAGAAATAATATTAACGCATCCTGATCCAGAAACAGTAGCAGATGCTCAAAAAAAACTTAAAAAATTACAAAGGATGTGCGCTCAAAGTCAACATTTTCGCGAAAACAATCGAGAACTTATTAGCGTCACAAGATTTATCTCCAGGAGAAACTGTAAGATTCAAAAAATAGAAGCAAAATTAAATGTAGATCAAGAAAATAAAGATTTACTAGAAGGACAGCTAACTCAACTCAACGCCGATCTAGCTAGGCTAAATGCTAGAAAAAAAGAACTTGAATTGGAAAGAAAACCAACTCAATCTGGTGAATTAGAAGACGCAGCACCTCCTGCTGACGAGTTATTTGATGAATTCGAAGATGATGATGAATTAGAAGATGATGAAGAAGAAGAAAAAGAAGAAGAATACGGAATCTCTCTTTTTCAGGCCGATGCAGCACTCGCTCAACCAGCATTACTAGCTAGCGCTGCTGCAGCAATTCCTGCTACTCCAGAACAATTAGCTGCTGCTGCACAAGCCGCACAATTAGTTCGACTAGATGATGATTTTGAACCACTACCTGCCGCTACAGATCTCGCACTCGCACAAGCTTCTGCCGACGGACAAGCTGCACAATTCTCTGAAGAAAATCCTCTTGAACCAATGCCTGCTGCTACAGGTCCCGAAGTTGCGCAAGCTCTTGCTCCCGTTTATGCTTTCCCTCCTGACCAAGCTCTTGCTCCCGCTTATACTTTCCCTCCCGGCACAATTATTTTTTTACCAACATCTAATCTTTTTGTCCCTGATGAAACATTTCCTCCTACTTATCGCTTAAATCTTGAGTTAAATCCTTATGGTCCTCCTGTTCAAAGCCTTCCTCTTGCTGGCTCAAGACCTCAAGCCGCTGTACA
>CAZJPB010000014.1:0-18897 GCA_964547785.1 uncultured Pseudomonadota bacterium | reverse complement strand
AATTTCAGTAAATCCTGGATCCTCACGGCGCTTGGATCGCGCCTCAGGATGACGAACGACAAGATGAAACATTATTTTAAGCTGAAAGTTTTATGCCATCGATCGGTTGATAGCGTTTTTTGAAGACAGGGCAGATTATTCTAAAAATAAATATGCATCTTTTAGGGCTGCTAATTCTTCTGGAAGGGCTGGAAAGTTTTCAGAAGTATCCGGCAGACCATATTCTGCAGCTTCTGCTAATAGTTTTTTTAATGATGAATTAATTTGAATATTCCTTTGTAGTCTTCTTAATGATTCAACCATTTCTTCATAACTTGCAGGGTTTAATGATTCAGCTGGGTTTGCATCGCTTATAGGTTTTGTAGGATCTATTTTTACTTCATTAAATATTAAAGATTCATCTTTTTGTTTTGGAATACCATTTTTTATAGAAAGAATTAATTGTTCATATTCAGGATTGTCATCTTCTTTATAAGTATCATGATAAACATAAGGCATTCTTGTTATTATTTCACCTTTAAACAATTTCCTTAATGTATCGTGCTTCACTCCAAATTTATCTAGATCATATTCTAAAGTTACTTCTTCAGGTTTTCCATTAATTGAGTCAGCAATAATATCTATGTTTCTTGGATTTTCTTTAATCATTTTTTTGTATATGGTTTTATTAGAAAGTGAGGTATTTGCGATTTTAATTGCTCTAAAAAATAAAGCTTTTTTTTCATCAAAAGTTTTTGAAAAATTATTAAAAACTCTATTTATTGCAGCTGGATTTTCAGTTTCTAAAATAGCATTTAATTCTTCTAGTTGAGTTTGTAAAAAATGAATATCTTGAAGAAGTTCCTTTAGTTGATTGAATTCAAAAAAATTGCCATGTATGTTTAGAAGTAATGTTTTACATGTTTCATCATGTTTTTTAAGATCTATATTTAAATTAGAAAATTTTGATTTATAATTTTCTAACTCATCGATTATAATTTCTTGTGAAAGTATGTATTTTAAACCTATTGCTGATGCATTTAGATCTTTTCTTATTCTTGTTGTAATGGCATCAAAATAATTGCCATAGTCTTGAGTAGGTGTAAAAGTTGCTGCCGCTGCAGCCGCTGATGCAGCGCTCACAATATTGTTGTAATAGAAAAAATTAAAAAAAGTAATCAATAAAAATAATTTTAATTTATACATAATTTCCTCTTTGTTTTTATTTGTATTAGTATCTACTATAAAAATATAAACTATTTTTAGTTGTATAATCAATAAAATTTTCACTTTGAATTGTAAAAATATAGAATTTTTGTATGAATCATTCTCTTCAATTACAGATTTTGCATCTATCGCTCATTCCAAATATAAGCTTATCTACACAAAAAAAGGTTTATACGTACGCAATTGAGTGTAATAAAAATGTGTATGAGCTGATGCAGTCGGATTTTTTAGCTTGTGGCATTCCATTAAAAACCGTAAGCATGCTTATTGATGGGCTTAAAGATACGCGATTGTTGAAACGAGAGCTTGCTCATATCGAACGGAATGCTCTTTCTTGGGCAACGTTATTAGATTCTGAGTATCCAGCATTGCTTTTTCACATTCATACACCTCCTCTTGTTTTGTATTGGAAGGGTGTGCCGGTTTGGAATGATCTGCCAACTTTAGCGGTAGTTGGTTCTCGCAAAGCAACTGATTATGGCAAAAGAGCGATTCATGAGCTTTTGATTCCGTGCATCAAGAGTGGCATTTTGCTGGTCAGTGGCGGAGCTTTAGGAATTGATTCTTTAGCGCATCAGGCAGCATTGAATCACGGCGGCAAGACAGTTGTAGTTCTTGGAACGGGACTCTCTTGTAGATATCCGTGGCAGAATAAAGATCTTTTTGATGCGATTGTTTTTTCAGGAGGAGCGTTGGTAACGTGTTTTCCGTTCGAAACACAAGGTGCAGCGTGGCAATTTCCTTTACGCAATAGTATTATAGCGGGAATGTCGCGCGGGTGTTTTGTGGTCCAAGCTGCGGATAAGAGTGGATCCTTAATCACGGCGGATTATGCATTAAAAGAGGGGCGCAATGTCTATGCATTGCCAGGAGCATTTGATGACCCTATGAGTGCTGGTTGTAATCGATTGATTGCGCAAGGTGCCTCGGTGGTTTTGTCTGCTGATGATATTATGCAAGATTATGGTATTAAAATTGAGCACACAAATAATCAAAACAATCAAAAAGAAGAAAAATATGAGCTGCAGGAATCTCTTTTTACAAAAACAGTATTAGCCGGTGTTAAAAAAGTTGCAAAAAAATTAGGGTTACAAGCAAAAGAACCTGTGCAAGAAGTTGTGCAGGAAGGAATTTTGCGTTTTTGTAATGAGCCTATTAGTCTTGAAAAATTAAGCGAATTGACAAAAAAACACGAAGATGAGCTTATGCAGGAACTTTTTATGCTGCAACTGGAAGGAAAGGTTGAGCAAGATTTTGCAGGATTGTGGTCAATTAAAAAATAAAGTTTTTTAAATTTTAAAAAAAAACTTATTTTATGGTCAGTTACTTTGCATTTTTTATCTATTCGTGTACTCTTTTTTATGTCAAAAGAACGCGCTTATGCGCCTTTTTCATTTTTACTTACAGTAAATCACTTTAGGAGTTTACAATGCCAGTACCAAAACGGAAACGCTCCCGTCAGAGACGAGATAAGCGTTTCGCCAATAAAGGCTTAAAAGTTGGACAAATAGGTTTATGTCTTTCTTGCCAAGAACCAATTATTGCTCATCAAGTGTGCAAAGTTTGTGGTTTTTACAAAGGCAAAAAAGTTATCATAACTAAAGCTGAACGTGCAGAAAGACGTACTTTTATTGCTGAAGATCGCAAAAAACGTTTAGAAGTTAAAGCGCAACCAACGCAAGAAAGTCTTCCAAATCAAGAATCAAAATAATTTTTAAGGGGGGATTTTTGGGGAAAGTCGACTTTTGTCTTAAAATTTTTTAAGTATAAAACTTTAGATATTAAAGGAAGTATAAGCGAAGGACTGATATGGTATACCAATTAGTACATCAATGGGTTAAAGAATTAAAAGAATATAATTATATGACTTGGCTTACAACAGTGGTTGCGTTAGGTATGATTTTTGTCGGATTAAGACGCGGTTACGAATGGTACGCTGTTGGATACGAACAGAAAGCGCAGCTTGCAATGGTAGAAGCACTCGAAGAATATGATCGAGCATTTTATCAAATGATCGAAAATAAGCAGTCAGTTGATGTTATAAAAAAACGTTTTGAAGATACGCACGTTGGATTCGATGTTATATTTAATTCTTACGATCGTTCACGCTTGCTTGCTTCGGCTTACGGATTTTCTTCTACCGCTTATTGGTATTCAGATAAAAAAAATGAAGCTGAAGCTTTTATCAATAAAGCGATTGATGCCTCTAAAAAAAGTCCATTATTCTATGTTTTTAAAATCAAAAAAGCGATCATGATGATTGATCAAGGATTGGTAAAAGACGGATTAGATCAATTATCTGAACTTGCCAATGATCCTAAAAATCCTCAGGCAGATACGGCAGCTTTTTATCTTGGTTATTATTATTGGTCTCAAGAAGATAAAGAAAATGCTAAAAAAGCTTGGTTATTGTTAGAAAAATATGATGAAAAATCAGGTTCATTAAAACAGGGAGTTTCTCCGTGGGTTTTGGTGGCGCGTGAAAAAATGAATTTGATTTCATAATCTGGTGATAGACATGGCTGATCAAGTACGCGTTCGTTTTGCTCCTTCACCAACTGGCAATATGCACATTGGAGGCTTGAGGACAGCTCTTTTTAATTGGTTATTTGCGCAACATTATAGCGGAACTTTTTTAATTAGAATCGAAGATACCGATAGAGAACGTTCTGAAGAAAAATATGTGTCTGCACTTTTGGATGCGCTTGCTTGGGTTGGCATACAAAGTGACGAAACTATTCTGTTTCAGTCGCAACGACAAGATGCATATCATTACGTTGTAAAAAAATTATTAGAAGAAAAAAAAGCCTATCGTTGTTTTTGTTCGTCAGAAGATCTAGAGCAACGCGTTCGCGCTTCTGGCAATACTGATGAACATTATGGCTATGATGGCTTTTGTCGATCATTGCTGTTAGATCCAGAAGAAAAACGATTGTACGGTATTCGCTTTGCCCTTCCAGAAACGATAGAAGAAATTGTTGTGCATGATATCATTCGTGGCACAGTAGTTTTTGAGCGCAACCAATTAGATGATTTTATTATTTTTCGTTCTGATGGTACGCCGATGTATAATTTTGCTGTCGTTGTTGATGATGCCTATTCGCAGATTACGCATATTATTCGCGGCGAAGAACATCTTTCTAATACGCCAAAACAGATATTATTGTATCAGGCTTGTAACTTTTCGATTCCGCAATTTGCGCACATTCCTATGATTCTTGCTCCTGATGGCAGTAAGCTTTCTAAACGATATGGCGCTGTTGATGTGTTGTCATATCGACAGTCTGGCTATCTTCCTGATGCATTAATTAATTATATTGCACGACTTGGTTGGTCGTATGGTGATCAAGAAGAATTTACGCGTCAAGAATTAATTCAGTATTTTTCTTTAGAAGGTGTTGGTAAAAAAGGCGCTATTTTTGATGTTCAAAAATTAGAATGGTTAAATAGTGTGTATATCAGAAAAGCTGATGTGCAAGGTATTTTAAATAGTATAAGTGGTACAGAAGCGCAAGATGATTTTGATGTATTGCAAAAACAGTATGATCAAAAAGATATTCAAAAAGCCTTGCTGCTTTATCAATCGCGTGTAAAAACGATAGTGCAATTGGTTGCAGAAGTTAAAAAAATTTTTACAAAACCTGCTACTTATCATCAAGAGGATGTTGCTCAATACATTCATCCAGAGACACGAGTGCTGCTTCAAAAAACGTGTAATCTTTTGCAAACAGTAGAAGAATTTTCAGTGGAAGTTCTTACAAAAACGATAAAACTTTTGTGCGAACAAGAATCAATAAAATTAGTTCAGTTGGCCCAGCCTTTGCGCATTGCGTTAACAGGATCATCTGCAAGTCCTGGCGTCTTTGAATTGCTTGCATTAGTAGGTAAACAAGAAAGTTGTGAAAGAATAGAAGCATTCTGTGCAATGTTGACATAAATAAAAAACGTAAACTAGCTTAAAAAAGAGAGAGATTATGAAGAAAAAAATAGGTTTTGTCTTTTCTGGATATGGCAGTCAGTGGGTTGGAATGGGCAAGGATCTGTATGATCAGTCTCGTTCTGTGCAGGAATTATTCGAAGAAGCTGCTAATTGTTTAGATACTAATTTTGTAAAATTATGTTTTGCGTCTTCTGATGCAGAATTGTCTCGCGTTGAAAATGCATATGTTGCTATTTTTTTAACTTCACTTGCGATTGCACAAACATTAAAAGAATATGGTATAGATCCAAAAAGGGTTGCTGGTTATGATATTGGAGAGTATGCAGCGATAGCTTCTTTGCAAGGATTAAGTCTTCCTGATGCGTTATATTTATTAAAAAAACATGCAGGTTTTTATCAGGCATTTCTTGATCAAAAGCAGACCGTAAAAGCATTTAAAGTCATAGGCTATGATAAAAAAAAGCTTGAAAAACTTTGCAAAAAACTTTCTAAAAAAGATAGTCACGCAGTTATAGCGCTTGTTGAAGGGTCAAATGAATTTATTGTACTTACAACAGGCAAGGCTGGAGAGCTTTTGCGCAATGAGTTGGATGATGCTTTTATAACGGTTGAGCCGATGCCGATTGGCGGAGGATTCCATGCGCCGATTATGGATGAGATTGTAAAAAACATGCGTGATTATTTAGAAAAAGTTGATTTTAAGGATGTTGAAACATCATTTGTCAGTGGTGTTATTGGCAAGTCGCTTAAAAAAGGTGAAATGATACGAGCAGCTTTGATGCAGCATATTCATGCGCAAACGCAATGGCATAAAGTAAAAGATGCGTTCAAGGATTGTGATTATATTTTAGAAATTGGTCCAGGAAAAGATTTACAAAAATCATTTTCACTTTTGTATCCTGATAAAAAAGTGTATGCCATTAATTCGCAGAGTGATTTGGAAAATTTAAAAAATGAAATTGCTGAATTGTTAGCGCAATCTAAGAAAGCAAAAAAAACAAAAAAAGTAGTTCAAGCAGATGAAAAACCATCAGAAACGATGAAAGAAAACGAAAATGCACCAAAAACATGAAATTACTGCAAAAATTATTACACTTGTAAAAGCACAACTAGAAGAGCTTTCAGAAAGCCCTGTCACAATAGATATCGATCCCTTGAGTTCTTTTGAAGATTTAGGATTCGATTGGCTTGCGATGACTCATTTTATGATGGAAGTTGAGCAAGAATTTTCGATAATTATTAACGAAAAAGATGCTCAATCATGCATTAACGTGCAATCAGTTATTGATTACTTGAGCAATCAGTCTTGAATATAAAAAATTTGCTTAAGTCGATTTTTTTTGTTGTGTAGCTGCAACAGGAGTAGGTTCGAGTATGTAAAAACTTGTCACATCTAAGAAGGGAATTGTTTTTATATATTCTTCATTACATACTTCAATATTATTGTAATTTCGATAAAAATTTTTTCTTTCAATTACTTGTATTAAAGTAATAGCGCATCTCAATATTGATAGGTCTTTTATAAAATATTTTTTATAAAAATCATCAATGATTATTTGAGCCATTTCTTTTTCATCTTGAGTATATTTTTTTTGATCTGAAATTAGTGTTTCTAGATATTTACGAGGATTCTCAAAAGAGTATTCTGCTGCACTTGCTCCCTGCACTACAAAAATAAAAAATAGTAATACATGCAAAATATTCATAATGGATTCTTAATTGGTTCAACGATTTTATAATGACCCATATTTTCCCCAAGATTAGAATATCCTCTTGGTGCTGTAGCATCAAATGTCCAATATTCACCTCGCAACATTTCCATTCCATTTTTAAAGTCTTTTAGTAAGTTGTCTATTGCTTGACTGTGTGTCCATACTTTTTGTGCTGCAGCAGCAGGAGCTGGTGTTTTAGATTCTGCAAGAGCAGGGGGTGCTGCCACTGGGGTTGCAGTTGGTTGTTCTGTAGCAGTGGTAGGAAACGGAAAAGTTGTTGTTGCTGCTAGTGTTGGTGTAGTGAGCGTTTTTATTCCAGCCATAGGAACTACATCAGTAGAGTTTGCAGCTGCTGATGCAGCAGGAGCTGGTTTTGTAGATAATGGTTGTTGAACACTAGCAGCAGTAGGAGTAGCAGGGGTTGATGCTAGTGTTGATGTTTGTTGAGTCGATAAAGAAACACTTGATGATTCTTTTCTTAATGGAGATGGAGCTTGTGATTTAGGTTCAGTAAAATTAGGAATTGTATTGCTAGACGTAGTTCTTGGTGTTTTTAGATGATGAGTTGTGCTAGGTGTTAAAACAGCACGATGCGCTTCTTGAGAAGGGTGTATTCCTAGTTGTAGCATTAGGTTTCTTAAGCATTTTGTATGAATGTCAGTATTTTCGCCCATATATTTTATAGATTCATTTTGTTCTTTTAGAAATGTTGTGAAATGAGATAAAATTTCAGTTATAGTTTGATGTCTTGTTTTTGCATCTAAAGCTTCTTGCTGCAAGCCGGTTGTTTTTGTATCTAAAGCTGAAAGCATATCATAATAAGCTTTCATTTGTTGTTGAGTTTGTGTAAATGCAGTAGCTGTGCTTCTGTGTAATTCACTAAAATTACTTGTTTGAGCAGCTTCTAAAGAAGCAATTCTTGTAGCGAGAGCATCAAATCTTTTTGTAGCAGTATCTTTTTCTTCTCTAGTAAAAATGGATTGCTTATCAAATTCTTCTCTTAGAAGTCTACGTATGCCTTCGGATTCTCCTGTAATCACTTGTCTTGTGTCGGAATGCATAGCAAGATGTTGGGTTGTCAGTTCCTCGAGCATTGTTCTTTGTGAGGCGCTTAATTCTGCAAATAATCTTGTTGCTGTTTCGTCTGGCAGAGTGGCGAGTTTTTCTAAAAGTTGAGCTGTAATAATTTTATTTTCTTGAGTTATTTGTTTTCGATGTTTTGATAATTCTTTTACAAGAACAACTTGTGTTCGGTGTATTTCATCTTTTTGTAAAGCTATTGCATCTTTTAAAGTTCTTAAATGATCTAGTTCTCGCCTGTGACTTGATATTTGTAATTCTTCAAGAACATCCTGTTTTTCTTTTATTTTTAACATTAAATGTTGCCTGGCATCTACTACAGTAGAATGATCAGGCGAAACTCCTGTAATTAGTTCTTCTTCTGCGCTTGCACCTTGCAATCCAAAAACAGCAAATAACAGCATTATATTCAAAATGTTCATATAAAAGCCCTTTAAAAATCATAATCAAAAACAATCTAACGTGCGCTTATCTAACTATTCGTGTATAAGCGCGCTGCATTAAAGTATCGGATTATAATGATAATGTCTAGGGCTCTAGATAAAATAAAAAGAATGATGGTTTGAGTAAAGAAGCGCTTGCTTAAGGCATAAAGTCTTAATCTTCGTCATCATCGATGTAACCTAATGATCGAAGTATAAGGTCTTCATCTTGATCATGCGTGCGAATTGGTTGATTAGCCGTGCGGAGGCATAAGGTCTTCTGAATCATTTCGTCCAGCGGTGAATTTTGCTGATAATCGAGTTGCTTGCGTAACTGATGCTTGATCGCTAGCTTCCACTAGCACACAATGATCTTGTAGTTGCTGTGCAACATCGGACGCTAGTGCGGATGTAACTGATTGATGAGGTTTTAATGTTGTTGGTTCTGTTTGTTTAATCGCTAGTGTGGGCTTTTGAGATTGAGATGCTGTTACTTTTAATGCCTCAAATAATGCCTCAAATGGGACTTGACGAGATTGAGGTGCTGTTGCTCTTACTCCTTGGACAGATAATGGAACGTGATGAGTTCTAAATCGTCCTACTCTTAATGTGCGAGCCAATTGTGGTTGTTGGTAACCATGTTGTTTTTGTGTGCTTAGTTCTTTTTCTCCTGCGTTACACAGCGTAACCATAAAAAATAAGATTAAAAAATGTAAAATTTTCATAAAAATGGATCTCTTTGCCTTGTGATTAAAATGATTATTGGCGAGTGCTTTTACTTAATGTTTGATCGTATAAAAGCTCTCACTTAAGTTATCGGATTGTAATGATAATGTCTAGGGCTCTAGGAACAAGAGATCAAAAGAAAAAGGCTCGAAATTACTCGAGCCTTTTTTAGTACTGTTTATTAACCAAAGGTTTTTTAAATTATAACCTTAGTAGGAAACGTTTCCTTGAAGACCGATACCCCAAGTATTGAGAGAGCGGTTTGAAGGAGAGCTGAATTCTACATCAGCAAAAAGGCTGACGCAAGGTGTCCAGTCGTTGTCTTTCCAGGTATAGCTTAAGTTACCATAAATGCATTGGCCCATTGCGCTTTTTGCTAAAGAGTTTTCTTGATTTAATGATGCAAGGGTGATGAGATAGGTAGTTTGGTTTGATGTTATGACAGCTGCATTTGTTGTTCCGGTATCATTACCTGAAACAGTTACTTTGGTCGCACCAGTTGCTTGGTTAGCAGCGTTTAAAACGTTACCGCCGTTTGTTGAATCATAGAGAATGTAGTTTCCTGTGATTGATGAATCAACCCATTTAGAAAACTTTTCAGCGCCATGACCACCGATTGAGTAACCGAAATCTAAGCCAACGTTTCCAGTCATATAAGAAAACTGAAGAGTCGCTTCGTACACAACATCGAGGCTGATTTTAGCGGTACGTGTACCGATATTGATCATGTTGTCGATGATGTTTCCGTAGGTTGAAGGAGCTGTAGCGGTAATGGTTGTAAGATTTTTTACTAAGTTGTAACGGCTTCCTACTCCGCAAGCAGTTAAATCGTAGCTACGTACTTGGTTTCCGTTAAAAAGATGTGTTGCATAACCAGTTAAATAAACCCAGAAATTATGATCTTCGTCACGTTCCCAAAGACGAACAGCTGCATCAAGCATACCGCCGATACCCATGCGTCCGCCGTATCCAATGGTTGGTTCAAATACATATTCAGCTTGTGATTTTCCACCAGCACCGAATTCACCACGAAGTGCTAATGCAAGATGGCCATTTTCTCTTTGTAAGAAATCATAACCAACGTTTAATGAAACTTCACCAAGTCTGGTTCTGCTTTGGTGTCCGTCAATACGTCCATATTTCCATGGAATACTTGCGTTACCAGCAGTTTTGTCACCTTTCCAAGCTTGAATTACATTTGCATAAGGAGTTGTGGTAAGTGCAGTAGCTTGAACTTCACCAGCCTGGAAGCCACCAGCAGGAACAGCTGTAATGTCAGTTTCTGTTAAATGAGTGTTCCAACGAGTCCATACTAAAGGAAGGTTTGCAGAAACCCAGAGGCCAGAAACCCATCCATCAAGTCCAAAATAGAAATCGAAGCTGGTGATAGAAGATTGAACTTTAGGATTTGCAGTTACCGTAGATTTGAATCCTGAAGGAAGTAAGAAGTTAAGTGAGAATACATCGGTAGTTGCAGCTGCTGGAGCAGCAGGTCCAAAGATCATGCTGTTAGTGCCGTTAAAGAAAATGTATTGACCTAATTTGGTAGAATCAAATGATTGACGCCATTCTGACTGCACTTTGAAATCAAAATAGAATTCATCTGCATCAAATTTGTGTATCGCTTTGTTCCAACCAAGAATATCGTAAGCAGTACCGTTTTGTGCGCGAGGCAAGAAGTAGGTGAGGCCTGAAGTTGTGTCTGCATGTGCTTGAGCAATACTTAAAAGCATAGCTAAAGAAAGCAGTTTTTTTGTTATGTGATTCATAAAGTTTGCTCCTTTTCACAATCTGTGAAGGATTGAAAAATTTTTTTTACTACAACAACTTTGTAAAGTTGCAATGAAGAAAGAACTTCTTCGGTTATCTTTTGATTACTCTCCTTTCTTATTTTAAAAGTAATATGACTTATTTTTGTTTAATCATGCATTTTTGACTAGAATGCAGCTTAAACTTATCCAAACGCTAATACATTTCAAAACACAAGTCAACGTTGTTCTATTCAGGGTCGACTACCCCAATCTGCTTCATTATACTATCTAGAAGTTTTGAATCGAAAGAGTTCGTAAGGTGTAAGTTGATTTTTACAGTAGTGTAAGGGTTTTTGTTTTATAAAAAGGATCTAAAGATGCATATTTTGTACATCTATGCATGTATGCAAATTATTTTTGAGTCTCTTCCGGTCAGTAGTTCAGGCAAC
Source organism: uncultured Pseudomonadota bacterium (assembly GCA_964547785.1). Classification (GTDB taxonomy): domain Bacteria; phylum Babelota; class Babeliae; order Babelales; family CAIQNR01; genus CANNBR01. Next base: position 7,611 of record CAZJPB010000014.1, on the reverse strand, counting down.
CTAGCTTTATGGATTCCTATGCTGCATGAAAGATTCTTTAGTCATCAATCGTTAAAGAATCTCACAGTCTTTGATTATGCGCTTCATATACCAACGTTTTTTATCTTGATTATTTTTCTGTTTTTATATTTTTTTTCATTTTTTAAAGAATACAAAAACAGAATTATTACGCTTATCGTACACTGTTTTGTGAGTAATTTGATCACTGTTTTTTTCTATTTTTTTTGGAATTTTGCGGGAAAAACATTTTTCCCACTCTGGTTTGGATTTTTGATTACAACAGTTCTTTTATTTTCTTTGCGTTTTGTTAAAAAAACTATTTTTAAAAAAGAATTAACGTGCAAAAATGCGTGTCTGTTAGGCCTCGTGCAAGGTGTTGCGTTGTTGCCAGGTATATCACGATTTGCAGCGACTTTTGTTGCTGCTGTATGGCTTGATTATGAGGATACAAAGGCGTTTTTATATTCATTTTTATTGGAGTTGCCGTTGATTGCAGTTTCGGGAATGTATGCAAGCATAAGATTTTATGAGGGCGCATTGCCCGCAGTGGTGTACGAAAAATATTTTTATATGGTTATTTTTGTCTCGAGTCTGGTTTCTTTTTGTGTTTTGATGTCTGTTTTTGCTACAGTCAAACATAAGACTTTTTGGAAATACAGCTTTTATACGCTGTTTTTAGCGATTGTAGCTTTTTATTATAGATAGTATCCAAATTTGCGACCGCGCCTCAGGAAGATGATCGTGGAAAAAACTTTTTAAAAAAAACAACAATTGTAGCATGTTTTAAACCTTAATATTATTCTTAAATTGAAAGTTTTTAGTTATAGTATCCAAATAAAAAAAGGGGATTCTATGAAAAGTACTATAAAAACCTATCCTAAAAAAGATTCATTTTTAGGATTACTGGCTCGTTGGCCGCAACTTGCAAGCGCACTTTGCGCTGTTGCAACGCTGATGATGAGTTGTATCTTTTTGTCGTATGATCCTTACGATCAATCATCCTATTATTATGCAACAGAACAACGATCTATTCATAATCTGCTTGGCATAGTTGGTTCTTATATCGCAGCCTTTTGCTTTTTTATGTTTGGTGAATGTGCGTATCTTCTTTTAGGTTGGGGTTTTTATGCAACTTATTACTTTGCGTTTATACGATCAATGCGCGAAGAATATGATCGTATCATTGCCTTTGTAACGATGCTTCCGGCGTGTTGCGCATTGTTTTATGCATCCCATTATGGATCTACAGCATACGTGCTCCCTGGCGGTGTTTTAGGAAAGCATGTTTTTGAATTTTTGCATGCTTATGGTAATGTCGTAGAAATTATAATTATTTTGTATCTTATTATGATAAGCCAATTGTTAATTTTGTTTCGTATTTCGTTTATAGAAGCTGGTATTGGCGTAAAAAAAATAGCTTATTATTTTTTATCATTTGTTAAAAATATAGTTTGTACTTTTCGTTTTTTAAAAAAGTATGCCCTTGCTTTGTATCGATATCTTTTGCCCTACGGCTATCGATTCATTCGATGTTTTAAAAAATTCTATCTATTTTGTATGCACGGATCAGAAAGTTCACAAAAAACTGAAATCATAAAAATTCAAGAACAAGATTTTGATGATCAAAAAAATGCAAAAGAAATTGTTTGTTTAGATGCTGTGAGTGCAGAAGAAAAAGATAAAAAGATAGTGCAAAAAAAGTTTGAACTTCCAAGCATTGATCTTTTTGCAATCTCTGAAAAACATGTTTTGGTTGCGTTATCGCCAGCAGAAATACATCATATGACAAAAATAATAGAAGAAAAATTAGCGACCTTTGGCATTGCTGGAAAAATTATTGATATCAAGCAAGGGCCGGTGATTACGTTATTTGAATATCAACCTGCGATAGAAACTAAATTGAGTAAAATAGTTGCTTTAGATCAGGATATTGCTTTAGCTTTGCAAGCAATGAGTGTTCGTATTATTGCTCCTATTCCAGGAACTGCTCGTGTTGGGTTTGAAGTTTCTAATAAAAAACGTGCTGTTGTGTTGCTTGGCGATATTATGCATTCTGCAGCTTTTAAAGATTCAAAAGCACGATTGCCGCTAGTTCTTGGAAAAAATACAACGGGAAAGTCTGTTGTAGTCGATTTAGCCGATATGCCGCATGTTTTGATTGCGGGCTCTACCGGTTCAGGAAAGTCAATAGCGCTGAATGCAATGCTTCTGAGTCTGATCGTATCATTAACGCCGGAAGAGTTGTCGCTCATTATTATTGATCCTAAGCGATTAGAATTTTCTTCGTATCAACATATTCCGCATTTATTGTTTCCGATTATTACCGATCCTCACAAAGCAGCTCCTATACTGCGCTGGCTGGTAAAATGTATGGAGGATCGTTATCAAATGATGGCAGAATGTGGTGTCAGAAATATTCAAGAATATAAAATATTTTGTAAGCAAGAAGGTATTCATGATGAGCTATCGTATATTGTGGTGATTATCGATGAATTGGCAGATTTAATGATGGTTGCAGGCAAAGAATCGGAAAGTGCAATTGTGCGTCTTGCGCAAATGGCTCGTGCTGCAGGAATACATCTTATTGTTGCCACGCAAAGACCTTCAGTTGATGTTATTACAGGACTTATCAAAGTAAATTTTCCAAGCAGAATTTCGTTCAAATTAACTTCTAAAGTTGATTCACGAACTATTTTAGATACATCAGGCGCAGAAACATTGCTAGGAAAAGGGGATATGCTTTTTATGGATGTGCAAACATCTTCTATCGCTCGTGTTCATGGAGCGTATGTTTCTGATACCGAGGTTAAAAAAGTTGCTGATGCGCTTAGAGCTTTACAAAAACCTGAATACAAGGATATTCAAGCAGCGATTGCAGAATGCCAATCATCGTATAGCGGATTATCTGATGATCCTTTGCTCAAAGAAGTGCTTGCATTTGTCGATACGATGCACGAAATTTCCATTTCACTTTTACAACGACGTTTTAAAGTTGGCTATAATCGTGCTGCAAATCTTATCGAGCTGCTTGAGCAAAAGGGAAAATTGATGCCTGCTGATGGTGCTAAGATGCGTAAAGTGGTGAAATGAATTAAAAAAATAACGAAGTCTCGTCATCCTCAGGAACGAAGTGACGCAAGGATCCAGGCCATGTTATGCCGCAACTGGAACAGGAGATAATGGAATAGCCTCTTGATGACCAGATTCAACTTCAACAGGTCCGCTATCATCATATATTTCTGGATTAAATGCTGCTTTTAAACGTGCATAGACTCTGTTTTGTGTAAGCGTTAAAGATTTGTCATTTGGATCTTTGCCACCTAAAACACGATCTTGCATTTGCAGAAGTATTCTTTGTGCGTCTTGAGAAGGAGGCTCGTCGCCTATTTTTTGTAAGAGTGTCAGTGCATCGAGACATGCGCGCGATTCTTGAGAATTTTTATCTAAAAATAGTGCAATGTCTTGAGTAAGAGATCTCATCGCATTAAATGGTTCTTTGATATTCATAATAGTTTCACCGGATGCTTGTTGAAGGTCTTTATTGATAGGAGCTACTTCTGTGCCTTGCGTCCATGCAAAAAATGTATTAAATGCTGCTTCAGAAGCTAAGGCATCGGTACCAAAATTTCTATAGGGTTGACCGCCTGAAGATTTGCGTGTTGTTTGTTCTAGCTCTTTTTTTGTGTTGCATAATGCTTGATTTATTTTTTGTGCAATATCAAAATTTTGAATGATGTCTTTATTTGAAATAAATCTTGTTTTTTCATTCTTTTGAATCCATAAGTGTCCAATTTCTTGTAAAAATGCAACGGGAATATCAGTCCATACTTGCGGAAATGATGATGACTCTTCAAGAGGTGCTAAATAAGAATATTTAGTTTTAAGAGCCTGCCACGATTGTTCTGCTAACTGTGCATTACCATCAGTTAATAAATTAAATTCTTTATCGGGATCATTTGTACTCGGGATACCGGCTAATAAAAATTGATCTCCAAGATGTTGCGTGATGAGTTGTGATTCAGCAGTAGGCTTGTCAGTTATTTTTGCTGCTAAAGTTGCAGGTGATAAAAGATCTAAGAATTTTTTAAAAGCATCTGTTTTAGAAGCATCTGCAGGTAATAATTTTTGATCTATAAGTTTTCCAATAATATCATTTTGTAGGCCTTCTGTATTAAAGCTCGTAAGCAGTGATGTTATGTTGTTGGTAAAAGTATCTATTTGTTGTTGCAGCGTAAACGCATCAGTATAGAGTTTAAGTTGTGCAGTATTTTGTTCTTGAGCTTCTAAAATTTTTGCATTTGCATCAGAAGTTTCTGCGGTAAGGCTCGTTACGGCAAGATCAACGGCAGGTGCTAAAGGTGTGAATGTTGGCTTTTGTGCTTTGTAAGTTCCAATGTTTTTTTGTAGCGCTTCTATTTCTTCTACCAAAGCAGTTTTAATATCTTCAGGCAGAGCATCAGGCAGCAAAGCGTTTAGTGCTTTTTGATAGGTAGCAAGTATAGGAGTGATTTGGTCTATCGATGCTGTCATTAAGGTATGCGCTTGTGTAATGGTTGTAAAAGGTACGGTAATGGCATCTTCGATTGAATCGCTCAAATAAGGATTTAGTAATCTTTGTAAATCTTTTACGTTTTGTAAGTACTGCAAAAGTTCAGTAGTTTCCTTGTTTTCAGGTTGAGTTTTTAAATAATCTAAAGCATCATCGATACTAAAATCACTGACCACTTCTGCGACGCTTAAAAGTTTTTGTAGCTTTTCGTAGCGAGCTTTTAAAAGTTGTTCTTTATAACTTTCTGAAATAGTTTTTCCGTCGTATGTTCCTTTTATAATTCCTGTTGTTTCTGTAACTTGAGAAGCAATGTCATCCATAATTCCAGAATATTTACGTTTTGTAAGTTCTTGTACGCGATACGCTAAAAGATTATTTTTTATAGCCTGACTTTTTTCATCAAAAACAGCCTTAGATCTTTGTTTTTCTGCATTCATTTGTTGGGCTTTGAATAACGAAACAGCAAGTCGCTGAATGTCAGGGTTTGTTGATTCACTCATTGCAAGAAGATCTTTGGAGTACTGATCTTGGAATGTTTGATGATCTGCAATTGCCTGAGTAATTAATTCTAAAACTACGGTATAGGTGTCTGATTTTCCTGTTTCAGCAAGCACATCGGCAATGTTGGCAGCAACAGCATTAAAAGTGGCAAACGGTTCTTGTTTTGTGTCTACGGTAGCGTTTTTTAAGAGTGCTGTGAGTTGTGTTTTTAAAGCATCGGTCATAGAGCTACTTTTTTTGGCGATTCTAAGCATTTTTTGCAATTCATTAAGCTGGCGAGTATTAATCGCATCGAGTAAAAGTTTTCTAGTCGCGTTTAATTCTTCAAGCACGCCAAGTTGATCAAGGTTTGTTTTTTTGGCTGCACTTTCAAAACTGTCTAATGCATTCATGAGTTTTAAACCTTGTTCCATTGCTACAGTAAAAGAAACATTACGCAATCTATTGTTTGCAAGATCAGAAATAACACGCAAGCTTCTGGTTACGCCTCCTGCAAGATCTACCTTAGCAATCGTTTCATAGTGATCCATTCCGTTAAGAACAGTGAGTTGAATCTTGTTTATAGCGATGCGCTCACTAAGAGCCTCTTTCCATGCTAATAATGTTTCTTCAGGGTTAAATGAATTTATTGGAGATGCCGGCCAACCAGCTTCTTGCATAGCTTCATTTATGTTTTGTGCAGTCAAAAGCAGCTGTGCTGTATGATCTCCTTGTTGTTGAACTTCTAAAAGGGCCTTACTGTGTTGTATCGTGTGCGTAAAAGTTTCTCCTGAATTTGTCTCAGAAGCTGGTTTTTGTGGAGTTTCAGCCGTGAGCGAAGCATCAATTTGTTTTAAAAATGCTTCTTGTTGCTCAATACTTTTTTCAAAATATTTTATGCCTTGCTGTATGACTTCTAGTCGTGTTGGTTCAGGTTGTGTTGGGCCAATTTTTGTTGCATCAAGTTTTGCTTGCTGACGATTTTTTTTCATCATCTCTAAAATTTCATTATCCAAAACTTGGTGTTGTGTGATAATGTCTTGCATGCGTTCATGATAAGCAGTCATAGCTCGCTGTAACCTTGCGGTATCGTCTCGTATTTCAGCACCTGTTTGTACTTTTGTGTTATTTACAATATCACTTATAATTTTTTGTTGTTCTTGGCAAAATGGATTATCTTCTACCAAAAACCTAACAGTTGCAATATTGTTTACCGTTGTTTTAGCGGCTAAAAATTGTAATGAATTGAGATCAAAAGCAGATTTTAAATCTTTTCGTATTTTTCGAATTTTTTTAGTAAGGGATGCTATAGTTTTTTGGTCTGGTGTTTCGTATGGTTTTACGTTTTCTGCTTTTAAAATCTCTTCTTCAAGCAAATCTATCTTAAGTTCTGCTTTACCAAATCTTTTATGAAATGCTCTCATAGCATTATAACGTAAACTTTGATCTTTATCTCTAAGTGGTTTGCTTATGCCGGCATCAATTGCGTTTAGTATTTTGTCTTGAGTTGTTGCCCATGACGGATTTGGTGCTGATTGAACAGGTTCATCAGGATCTGAAGCAGGTTCATCGGAATCTGGAGCAGGTGGCAATAAAGGCATGTCATTCAAGTCCCATTCGTCTTCTACCTGTTTCCCTTCTTTATTTATTACTGGTGGTATTACTAAACTTGGATCATACGGTTTTTTGTTCGTAGAATAATCTTTAATAATTTTTTCTATTTGATCATTATATTTTCCAAAAGCCTCTTTTAATGATTCTGTAATGGTTGCTATTTCTTGTGGAGTTTTATCTACAGTTTGGTCTGTAATGCGAGAAATTAATGCTTGTAAGGATTGGCATAATGGATCATTGTTAATAATTTCTGTAATAGGTTGAATATTTTTTACTGTTGTTTTGCTATTTAAAAGGTTGGCAGAAGTTTGTTTAAGATTGTCCATTAATATTTCGTTATAGCGATTTATTTTTATTTTTAATGTAGGAATTTCTTTAGAGTTGGGCCAAGTTTCTATTAAAAGTTTTAATCTTTTGTTTAATAAAGATAATTTTGTTTCTGTGCTTCCAAATTTTGTTAAAAATTTGTTTATAATCATTTCTGAAACGGTAAGACGTTTATATGCATTTGGCTTTATTACTGTTCCATCTTGAAGTATGGTGTGCCCAGGTACTTTTGTTTGCTTTGGTGCAGCTATTGGCTCTTCTGGTTTTGCAGGAACAGGTTCAGGTTTTGGTATAGCATCTAATGTTTTTATTTGATCATCTACCAAAGTAATAAAGCTTTGTAGTTCTGCAATTTGTTCAGTTACTTTTGCTACGCCAGCCGGTTCTAGAGCTTTTATTTGCTCGTCTAGTGCGGTTATTGTTGTTAATGCTGTCTGCGCTTTGCCTAAAGCCTCTTGTAAAAAAGCAACACGAGAGGTTGTTATATTTCTTTTGGTTGAATCTATTGGTACAGTTTCAAAAGCAGTAGCAACTTGCGTGGATAAATCAGCAATTTGTTTTTGTTGAGCGGCAGAAGTTTCTATGCTTGCTAAAAGAGTTTGTTGCAAAGTTTTAATTTCTGCATATGTTGCATCAAATGT
>CAZJPB010000013.1:0-19092 GCA_964547785.1 uncultured Pseudomonadota bacterium | reverse complement strand
CGAGGGTTCGAATCCCTCTCTCTCCACCAGCTTTCGTTCTAAAGAACTTCAGCTGACTTACAAATAAAGTCAAAAGTGCTTACTGACAACCAAATCAGTAGGCACTTTTTTTATTTATAAATTTAAGTTTTTTGGATGAAAAGCATGGTAATTTTTATGCGCTTGCAAGTCAAGTTCAAATAAGGTATTTCAAGGTTGCTATGTCCTTAAAGTTACAAATACTGTAACTTTAAGGACATACCGATTCTAAAAGAGTCTATAAGTTTATGATTTTTTTAATGTCTTGACTCAAATCATAACGTTTGTCATAGTAGTCATTAATATGAATTATGATTGTTATAAAACGTTTTAAAGGAAATTATGAGAACTATTCCTATTCCTGTTTTAAGAGTGTTGCGAAAGTTAGGGCAAGATATTAACGATGCAAGACGTCGTCGTCGTATTACCGTTGAGCTAATGGCGGAACGTGCTGGTGTATCCCGTTCTACGATTGGAAAAATTGAAAAGGGTGATCCGACAACTTCGATGGGTGGTTATGGCGCAGTACTTTTTGTTTTAGGAATGGAAAAACGAATTGGTGAGTTAGTGGATAGTGCGCACGATCTTATTGGTCGCAGATTAGAAGATGAAAAATTGCCACAAAGAATTCGTATGCCTCGTAAAAAAAATAAAGGAATATAATCATGAGCAAAGAGGTTATTGTTTGGGTTGAGCTTGAATCAGAAAGCATACGTGTTGGCAGATTATGGTTTCATGTAAAGGATCATAAAGAGAGTGCTTCCTTTGAATATGATAAAAAATGGTTAGAACATCCCGAAAGATTTGCGCTTGAGCCAGCTTTAAAATTAACGGAAGGTTCTTTTCATACAGGCGTTGGTCGTAGTTTATTTGGTGGTTTTGGTGATTCTGCTCCAGATCGTTGGGGACGTGTCCTGATGCGACGATTTGAAGCTGCACAAGCAAAAGAGCAAAATCGTGTGCCAAAAACTCTTTTTGAGAGCGATTATTTGCTAGGTGTTAATGATGAAGCGCGTCAAGGAGCATTACGTTTTTCGGTTCCATCTGATGAACATATTTTTTTGTCTTCGAAAGATAAAAAAAGTATACCGCCGCTTGTTGATTTACCCGCATTATTAGGCGCTACAGAAAGATTTATTGCTGATCACGAAAGCACTGAGGACCTTAGGCTTTTACTTGCGCCAGGTTCATCGCTTGGCGGAGCACGTCCAAAAGCATCTATTCGTGATTTTGATGGCAGTCTTGCAATTGCTAAATTTTCTAGAAAAGATGATGAGTATAATGTTGTTGCTTGGGAAGCAGTAGCATTAGCTTTAGCTAAAAATGCAGGTATAAGAGTTCCTCGAAATCGTCTAGAAACTATTCTTGGAACATCTGTTCTTATTATCAGTAGATTTGATCGTGATTCTGGTAAGCGTATACCATTTCTTTCTGCAATGAGTATGCTTGGTGCGCATGATAATGAACAGCATAGTTATCTTGAAATAGCATATGCTTTAGTTCAAAATGGAGCGTTTCCAGAAGAAGATATAAAGGAATTATGGCGACGTATTATTTTTACGATTATGGTTTCAAATACCGATGATCATTTGCGTAATCATGGATTTTTATATGAACAACACAAAGGCTGGAGATTGTCTCCTGCCTATGACATAAATCCAACTCCGCTTGAAAAAGCGCCACATATTCTTACAACAGCTATTGATTTTAATGATACTTCAGCTTCTTTGGAAACAGCTATGAGCGTTGCTAAAGAATTTTGTTTAGACAAAGAGGAGGCGTTGCTTGTTATCAAAGAAGTAGCTTCAAGCGTAAAAGAATGGCGAGCTGTTGCTTTAAAATGTGGTTTATCAAAACAAGAGTGCGATAGAATGGCGAGTGCTTTTGTGTATGAAAAAAAGTGAGTTATGGAGAAAAATATTTAAGCATTATTGTCTTCTAAAAAATCTATGATATCGATGATGCGATAAAAATAGGGACTTGCTGACAACCAAATCAGTAGGCACTTTTTTATGAAACTCTAGTATGTGTGCAGTAGGATATGTTATGCTAAATATGAGTATAATCAATAAATGGAGTAGTATATGAATTACAAAGTATCAGCCATTCTTTTTTTGCAAGTATTTTTTTTGCTTCCAGCTGAAAAAGGTGCACCAAAATATGAAAAAGAGCATTTTAGGTTTAGTTTTGGTTTAAATCAAGATGGTACTATGATGGCCCAATTATCTTTTGCAGATAGGCAAGAAAATGTTGCTGAAGTAGTTTTGCATGAAATTGATGGTAAGCCTAATGATATTGAAATTATTTCGATTATTGTTAAAGAAGAATATTGGCGGTTAGGAATTGAAACGATTATGATACTTTTTCTTATAGAATTTTTACGAGAATCGGGAATAAAAAAAATAAGAGTTGAATCGCTTCCGGAGATGATTAATTTTTACAAAAAATCAAATTTTGAGTTAACAGAAGAAGTATGTGGAGATTATTTAATCATGGAATTGGTGCTGTGAAAGTAGATTAAAAAGGATATTTATATGAACATAAAGCAATTAATTTATGTATATTTTTTCTTTGTTTTTGTAGTAATCAAATCAGCATCAAATATAAATACTGATATGACTGCAATTTTGGCGATTAATGCAATTTTAGATGATCCTCGCTCTCTTTTATCTCTTGCTGTAGAAGCAAAACCTAAACAAAATAAATTAGCCTTTAAAATTTTAGAATTTGATAGTGATGAAGATGAAAATTTATTACAAAAAATGCGTAGTTTATTTGGGCTTAATTTTTTTGGTTTATTGGGTACTGAATCTTTTTCTACTTTTGATTCAAAATATAAAAAATTAAAAGATTCGCGATCTGGTTTAAAATGTTTAGTTATTTTAAATGAAATAACTAATGAGCCATGGGGAATGTGCTTTTACTATTTATGTTCAAAGAGTGAGTTGCCGATAGGGAAAGAAAATAAAAAATTTGCTGAAATTGAATATTTGGTTATTGACAAAAAATATAGAAAGCTTGGATTAGGCCCTATGATGTTACAAATAGTTGAAAATGAATGCCGTCAGGCAGGATATGATTATACGTATTTGGAGTCACTTAATGATCGTTTGAGAGAATTTTATAAAACATTAGGATATTATCAAGATCTTGATTTTTATCTTGGCAGGACACGTTTAATTAAAAAATTATGATTTTTTTAATATCTTGACTCAAATCATATGGCGGAACGTGCTGGTGTATCTCGTTCTACAATAAAGAATTCGTATGCCTCGTAAAAAATAGAATGGCGAGTGCTTTTGTGTATGAAAAAAAGTGAGTTAGAGAAAAATATTTAAGTATTATTGTTTTCTAAAAAATCTATGATATCGATGATGCGATAAAAATAGGGACTTGTTGCAACAGGAGTAGATATACCACTTATATGAAATAATACTGCTATTTTTGCAAACCCTTTAGGAGCCTTTAATCTTTTAATTTTTTCTTGCATTTCGTTAATAATTTCACTGCCAATTTCACGTCTTTTAAATTTGAATTCACAGATATATAAACTGTTTGTTTTGCTTTGCACAAGATAATCAATTTGACACCCTTGTTGAGCAGCAGTTTTTGTTTGTCTGTAGGGACCGCTGCGAACAATATCAATCGGCGAAATGCCAAGTTTTTGAATTAAAAGTTTACGATTTTGTAAAAGCAGTACTTCAAGTTGTAATCCAAGATGTGCTTCAAATCCAGGCATCGTAGAAAGTGGCACTTGATCAAAGTTGCCATCTTCAATAGCATGCATATGCGGTTCAATAACTTTTATATAAAATCTCATATAAGGATCAGCTATTCTATAGAGACTTTGCTTAAGTGGTTGTGCTGTTTTAAAAGACCATAAAGATTGTTTAGAAACAAAGCCGGCAATAATTAAGTGATCGAGCATTTTGCTGAGTGTGCTGCTGTGAGCAAAATCTGTCGTCTGTTTTATCTCTGATAAAGTTTTAGAACCATCTTGAAGCGTATATAAAATTTTTTTATAGAGTGTGCCTTTGCCGTTAAAAAGATCATGAAAAATACGATCAAATTCATGTACCAGTAAACCATTTTTTTGGAATGCTAGCTGTTTTATGGTATCATCGGCTGTTACGGTCGGATTGAATTGTTCTAAATACCAGGGCACGCCGCCAGCAATACTCAGTAATTTATACGTATCATAGGCAGAAAGTTTCATGCCAAGAGCTTTTAAAAATGTGAAGCTTTCTGCAATTGATAAGGGTTCTAGTGTAATTGTTAAATTAATTCGACCAAAAAATGCAGTACTTTTTAAAATATTTTCTTGAATCCATGTTGAAATTGATCCACAAAATATAAGAAACAGGTGTGAAGTTTGTCTGTCCCACCAAGCTTTTAATTTTGGAATAAAACTAGGATCTTTTGAGCCCATCCACGAAATTTCATCAAATAAAATAATATCACCAGGGTTAAGATAAATATTTAAGTGTTCGAATGCATCGGTCCAATCGTCAAATATGGTATGCTTGAGTTTTAATGTTAATGCAAGTTGACGACTAAAATGATCCCTTTGATCTTGAGCAGAAATACCATCTTCAGGAGCAAGTCCTGCAAAACTCCAAAATGTTTTTGGTTTAATTATTTTAGCACATTCTTGAATAAGTCTACTTTTTCCAATTCGCCTTCGTCCTTTGAGCACAACAAGGCTTGGTTTTTTCTTTTTGTATAAAGCTTCTAGACTTTGTAATTCTTGTGTGCGGCCAACAAAGAGGCAATTCGACATGATAACCTTTTGTGATAAAAAGAATGGTTTAAAATGTTATAAAATCAAGAATATATCATCTGTATGTTTTTAACAAAATCCATAACCACTTATTATATGAGGAGCATCGTGCTCAACGGTCTTTGGTAGCGATGTTTGCTCTTTTGCGCTAGGCGTGTTTGTTTGATTATGTGCATACATAAAGCGTCCATTCACGACAACAACATGATTATCTGTGCCTCTGTTGAGTGACATTTCTTTTATGTTTGATGGTGCAATACAAGGTGTAGAAGTATTTTGTGCAGTAGTGCTACGAGGCTGTGTTTGTTGTGGTGTGCGTAATACTTGAGGTTCATATGCCGCTTGAGGTTGTGCTTTTTGTGTAGTTGGCTGAACATACGGATATCCTGTGCCACTATAGGGTGATAAATAATCAGGTCGAATAGAAGTGTTCGCTCCTTGATTTGTAGTTGTAGCACGGTTTTCTGCATTTCGTCGATTCTCTTCTTCTCTTCTACGTTCTGCTTCTTCTGCTGCGTTTCGTCTATTCTCTTCTTCTCTTCTACGTTCTGCTTCTCCTGCTGCTGGTATTTCTGGAACTGCTGGTATTTCTGGTATTACTGGATTGCGTACTCCTGCTGCTGCATTACCTGCAATGATGCCAACTGGCAGCGGTAATAGACCTGGACGTGCTGGTGGAATTGGTGCAGGAGCTGATGTATTCTGTATAATTTGAAAATGCTCAGGGCTTGGAGCATGATGTAAGAATGGCCTAGTGCCGGTCACACCTCGTGGTGCAATGTTTCTGGTCCTTGCTATGTGTAGTTGAGCAATTCTTTGACCGGTTCTTTGAGGTATTGCTCGACTTATTCGTGGATTGTTAATTCTTGCTTGAGTGCGTCTTTGACCGATAGTTCTTTGTGGTCTGCTACCTCGTATTCCTTGATTTTCTGCTGTTGTATCACGATCTACTCTAGCTTCGGCTTGATTTCCAGCGTTTTGTTCTTGTCTTGGTCTTTCAGCTTCTGCATTTGCTCGAGCTTCGGGTCTTGCTTGGCCTTCAGCCTCTGCGCGAGCTTCTTCTCTTAGCCGTTCTCTTGGTTGTTGTTCAGCTTCTATGCGAGGGTTAGGTTGATTTTCAGTAGGTCTTTTTGCAGCTTCTGCTTCAGCAGCAGCTGGATTTCTTACGACATCTGTTCGAGCTCTGCCTGTTTCTGCAAGGACACCTTGTTGTTGACGAGGAGCTTGGGCAGATCCTTGTGTAGGTCTCAGGCGACTTGTTAAGGCAGTTCGTGGTTGCAATTCAGCTAAGAGATGCGTTGCATTACCAATTCTTGCTTGAGCTTGACCTATGTTTGCTACAGCAGCGCGTCGTGCTGTATCTAATTGTTCTGCAATACGTGCAAGTGTTAAAGGTTGTCTGCCTGCGGCGCGAACAACATTTTGTAATAATGATTCTGGTGTAATTTCTGCTGTAGAAGCTGGTACAGGTTGATTATGAGGTACTTCTGCCATGCCAAAAGGTAAATGGCCATTTGGACTTCTTGTAGCGGTGAGTTCTGCAGTTGTTTGCATTTCTGTTGTAGCAAGTTCAGCTGCTATAGGACTTGCATTTTGTGTAAGTCCTAGTCGCATTTCTGCGATAGATTCTAAAGCTGTTTGTGAAGTTCCTGGAAGTTGTGAAGCATCAATCATAAGGGCAGAAAAATTTCCAGTACGCATATCTTGTGTTACAAGACGCAATTCGTTTTCTGCTGTTCTTTCTAAACCAAGTAAATGATTGTGAGTGAATATTTCTCGTAGTGCAGCAATCTGTTCTGCGGCCATAGTTGCTTGCTGTTGCTGCATAGTTCTTAGAATATCTGCAAATACAACGTTGAGTGCTTGATGTTCTAACGTTGTTGTTTGCGTAAAGTTTATAACAAAAGGCTCTACACGCCCTAATTCGATAGAAGTTGTTTCTGCTAGGTGTGCGGGAGCTTGATTGGTAATAATTTGTTGTGAAATTGTTTCTCTAGGTTGTGATGTTCTTGTGCTTTCTAAAGCTCGTGCAGCTTCTGGTCGGACAATTTGTAATGATCGCATTGGTTGAGAACTTTGTAAGTGCATAAGTGCTCCGCCAGATGTTTGTGCAGGAAGTATAGCAGGCACTGTTCTGGTTGTAATCTCTGCAGGTCGTGCTACAAATTGTGGTCGCGGATTGCCATGAGTTCTTGCTATGGTTTGTCCAGATCGATTATAGGTAAAAAATGATGGCTCTAAAAGACTTTGCTGTGCGATTCTTTGTTCAAAATGTGAACGAGCTACAAAAGATGCACGTTCTTCTACATTTTGTCGCAATTCTTGACCTGCTTGACTAAGCCCTTGACTTGGTCTTCTTGGAACAAAGCTAGGTCTTGGAAACATAACAGGATCAGCGGTTGGTAGAAGTGCTACTGGTGGTGTTGGTAATGCTAAATTAAGAGTAGATTGTGATAAATCAGATAGCGTTGATGGGTTATAATCAGATCCAAATCTGCGAATGCCGCCAACGTGAGGTACGCTTGATTTTGTAAATAAATTTTTGATGCCAAACAATCTTTGAACGGTTGAACTATTGACGATAGCATCGGTAATTGCATCTAATCCAATATTGAGACCTTTCGTTAATGGGTCATCATTGTCTGCATATTTTTGAGCAGCTTCTTGCTCTTCTTTTATTTCCCAAGCATGCACTTCTTTATCTCTGCTACTTGCAGAAGATGATGTTGCTGATGATTCGCTTACAGTGTTAGTAGATCTTGTTGTTGTGCTTGATGATGAAGGTAATGATTCTGGCAATAGTTCTTCCATTGAACCATCTGATAAACGTGGTCGTTCAGGTTCAGGGATAGGAATTGATCCTGTATCGCCTGAGTTTGAACTACTTTTATCGGCTTGTGATGCGCGATCGCTTTCTTGAGATGTATCTTTTTGAGCAGAAGGTGAAGAGGTAGGTGCTTCTTTTGAAGGATTAGAAGAAGGTTTTGATGATGTAGCAGAACGAACGGCATCGCCTATTGTTTTAGAGCTTGCAGCAACTACTCGTGCAAATTCAACAATATGTCTAGATCCGCCTTCAAGAGCAGTTTTTGCAGCAAGTCCAGCAGCATTACTATTAAAATAAGCAGCGACCATGTTGATAACAAGAGCATAAAAAAGCTTATTGTTCATGATATAACCTCCATTTTTCCTTTTTCTTATTAAGCTTATAATAAACTTAATATTTTTTTTAATTATTACCATTATAGTATATAATTTAAAAAATATCAAATGGGGTTTTTACAAATAGAAATTAATAAGAAAAGCCGTAGCCACTTATATCATGAGTTTGAGCAGGCGCTGATTCTGCTTTTATAAAAGGTTTAGAGTCATTTGGCTTAGCTGCAGCATTTTCTGGTCGATAATTATTTATAACAACAACTTTATTGGTGACGGTTTTATCTAAATTTTGTTCAGTTGGTGAAGATTGCTTGGTTGGTTGACTTGCGGATGCATAAGGTGCGTTAAATGTTGATGCAGAAGGTCTTTGATAGGTTGGTGATGAAGAAATAGAGTGCGCAGCATGATTTCCCGGAGTTTTTGTAACCGGCTCAGAAGGCATTAAAGAACTGTATTGATTGCTATTGTCATGCGATAAAGCATATTTGTATGGTTGATCTGATTGATGTATAGCATTATTATCATCTGACAGTCTTTGTTTAATGGTTTTAATAGGGTTATTTAGTTTAGGTAATTCGATTGGTAGTATTGCAATGTCTTCTTCTAGAGGCTCTTCAGGAGCAATCAAAGCAGGGGCAGGCGGTGCAGCTCTTCTTGCAGGCATTCGTCTTGGTATTGCAATTGGTAATGGTCTTGGAATTGTTGTTGGCATTCGTCTTGGCATAATTCGTCGTGGATCAGCAATGGTGCGTGCACTTGCTGGAGCTGTTCGTGCTGGAAGAGGTGGTGTAATTGCTTGCCTTATAAAAGGCATTGGTTCTTCTGTTGGCAAAACAATAGGCAAAGTATCGTGATCTGGTGCTGGTATATCAAGTAATGGTAGATCAAAGAGTTCATCAACAAAATCTGTTGGAGCTATTTCTGGTGCTTGTAGTGGCGGTAGTGATGCTTCAGGTGCTGCTGGCAATGTAGGCGTTAATGGCATGGCTCTGTTTGGTAGTGCTGGTTGTTCGATTGCTGGAGCTATTGGTCTTATTGGCGGCGTGCTTAGTGTTGGCAATGCAGGTTTTGATTGCACTCCAGGTAAAGTATCTAAACCTTTAGAAGTTTGTTGACGTAAGAGTGATGTGTCAATGGTAAAGACAGATGGAGTGCCGGTTGTGCGGTTTTGTGTTGCTACAGCTATGGTTGGACCATTTATTTGCAAACCAACTATAGTTTCGTTCTTAAAAATTTTTGCTAATTCTTTTGCTTCTTCTTCAGTAAAAGTTTCGGTAATTGCGGTAAGCAAGGTAGTGATCGGTTTTGCATATTTGTCTAGAGTTTGTGGATTTGTGCGATCTGCAGATGGCACAATATCTGGAAGAATATCATGATCTACGTGTGGCGCATCACTGAATGGTATGTCAATAAAACTTTCTGGAGCTATTTCTGGTACTTGTAGTGGCGGTAGTGATGCTTCAGGTGCTGCTGGCAATGTAGGCGTTAATGGTATGGTTCTTGGTAGCGCTGGTTGTTCGATTGCTGGAGCTATTGGTCTTATTGGCGGCGTGCTTGGCGCTGGTAGTGCAGGTTTTGATGGCAATCCAGGTAAAGTATCTGCAGCGCTATGAGTTGGTTGGCGCAAGCGTGATGTGTCGATGGTAAAGACAGATGGAGTGTCAGTTGCGCGGTTTCGTGTTGCTACAGCTATGGTTGTGCCGTCTATTCGCAACCCAATTATCGTTTCGTTATTAAAAGTTTGTATTATTTTTTTTGCTTCTTCTTCAGTAAAAGTTTCGGTAATTGCGGTAAAAAGTTCAGCAATTGGTTTTACGTTTCCTTCTAATGTTTGTGGTTCTAAAAAAATTATTTCTTGCTGAGGTTGCACAAAAGCAGCGATATCATGATCGCTAAAAGCAGGGGTTATTGGCAATGGTATCGCATCGATAGATGCTTCTGGGTTTCTTGTTTGTTCTATAAAGGATAATGGTTGCGATGGTTGAGGAAAAGGGTCGAGTTCTATGAATTCTTGTTCTTCGTATAAATCTGGATTTGGAATTCTATAGAATGGTGCTGCCTGAGGAATGTGTGGCTGTTGCGCTTGCCCTCGTAATCCAAAAAGATCTTCAAATGCTCTAAAGTCTTCAAAAAACCTAGCAGTTTGTGCGGTTTCTTGTGGTTGTAGCGCTAGCTCATGATTTGCAACAACACTTGAATCGGGAGTCTCTTCTGTAGCTTCAAGTTGTTGTTCTGTTTTTCGCGTAGGACTTTCTGGCCTTGTTTGGTGTTCTTTTTCTACGCGTTTTAATAATTCTTTCGGCGATTCGGTAATTGGTTTTTTCGTTTGTTGATGATCTGTTTCTTTAGATTTATTTTCGTCGTAAGCAGTTTTAGCTTTTAGAGCTTTATTGCCAGCGTCTAACAATCCATCTCGTCCAAATCTAAGTGCATGCGAATTTGATTTTGGAATAGCGTTTGGTTTAGCAGATGGTATATGATGTGGAGCAGTTTGAGGTTTTAATGTAGTGCCTAGCGGTTGCCCAAGTCCTGGTTTTGGAGCTTGCTTTACGATTTGTCCTAAAGTATTCGCGGTGTTCCTTAAACTTTGTCTGGCGGCTCGTGCTGCTGTTGCTCCAGCATGATTAAGATTATAGAGAGAAAAAAATATGCTTATACACAATATTTTATATAAAAATCGAATGTTCATATTTATATTCTTTCCCCTTTTTAGGCTTTTTAGGTAAGACTAAAAATGCTCTATACTACTATTCTAGTTATTTATAATAGTAATATATTCAAAAGATATAAATCAATAAAAATGATGAAGCATTGATGAGTATGGCTCATAACTATAAGCTTAATCTTTTTTCAAGATCGTCAAAAATGCTTCTTGCGGAACTTCGACATTGCCAACTTGTTTCATACGCTTTTTGCCTTCTTTTTGCTTATCAAGCAATTTTCGCTTTCTTGTTATATCGCCGCCATAACATTTTGCAGTAACATTTTTGCGCAAAGGAGCGACTCGTTCGCGCGCAATGACGTTTGCACCAACAGCAGCTTGAATAATGACTTCAAAAAGTTGTCGATGAATAACTTTGCGCAAGCGTTCTGCAAGCTCTCTGCCGACATAATAAGCGTTATCTTTATGAATAATAATAGCTAAAGCATCGATCGGTTTGCCGTTTAATAAAATATCCATTTTAACAAGATCAGCAGATTGATAACCGCCTTCTTCGTAATCAAAGCTTGCATAACCGGAAGAATATGATTTGAGTTGATCGTAAAAATCAGTAGCAACTTCGTTTAAAGGCAAAATGTATTTTAAGATTACGCGATGTTCGTCAAGGTACGAAAGGCCTTGCTGAACGCCACGTTTTTTTTGACAGAGCTCAAGAATGTTGCCCAAATATTCAGTTGGAACAATGATCGTAGCTTTAATAATTGGCTCAAAAATATCTTCAAGATAATTGCGTTCAGGAAAATCTGCAGGATTTTCGATATCAATCGTTGTGCCATTCGTTAGTTTTACTTTGTAGCGTACGCTAGGAGCTGTGATAATGACGGACATATTATATTCTTGTTCAAGGCGTTGTTTGAATACATCAGCGTGCAACAATCCTAAAAATCCGCACCTAAAGCCAAGACCAAGAGCAGGAGAGCTTTTGCGTTCAATGGCAACGCTGGCATCGTTAAGGGTAAGTTTTTCAACGGCATCTTTTAATAATTCAAATTCAGTATTTTCGATAGGATAAATTCCTGCAAAAACCATTGGCTTTGCAGGACGAAAGCCAGGAAAAGGGGTAACAGGGTGCTTGGTTGCGTAGATCGTATCGCCAATGCGCGCTTCTTTAACGGTCTTCATTCCTAAGATAACGTAACCAACTTGACCAGCGCACAAATAATCAGTTGGCGTAAGCTCTGGATACATAACGCCGATATCAAGTACTTCGTAACGCGCTTGTCCTTGGGCTAAGCTGATATCATCTCCTTTTTTAATCATGCCCCCTTCAAGTGTGATAAGACAAATAACTCCTTTGTATTCATCAAACCAAGAATCAAAAAGTAAAGCTTTGAGCGGTGCATTTGCGTTGGCTTTAGGAGCAGGAACTCGTTCAACAAGTGCTTTTAAGATATCGTCAATTCCAATACCCGCTTTGCCAGAGGCTAATAAAAGTTCATTTTGTTTATAATCAAAAAGAATTTCTAATTCACGCGCTACTCGTTCAATATCAGCATTTGCCATATCGATTTTATTGATTACTGGCAAAATGGTAAGGTCTTGTTCAAAGGCTAAATAAAAATTAGCCATCGTTTGCGCTTGCACTCCTTGACAGGCATCAACGAGCAAAAGTGCCCCCTGGCACGCATATAAAGAACGGGAAACTTCGTAACTAAAGTCAACATGGCCTGGTGTATCGATTAAATTCAATAAATAATGTTCGCCTTTATAGGTATAAACCATAGATGCTGTTTGAGCCTTTACGGTGATTCCGCGCTCTTTTTCAACTTGCAGCTTATCCATAAAAAGATCATTTTTGGTGCGTGTAGAAAGCGTTCCTGTTGTTTCTAAAAGACGATCAGATAAGGTTGATTTGCCATGATCGATATGAGCAATGACTGAAAAATTTCTTACTTTGTCAGGGGTAAAAAGCTTTAATGTTTCTTTGGTTAGTTTCATAATTCACGCGTGCTTAAAAGGGTTTTGTAATCTTAAGTTAAGAATAAGTTAAAATTGTAAAACAACTTACATTTTTTGCAAAATAAACCTTTTTTTTGGCGATCGCAGCCTAAATGATGTAAATTTGCAATTTTGCCAAATAGTAATATAATAAATAAAAATGTTCGCTGTAAAGGCGATGTAAGGTTATGAAGTATATTTTTACTATAAAAGGTTATTGTTATGAAGAAAAAATATTTGATGTTAGTCTTGTTTTTCATGGCTGGTGCTGCAAAAGCATCTAATCTAATCGAATCACTTGCGATTTCAGGGTTAAAAACAGCGGGAATGTTTGTTGGTGGAGCTGTTCTAGGAAGTTCTATTACGCGAAAATTTAAGCCTCAATTTATAAGATCAGCAGGCCTTGCTACAGGATTAGGATTTTATGCGTTTAGTGCATTTAGTTATGCGAATAATCTGGTAAGCGGCCTTAATGCTTCAGCTTTTACTTGTGGAACATGGTTTGGAATCGCAGTAACTCAAAGAGTGCAAGCAAGAATGGTACGGCAAACTATAAACCAAGAAATTGGTGAACAACAGGCTGAACAACAGGCTGAACGACAATTGTTTCTAAGGCAAGTAGAAGCAGCATTTGCAAGCCCTATACTTTCAATATTAGATAGTCCAGAATTACAGAAATGTCCAATTTGTCTAGAAGGTGGAGAAGATACTGTGCTTACAACAAGCGCAGAACATGGAACAGTTGCAATACAAAGATTAAACTATACAAAATATACGTTGCCTTCTTGCGGACATTTGGTTTGTAAGCCCTGTATTCAAAGAATCAAGACTTTTGGGTCAGATTTAAAGTGTCCTTTATGTATGAAGTCCTTTACATAATTAGCAAATTCTTACTCTTGACTAAAAACAATTTTTAAAAAAAATGAAATAAA
This sequence comes from uncultured Pseudomonadota bacterium, assembly GCA_964547785.1. GTDB lineage: Bacteria > Babelota > Babeliae > Babelales > CAIQNR01 > CANNBR01. The sequence continues at coordinate 5,543 of CAZJPB010000013.1, read as the reverse complement.
AAGAAAGTATTGTATGAAAAACATAATAAAAAAAGTAATGCTTGCTCTTAGTCTGTTGTGCGGATTGCAATCGATGTCAGCAATGAGTCCTCGTGTTAGTTCTATAGTGAGTGGCGTTGTGCCTGCAGGATTAGTTTTAGCAAGTGGATTTGCTGTGGCAATTAATCAAGATCTATTAGGAGGAGTTATTTGTCTTTATGCGGCATCAAGGGTCAATCATGATTTTTCAAGAAATTTAACACAAGAAATGCCTTTGCAAGAAGTAGTTTGTAGTGCAATGTCAAACTCATTGTTAGTAGGATCAGGATTTGCACTTGGTTCTGGATATATTGGTTTAGGATTAACTGGGTTATTGACAAGAAAAGTAATCAATAGCTATTTACAGCCTGCAGTACAAAGCGAACTGGTACGATCGACTTTTTATTCAAGAAATAAAGCTTCAATATATTTTGGATTAGGATTTGTAACAGGAGCTACTACGTTTGGAGTATTAGGAGCGACTGTTGGTTTGCTTGCAGCAGCAAAAATTCGTAATCTTGTTTAGGTTTTAATTTTTTAATGAAAAAAAATGGAGGAATAAAAATTATGAAGAAAAAATATTTAATTTTAGTGTTGCTTTTTATGGCTGGTGCTGCAAAGGCATCGGATTTTTTATATTCGTTTGGCTTTGGATTTGCAAAAGCTGCATTATCTGCAGCAACAGGATTTTCTGTTGCTTATGGAACCGAAAGATTTTTTAATTCTAGATGCAGTACGACAAGAAGTATTGTTTCAGGATTAGGACTTTCTGTCATTGGCGGATTGAGTTATGCAAAAAATTTTTTAAGCGGTTACAGTACGGCTTCTTTTGGAGTAGGAGCATTTTTTGGCATGAGAACTTTTAGGAATCAAAAGAAAGCAATGGCATTAATACCAGCAGCTCCATTAACACCAGCAGAATATGCAAGAATTGCGGCAGAAAAAAGAGCAACAGTAAGAACCTTAGAAGTTTCTCAAGATCCTGCGCCTCAGGCGCCTGTGCGGTCAGCAGCTGCACAAATAACAGCAGAACAATCAGCAGAAAGAGCAAGAGTAAGAGAAGAAAGGGCAAGGATTGCGGCAGAAGCAGCAGCATCAAGAGCATTAGACGCTCCTCAAGATCTTGTGCTTGAAGCGCCTGTGCGGCCAGCAGTTGAACGTGAAACAGCAGAACAATCAGCAGAAAGAGCAAGGGAAAAAGCAGAGCAAAGAGAGCAAAGAGCATTAAGTGCAATGAGTAGAAGACCTATAAGGGCTGCTCTTTTGGCTAGTGTGTCCATCGCAAGTAGTGAAACAGCAGAACAAGCTCGTGTAAGAATAGAGAGAGAATTCGCAAGAGAAGAGGAAACAACGATGGACAGAGTGTTAGAGCAAAGTCGTCAAGAAGTTTCTGAAGTTTAAAAAGAATAGTTATTGTAAGTGAATGGATAGAGAAGGTTATTGTTATGAAGAAAAAATATTTAATTTTGTTGTTGCTTTGCGGTTTGCAACTAGGGATTCAATTGCAAGGGTCTGTTGATTTGGCTAAATATGTAGTAGTAAGCAATGGATTGATGGTTGCGTCATTGGCAGCAATAGGCGCTCGATGCACCGAATCTTCTTTTGTTACTCCAGATGCAGCGATGAAAAGAAGCAATGCGTCTGAACTTACAAGAAAAAGTTTATGTTTTGCTTTCAATGCTGTTGCTATTGGTAGTTTTGGATTAGGGGTAAAAACATTATTGCCATCGGTATATAATTTTGTTGTTAAAGATTATGCTCCATATTTTTTGATTGGCGCAGGAATAGGATGTGCCGTTAGTTATTTTCATAAAAAAGAACAACGAAAAAGAGAAGAAATAGCAGAAAGAGAAGATTTGATGGTTATAATAGCTGCAACAAAAGAAGATTTAACAAGACTTCGAGATCAAAATTTATCATTGCAAGATTTAAGATCAAGGGTTCATTATGGGCATAATCGACTTATAGATGAAAGATGTTTTGAAAGTGGAAAATTTGGATGGTTTTTGGTTAGAAGAATTCAGGCGTCATCTAGAAGGAGAGCAGAAGCGCCTAATTTAATGCAAGATATACTTGCGGCTGAAGAAAGATATAGTGTTAAAATAAGAAGAGAAGACGCTGAAGCAGCAGCACAAAGACAAGGAGCTGAAGAAAGAGCAGAACTTGAAAGACGTAGAGCAGCAGCAGCACAAAGACAACGAGAAGCGACAGAAGCGCAAAGAGTAGAACAAGAAAGAAGAGAAAGAGAAGAACAAGTTAGTTTTCCTGTATATTCAAGATTAGATAATCCAGAGTTGCAATACTGTCCAGTTTGTGGAGAAGGGGGAGCAGATACTGTTCTTATAGAAGACGAAGAAAAAGGAACAGTTGATCAACAAAGAGAAAAATATAAAAAATATACACTTCCTTGTACGCATCTATTATGCAAAGATTGTATTATAGGAATCAAAAAGGCGAGAGACAGGGCAGGACTTGAGAGAGATTTAAGCTGTCCTACATGTAGAGTTTTTTTTCGATTAACTCAAGATTTTTGATAGCCAAGCATAATTATTTTATAAAAATTTAAGAAAATTTTTCATTCCAAAATATGTATATTATTTCTCTTTTTGCTGCAAAAAATAAAACCTTGTATACTGCTTTTATCGATAAAAAGTAGCTATAAAATGTATATCATGTAAGCAAGGGGTAGCGGATGACAACAGAAGTACAAAAAACCAAGAATGATCTCAGGACTAAACCAGTTTTGATTGAAGATGAATTAAAAAATTCTTTTCTTGATTACGCAATGTCTGTTGTCGTCAGTCGCGCTATTCCCGATATTCGTGATGGATTAAAACCTGTTCACCGTCGTGTTTTGTACGCAATGCATGAACTTGGCTACCATCACAATAAATCGTATAGAAAATCTGTTCGCGTTGTTGGTGACGTGCTTGGTAAATACCATCCTCACGGTGATCAGCCAGTCTATGGAACTATGGTTGGCATGGTTCAAAAATTTGCAAAACGTTATCCATTACTTGATGGACAGGGCAATTGGGGTTCGGTTGATGGCGATAATGCTGCGGCAATGCGTTATACCGAAGTTCGTATGGAAGCGATCACGCAAGAATTATTGGCGGATATTGATAAAAATACCGTTCCATTTACACCAAATTTTGATGAGTCAACGGTTGAGCCTACTGTTTTGCCAAGTCGTTTGCCGAATCTTTTGATTAATGGAACTTCTGGTATTGCAGTTGGTATGGCAACATCGATCCCGCCACACAATTTAGGTGAAATTATTGATGCTTGTTTAGCATTGCTTGCTGATGAAGCATTAACGTTTGAAGAATTATTACGATTAGTTCCTGCGCCTGACTTTCCGACTGGTGGCATTATCTGTGGTCGCTCTGGTGTGTTAAAAGCATACAAAACAGGTCGCGGAAATGTGGTGGTGCGCGGTGTTACCGAAATTCAAGAAACTAAAAAAGGCGCTGCAATTATTGTTACTGAACTTCCGTATCAAGTAAACAAAGCTGAACTGATTATTAAAATTGTTGAATTGGTAAAAGAAAAAATTATTGATGGCATTGGCAACATTCGTGATGAATCTGACAAGCGCGGAATGCGGATTGTGATAGATGTTAAGCGAACAGAAATGCCAGAAGTTGTATTGAATCAGCTGTATAAGCATACGTCCTTGCAGTCTTCGTTTTCTATTTTGATGCTCGGGTTGCTCGATAATTGTCCGCGCGTTTTTTCTTTGCGAGAGCTCATTAATCAATTTTTAATTCATCGAGAAACAGTTGTTTATCGTCGTACTATTTTTGATTTACAAAAAGCTAAAGACCGTGAGCATCTTTTTGAAGGTTTTATTATTGCGCTTAACAATATTGATGCTATCGTACAACTTATTAAGCAATCAAATTCTGCAGAAGAAGCGATCGCTGCTTTAGAAACTGGTTATAAACTTTCTGCAGAACAGGGTAAAGCAATTTTAGAAATGAGATTGCAACGTCTTACTGGCCTTGAACAAGAAAAAATTCATAAAGAGATTGCAGATTTGCGTCTTAAAATTGCGTATTTGCAGTCGGTGATTGATGATCGATCAATCTTAAAAAAAGAAATTCATGCAGAGCTAGTCTCAATTAAAGAACAGTATAACAATCCTCGCCGTACGCGTATCGAAGATAGTTTTGAGTCTTTAACTGATGAAGACTTAATTCCTGATCAAGAAGTTGTCGTAACCCTGACAAGCAAGGGTTATATCAAGCGTGTTTTACTTACCAATTATAGTGTGCAGCATCGTGGTGGAAAAGGTAAAATGGGCATGCAAAAATTAGATGATTCAGATGATTTGGTAAAAGATGTTTTTGTTGCAAAGAATCATGATGAATTGCTCTTTTTTACAAGCTTAGGTCGTGTCTATAGCATGCGTGTTTACGAAGTTGTTGAAGGTTCTCGCACATCAAAAGGTCGTGCTATTGTTAATTTGCTGCCATTGGTTGAAGGTGAAACCGTTGTTCGGCTTCTTTGTATGCGGGATATGGAAAACAAAAATATCGTAATGGTCAGCAAAAAAGGTATTATCAAAAAAACAAATGCTCAGGAATTTGCAAAGATTCGTGTTTCTGGCATTCGTGCAGTAGGTTTGCGTGATGATGATGCGCTTTCGTTCTGTGGAGTCAGTTCTGGTAATGATGATATTGTTCTTGCAACAGCTCATGGACAGGGTATTCGTTTTAAAGAAGAAGAAGTTCGTGTGATGGGTCGTCAGGCTGCAGGGGTTATTGGTATTCGTATGCGTGATGATGATTATGTTGTCGGCATGGAAATTATTGATGATGAAAATAAAAATCTTCTTTTTGCAACGGCTCAGGGGTACGGAAAGCGTACCAGGGTCGGTGATTTTAGAGTAGCGCATCGTGGTGGCATTGGCGTTCGTACGATTCCAACGGATAAAAGAAACGGCAATGTTGTTGGATTAGTTATTGTAAGCGAAGATTCGCATATTTTATTAATTGATGATAATGGAAAAATTATTCATTTATTGCCAAAAGAAGTTCGCACAATGGGCCGTCAGGCAAAGGGCGTTCGTCTTATTCGTCTTGATTCAGGTAGATCGTTAGCGTCGATTGTGGCCTTTGAAGAAGCATCAGAAGAAGATGGAGCAGATGATGTTGATGATACTAATGATTCAAGCGTTTCTTCAAAAAAAGCGCAAGTAAAAGCTGATGGCGAAGGTGACGAAGACATGATTATTTCTTTTAAAAGTTCATCTGATGAGCTAGTGGAAAGTATGCATTTGGACGCAGCAAAAGAACAATCGCCTGTTGCTTTTATGAGCGATGATCTGTTTGTTGATAACGAAGCATTAGTTTTTGATACAGAAGATGGCTCGAATAATCAGCAGACTATGCTTTTTTAATCGAGATAAAGCATAAAACTTTCAGCTTAGAAATAAAAAAGTTAATAATTTTTAAAAAAAATTTCGAATTCTCGTCATCCTGAGGCGCGATCCAAGCGCCGTGAGGATCCAGGATTTA